>CALMQS010000048.1 GCA_937871285.1 uncultured Sphingobacteriales bacterium | reverse complement strand
TTGAAGCCTGCCTACCGGCAGGTAGGTAATCCCCAATGGCAGAGTCGGATTATATAATTGATAGTTTATGGTTGCTTCGAATTCAGAAATTTCGATTTCGGATTTTCCCGTCCTGTTGCGTGTCTGCACGCAACACTTAGCCATGCTGAGATCGAAGAATCTGCAAGGATTAAAGCGAAGATGGATTCCTCCTTCGTCGGAATGACAAACGTCAGTAATACGGTTGAACTTTAGCAGCAAAACCGAACAAAACACCTGCTGCCGGTCATGCTAAGGAACAAAGTATCCGGCATTGCCATCATAAGCTATGACCTCATGTATACCTTACCAGGTGCCTGGGGAAGTCGCTTACTTTTTCGCAGCAAATTTGTTCCATAACCTGCTGAAGCTGTGTTTTCAAAATAGAGATCGTATGGTTTCCGCCTGCTTTACCCAGCGCCGCCACGCCATACATGAATGACCTGCCGAGGAAGGTAAACTGAGCGCCGGAAGCAAGCGCCCTTGCTATATCCGGACCCGATCTTAAACCGCTGTCCATCATCACTTTTATTTTATCGCCATACTTTGCGGCAATGGTGATGAGTGGCTTTATGGTTGATTGGCCCGCATCCAACTGCCTTCCTCCATGATTAGATACAATAATGCCATCAATGCCCAGGCGGATGGCTTTTTCTGTGTCGGCTTCGCTGGCTACTCCTTTCAAAACAATTTTTCCTTTCCACATGTCACGGATAGGCGCGATCTTTTCTTCGTTTAGCCTTCCCGAAAAAGTTTGGTCCATGAATTCTCCCAGCCGTTTTAAATCAAGTCCTTTGGGCATATAGGGTTGTAATATCTCAAAAGCGGGTTGCCCGTTGATCAGCGTTTTAATCGCCCATTCCGGCTTGCCCATAATTTGAAGCATATTGGTGAACGACATTTTAGGAGGCATGGCCAAACCGTTCCTGATGTCGCGCGGACGGTACCCAAAAGTGGGCACATCGCACAAAATAACAAGTACGGGGTATTGTGCAGCTTCGGCTCTTTTGATAATATCGTCTCTCAGTCTGTTTTCCGTAGGGTGATACAATTGAAACCAGGCCCTCCCTTCTGTAATTTCACTGATTTTTTCGATGCTGCTGGTAGATACCGTGCTGAGTATAAAAGGTATATTATGCTCAAATGCCGCTTTGGCTAAAATTTCAGGAGCTTTAGGCCACATCAGTCCCTGCAGCCCCACCGGGGCAATCCCGAAAGGCGCATCGTAAGTATGTCCGAATAATTCCGTGCGCATATCAGAACCTGTATGCACATCAAGGTATTGCGGAAGGAGTTCCACTTCCCTGATTTCGGCCGTATTCCGGTGCAGGTTTACATCTTCATTACAGCCGCCGTCTAAGTATTCAAATGCAAATTTGGGTATCTTTCTTTTGGCTTTTTCTCTTAGATCTTCCACGGAAGGGTAATGAGGGTTGTACTTAAGTTTCATCGTTTTATTTCTTGTGTGTATGTAAAAGGAATGTTGTGTAAAATTAGTTAACTCTCTCCACAATGAACGGATTCCTCATTCGTTGGAATGACAAGCAGTAGTAATGAATTTGAGCTTTTGAAATAAAGTCCAACAAAGAATTGCTCTCCTCTCCTATTTCAGCAATCCGCTGAGCGGATACGTTTTACCCGCAACGGTTTGCAGGCTTATTGCTGCATTACCATACTTTACTTCGCAGTTGCCGCCTTTTTTGGAAAGCAGCACGGCATCCGCCAGCTTCCCATCTTTCCATTTCATATGCAACTCGAAGCCGCCTCTTGCACACAAACCCTTTACCTCGCCATCCTTCCATGAAGAAGGAAGCGCCGGCAGCAGTTCAATAAAGTATTCATGGCTTTGCAACAACATTTCGGCAATGCCGGCAGTAGCGCCAAAGTTGCCGTCAATCTGGAATGGCGGATGAGCACAAAATAGATTATTATAGGTACCCCCACTGTTGGTCATTTCCACACCGCTTGAATGCACCGGGTTCAGTAAACGGTTGAGCAGCTTTAAAGCATGATCACCATCGTGCAGCCTCGTCCAGAAACTTACTTTCATAGCAAGCGACCAGCCGGTTCCGCCATCACCTCTTAGTTCGAGCGATTTGCGTGCCGCCTGTGCCAGTGCAGGTGTTTTGTAAAACGATACCTGATTGCCGGGGTATAAGGCAAACAAATGCGACACATGCCGGTGCTGTGGTTCCACTTCTTTAAACTCCTGCGCCCATTCCATCAGCCTTCCATCGGAACCAATAGCAGGAGCTGGAATTTGATCAATCGCTGATCTTATTTTATCAATCATTTCATTCTTTATCTCCAAAACTTCGGCCGCATTTAATGTGTTGGTAAACAAATCGTGGATCACCTGGTGATCATGCGATGGTCCCATGCTGATGCTTGCCTGGCTGCCATCGGGTGCTATAAAATTATTTTCGGGCGAAGCCGCCGGACCAGATACCAATTTCCCCGACACAGGATCTTTTACTAACCAGTCCAGATAAAATGCCGCGGCAGATTGCAATATGGGAAATACCTTTTTTAAATAGGCTTCGTCTTTTGTAAAGGCATAATGCTCCCACAAGTGCTGGTTCATCCATGCGCTGGCGCCAACATGCAATCCCCAACTGGGATGCTCCCCCGGAGCGGTAAATCCCCATACATTGGTAATGGGATGCATCACCCAGCCGCCGGCATGATAATGCGTTTGAGCCGTTTTTGTTCCGGGCGCCTGCAGTGATGCAATCAATTCGGTTAACTGCAGGTGGGTTTCAGAAAGATTGGTTACTTCGGCCGGCCAGTAATTCATCTGCACATTTACATCGGTATGGTAATCGCAGTTCCAGGGTGTTTGTATCTTATTGGCCCACATGCCCTGGAGGTTGGCGGGGAGACTGCCCTGGCGGGAAGAAGATAATAACAGGTATCTTCCGTACTGAAAATAGAGCGTGTATAATTCCTGCTCGCTTTGTGTTTGTTTATTCTTTTGCAAAAGTGCGTCGGTAGGCAGCGTGGTATTTTTATCATCACCCAGCCGGAACGATACCCGGTTCATGTAAAAAGAAAAATCGGCCACATGTTCGCTGCGCAGCGCGGCATAGGGCTTGCTGACAGCGGCCGCGGTAAGCTGTTCCAGCTCCGTTTCATAATTGGTATTGATATAATCCGGGTAATGCAAACGGTAATTAGTAGCCGAAGTTATTACCAGCATTACTTCCGTTGCGTTCTTTATTATTAACCTGTTACCGGATGTTTGTATGCTTCCGCCTTTCAATACCGGTGTTACCACTACTTTGTATTGCATGCCTTGTCCGCCGGCGCCATTGTTCATAGTACCTGTCATCAACAATGTATTTTGCTGCGCCACGGTAGTAAATCTTTCCGGACGGTTGATATCCAGCGTAAAAGAAAGGGCTTTGGCTTTTGATGCGGATAAATGAACGATCAATGCTTTTGCAGGATAGCTGGCAAAAACTTCTCTTTTGAACTGAATCCCTTCCTGGTCATATTTCACGGAGGCGATCCCATTAATAATATCAAGATCGCGGTAATAGTTGGCATAAGCCGCTTTTTTACCGAAATCAATCCACAGATCACCTAAGGTTTGAAAGCAACCAAAGGGAACCGTTGAGCCGTTACCGTTACCCGACCCGGCTCCCCTGCATACCTGTGTTTTGTTGGTGAGCGCGGTGGCTTCCTTATACTTTCCGGTAAACAATAAGTTCCTGATTTCCTGCAAAGAAGCGAAGGCATCCGGGTTGTCATTATCCGACACGCTGCCGCTCCACAATGTTTTATCATTCAGTTGCAATCTTTCTTTATTCACATCCCCAAACACCATAGCCCCCATAAAGCCATTGCCCACGGGCAGTGCTTTCAGCCATTCTTCATCATTCTTCCAGCCATCATCCACATCCTTAACCGATGCATCCGCCGGTGCGGCATACCATAATTTTGGTTTTTGTTGCTGTGAAAAAGAAATTGTTCCGATCAAAAAGAAAATGCCAAAAACTATTGTTCTTTTCATGCCGTTTATTTTAATATTCTATAGTCCAAATATAAACAAGAGAAAATGTAAATGCATACAAATAAACAGATCGTCTATAAGACAATAAAAAAATGCAAAGCGGTGGTACAAAATGTCGCTGGCGAATACAGATTCTTTCCAGCGTGACAGGCTGTAGTAATATGGATCAGCTTTAGCAGTACAGTCGAACCCAACTAACCGCCCGCCCGGATGAACTGTTCGGATAGAGTTGGGAAGGGATTGCTGCCCGTTTTCGCCTCAGATGTGCGGGGTTGATGAAGCATAATAACCTGCGGTAGATATTATGCATCGTGCCGGAGAGTGTATTCATTTACCGCACAAATGGTTTCCCTTCTTTACTCAATTCTCTTTTAATACCATGCAGCACATCGGCAAGATTAATAACAAGCGGAGGATGGTGAAAATTTTTATCCGGGTTGGCTATAGTTTCTGAAAAACCTGTTGCACCTGCTGCATCATTTGTACGATCGGATATGTTTACCTGCGCTGATGCCCTTTCAACAGACTTCAAACAGGCATAATGTACTACGTTAATAATACTTCCGCCAGACAGCTCATACTTTTTAACGATATTGAACAATCCGGCGTTTTCCCATTCCACTCTACCGGCGCCATTACCTGGTATTGATTCCGGCTCAGCAACAAAAACAATATTTTCCGGGAAAGACCTTTCCCATATCTGCGCCCTTTCCCCGGCATCGGGGAAAGGAAATTTCAGAATAGCATTAAAACGGCGAAGGAAAGCATCGTCAATATTACCTTTCATATTGGTCGCTAAAATAATAAGCCCGTCATAATCTTCTATACGCTGCAATAAATACGACACTTCCTGGTTGGCATACTTATCATGCGCGTCGCGCACATTGGTGCGTTTGCCAAATAAAGCGTCCGCTTCATCAAAAAACAATATCCATCCTTTATCTTCCGCACGGGAAAAAAGCATCTCCAGGTTTTTTTCCGTTTCACCTATATATTTTGAAACCACCATAGAAAGATCAATCTTATAAATATCTCTTTTCATTTCATTGGCCAGCAAGCCGGCGGTTAATGTTTTTCCGGTACCGGGCGGACCATGAAACAATGCCCTGTATCCTTTCTTTAACCGATCCTGCATACCCCATTGCTGCAGGAGCGTATTATTATACTTCAGCCAACCGGTAATTTCCTCAATCTGGCGCTGCAGCTCTTCGCTGATCACCAGCGACTCCCATTGTCTTTTTTCTTCAATCCGCCTCGCGGGAAAGGTGATACTGAAATGCGGAGGAGATGGTTTACCATACATCAGTATATCGGCATAATCCTGCGATAAAATTATCCTGCCGCTTAAAGGAGGCTCACCCTGGGCTAGTTCTTCGAGCCATAGTATTTTCTTCCGGCCAAATAAATGTTCCGCTCCAAACAATTGCTGAACTTCCAGTCTTCTTTGCATGTCATCACCTGCCAGCAGAAATAAAGCGGTTTCACCGGTAGGTAAAAAAGCCCGGGAATTTTTACCACGAACGCCGCCGATCTTCGGAAAGTTCCCCGCATCATTTAACCGGCTTTCAATAGCATGGTCAAATAAATCGGAATACAGGTAAGGAGTAAGCACAATTAATAATAAAACAGATTCCTCACGGTTTAATTTGTTGTTACTGATAAAATCGGACAATGGTGCATACCAGTTGCTCAAATCCGGAAGTAAAGGTTCTTCCACCTGCACATCAGAAGGAAAATAAGGCGCCAGCCTGTATTTAATGAGCGTATCGAGGTATATAAACTCCGGCGAAACCGGGAGATCGCGGTACCTCTTATTTTCTTCAGAACTCCTTCCGGTATGATCGGTGCTCATATATCAAAAATTTTCCAGCATTTAATCAAAGTAAAAGTAATATTGCTGTTATCATCTACCGTGTAGCTGAAACCACAGGCCAGTCCTTCGTTATTAATAATAGCTTTTGCGATAGCGCGATTAGTAATGGTATTCCATATTAATTTAATACTGGTTCCGGATTGTGTTATAAGTAAACACTCTTGCGAACCGGTAGCAGGTGAAGAACATTGTGTGGTTTGGGCCGGATCGAAAGTAATATTTCTCTGGGTTGCGAGATAGTGCCTGGCTAAAATGATGCTGAAAGATTCCCTGTCATTTTCTACGAGGCTTTCGGCCTTAGCACCGGCAGAAGGAGAAGACTGTTTCTGCACCGACATCCCATCGCCGCCCGGTTGAACAGCATGCGTTAATTCATGCGCCAGCAAATGTTTTCCTGCAAAAAAGGGTTGCGAAGGCATTTGTTGTTCTTCATGTGTATGCGGGTTCCTGTGCCGGCGGCTGCGATAACTGCTTCTGAACATACAGCAACATTTAAAACATTAACAAAACTATTTTGCTATTTTCTCTATAAATTCCAGCGCCAGGTTTTGATAATCTTCAGCGCCATGCGCATGTTTGTCAAAACTAAAAATATCCGTTCCCGCTTCCTGGGCTTTTGCCAACTGAATATTATTACGGATATGGGTATGAAATGCCTTTTCGCCAAACTCCTGTTCCAATTGCTGATATACCTGCCGGTTCATCGTTTTACGTTCATCATAACGGGTAAGTATAAATCCCAGCACTTCGAGGTTCCTGTTTAATTTACTTTTAACGGCTTTGAAATGGTGCATAAAGCTACGCAAACCTTTCAGGGGTAAGAACTCCGCCTGCAAAGGCATCAATACATAATCGCTGGCCACCAGGGCATTTACGGTAAGCATACCAATAGCCGGAGGGCAATCAATAAAAATGAAATCGTATTTCTCTTTCAGTGATTCAAGCATCCAGGAAAACACCTGCTCACGTCCGTACACACTTACAAGTTCCAGTTCGGCGCCCGCCAGTTCTATAGAAGAAGGAACAAGGGGCAGGCCTGATCGGGTTTGAATGATCGTTTGCACCAGGTCACCACTTTCTCCTGCAATTTCTTTCTTCAGTTCTGTAAAGAGGTTCTTCTCCGGCTCATCCAATACACCCAGCGACTGCGATAAATTGGCCTGAGGATCAGCATCAAACAGCAACACTTTTTTACCCATGCGCTGCAATGCCGCCGCAAGGTTGATGGCGGTGGTGGTTTTGCCTGAACCGCCTTTTTGAATGGCAATTGAAATAACAGACATGTATGCGGTTTTATATTTTTCTTTCTTTAACCTGTTCCACATCAATGCTGCTCACCTCCGCTCCGCGTCCACCGGCGGTATATACCGCTACCACATCCAGGCTATCCGTACTTTCAATAACAAGGAATCCTTCAAAGCCATGTATAAAAGTGAGGCCAAACTCACGCACCTGGGCACAGGTTATTCTTTGTACGACATCGGGATCAAGTCCGTCATTAAAATATTTTGAAATACCGATAGGAGAAGCGATCTTCTTTCTCATTTTTATTTTTTTGTTCAGGGGATTATGAATATTTACCGCCGTTTGGTAAACACCAGGCAGCAATGCGTCCGTTGTTTGTGAAGTGCCGGGAATATGGGCTGTGCAAATAAATTTCACAGCGTACTGAAACCGGTACCTGGTTCGTGAAATAACTGCTGCTTTTGCCATGATGCTATTTTTTTGATGAGCAATAAATGATTGACTTTATTTATAAATCAGGTGCTCCGCTTAATCATTAAAATAAAACAATGCTTTTTCCCATACACATTTGCCAATTTCCGCTCCCAGCTTTTGTCCATCCCTGTCTCCCTTAGAAAAATGCGTTCCACCATACAGTCCTGATTTTCCCGCTTGTTCTGCCGCTGCAGTAAAAGTGTCCCATTCTAATGTTATATCCTGCGTTGGTACTGTTCCTTTTTCAATTGCAGAACACCCTTTTTCAATAACGGTGCAGCCGCCAAACTGATCACTACCGGTATAGTATTGTAGTATGGTGGCAGCAGCACGACTGAATGTACTGTGCACTGAAACATGTTCCGGGAAAGGTGGGGTGGCAATATAAGATTGCCACTCTTCTCCTTTAATCGTTTCCCTGCCTTTATGCGCACCGCCCCAGGCCTGTATATCTTTGCCGCGGTACAGTTCCCGTATTGCCGTTACCGGCCGTACCGAATTATACCGGTGCTTGCATTCCCAGCAGGCAATGGAGGCATCGAGCAGGGCATTAGAAAGCACAAAAAATAATTTGATGCAATCGGAATCACCATATTTTTTATTAACGGCTACAAACTGTGCAATTTCGCACCAATGCCCTGCCGGAGTATAAGTGCCGGGGCCATCGGCCCAATATGCTGCAATAGCTTTTTGTTTATCTGTTAATGCTGCGCTGAGGGTTAGTATTTCTCTTGCCTGATCTTTAAATTGCGACTGGTGTTTTTTAAAAGGCGGTTCAGGTCTGAACTGTCCATTATAGTTGAGCGAAAATGACTGTATCAGTCCCCAATGCGGAACAGGGAAGTGCTGTATTTTATATTGCCCGGATGAGATCATTGTTCTTAATGGTTGCCAGTAATTCAGGTCATTTACTTTATCCCAGGTATTTACAGGTGTATATCCGGTATAATCGCTCCAGGATGGCATATGCAGCGTTCCATAAGGATTGGAGCCATCGCCGGCGCGATATTCGATCACTAATTTAGCTATCACATTTCCAATACCCTGCGGCATTGTAATATCTAAGGATGTATCAGCAGGATCGTAATCCAGTTCATGCATCAGCCCGCGAAACATGTTCTTGTTTTGTGCCGGCAACACCAGCCAAAACAATTCCACCAACACACGGTAAGCGGCATAGCTCACCGCTTTCCGGCGGTTATCCTTCCTGCATTTTTCATCATCCTTTATTTTTATGTATAAAGCCGTGCGGGTGCTGAGCGCACCATCGGTATACACACTCCACGCATCGTACGTGGCAGTATGCAGCATAGCCAATGCCCTGGCCGCCAATGGCGGGGATGTTTTGGAATACCGGATAGCGTTTAAGGCTAACTGGTTCCATTGGAGGGCGATGGGTTTTATTGTATTAGCTGACATGGCTTACTAATTTTTATTGATGCCATAATGATTCTGGTATTTAAATCCTGATCTATCCTGTTTTGTTCGTTCTTCCTTTATTTAATTTTTTAAATTCATCAAGCACAGGCCCATCCATTATTTTATTTAATACATCACCGGCGTCATTTTCTGCTTTTTTGGCCGCTATCAGCTTTTTGTTGATTGACGCTTCAGCAACAGATGTTGTTTTTGCTTCAGCGGTTATCATGCTGCTATACATTAAAAGCGACCCGATATACCAATAGATGTATTCACTTTCTCATCTGCAGGCTTAACGGGATTAGTATTATAATCAAATTTTATATCAAGGTTCACGCCTTTTCCTACAGGTATTTGTATATCTAATTTCAGCTCGCCATCTTTAAGAAACTGGTACGATTTCATACCTATGCCGGTACCATAAGAAAGTATATTGCCCCATTTTTTGCCCGTACCCAGGAAACCAAAATTTGTTTGCAGAAGGTTAACGCCTATTCCATATCTCAGAAAAGTATTCCACATAAGCTCATTATCGCCGGGATGTAAATTGGCTGCCTGGTAAAACTGATGAGCATTGTTTAAAATATTTTCATCAATATCTAATTTTAACTGGCCGGCAAAACATCCGAAATCCGGAAATGCAGGATCTGCCACACATCTGCCGGCACGGGCGGACCATTTTTTTGGAGGGATCACAGGCACTTGCTTCGGATCCGGTGAAGCTGGTTTGGTTTCTCTTGGCCCCTGTTCTTCCTGTCGCTGAATCCTGTTTTCTTCCTGCCCGCATGCTGTACATTTTTTTTGTATCGCACCCCTACCGCCAACACTAAACTCATTCGTTTGCTTGAAAAAAGCAGAATCCCCAATACTGCTTTCACCAAAAAAACTTCCCTCCGCCTTCTTTGAAAAGAAGGGCTGGTTTGCTTTTTGCACCGTAGCAACAGTTGCCGTTTTTGGTTCAGCCGTTTTCATATTCATATTTATTTTCCGGTTAATACGGACACTAACAAGGGCGGTAGATTAGCGACATACTTTGTATCAGTCCTTTAATGTAGAAGAATTTAAAATGTTATCTATTTCAATAGTATGGTTTGTATGGTCGGTAAACATAAATACAAACACGAGTGCATTTTTATCAAAACTCTTTACCCGAAAATCAATGAATGCAACTGCACTGTAGTCAATAAATGTGCAGCGATACGAAATAAGCAGCCGATTCCAGTCTCCGGTTTTTTCAAAGGCATACGATGGTGTTATTGTTTTAATTAAAGCCGGCAGTTCATTGAGTTTTTTCATGAATGAATTGCTACTGATATCAAAAGATGTACTTCTAAATACATAAGCCCGCACTTGCAAATCGGCAAAGCTTAACCCCTTACTACCCCAGCCCTCTGCACCTACATGAGCAAAACAATTTTCAAATGGCAATAAGTAGTTTACGTAGGTGGCAAATTCTTTATCCCATTCCCCTTCTGCATTTTTTACAGTGGATAATTCCTGAATTGATAAATGCAGGTTTGGATAAGTTTCGTTTTCATTATGCCATTTTATCCATTTCTCAGGTATAACAAAACTAGCTTTTCCATCCTCTGAAATAATTTCCCTGTTTTTTAAAACAGCACCCATTTTGTTATTTAATTTCTCATCTTCCATTTGCTTGTTTTTAAGGCCGGTACAACCTGAATTGACAAGGACTATACAATTTATAATTACCAGAAAGGATATTTCATTCATAGTACGGCATCATGGATTTACAATATCAACCATTGCTTTGCTTACGCGCCTGCCTGGCCGAGTTTGACATGGAGTCATAATAAATCCACTTGGATGGTCAAGTCCGAGGAAGTGGCCACATTCATGAGCAAGTCCCAAACCATCAGCACATGGGTTGTCTCCAATTAAAGTATTCACACCCAGATTAGCTGCATCATTCGGCCATGTTCCGTCTTGCATATATCTCCAGACTCTAAAAACGTTATAATTTGCTCCTGCGCCTGTTGCTATTACTGTTGCCCATTCTCCTCCGCCTGGCAGGGCTGATGTCCAGTCAACTGCGGCTCCTAAATCTCCGGCAACAACAACGTTTTGAGCGGCTCCTCCGGTAAATAAAATATTAGCCTGTAAATGCCATACACGGTTAAGCAGAGAGCGCATGGTATCCGCGTCCGGTGTTCTGTTTGAACAATGTGGGCCACCTGCCGCTGCTGCTCTTGAATCGCATACATAATGAAATGCAACTGACCGGGTCAACTGATTCTTGACCGTTACCCGCAATGTACCTAATATTGTTGCTCCCTCTCTTGCAGTAATATTTGCAGTTCCACGGGTAATACCAGTAACGGCGGCACCTGTATCTGTCCGCTGCACTGTAGCAACTGCCGGCGTATCACTTACATAGGTTGGTATAGCACCGGCAGGCGCCACTGTAACCTGTGCATGTCTTCTTCCATTTACCGGTACTACCAACCAATTGGGCGCAACAGAATTATCATAACCGGTAAATGCTTCAGCAGGCTCCTCAGCAAAAACAGCAGCTGTAGCAGGTGCAGGTGACGGACCAGCTACAGCCACAGTGCCTCCCCTATCCTGCATATTCAGCCTGCGCATTGTTTCGCTACCCACAATACCGTCTAAGAGTACGGCACCATTGTCTACCTGAAACTGCCTCACAGCAGCCTTTGTTTCGTTTCCAAATATGCCATCAGCGCCAAACAGCGGGAGCGTATAACCTAAAGCCAATAGTGCTTCCTGTATAAGTCGCACATGGGTACCCCTGCTATGGGTTTGCGTACTCACAACCGTTGTTCCATCAAATACGCTTTCTAAAATATTGTTTCCGGAAAACCGTGTTGCAGTTAAATTCGTTTGGCACTGTATTGACCCATTTCTACTTTGACTGATTTTCCCATCACCATTTTTGGCAGTGCTCAAATTCTTTTGAGCCGTACCCCCCTGCTGCACCACATGCGTTAACTCATGCGCCAGCAAATGTTTGCCTCCGGAAGAATCCGGATTATATTTTCCATTGTTAAAATAAATATTGCTGCCATGCGTGAATGCCTGTGCATTCAAATCCTTGTTCATCTCTGCTGCTTTATTATCCGTATGCAATCTTACATTTGAAAAATCTGCTCCGAAAGAATCTTCAAATTGCGTCTTTGTATTTGCCGGCAAGGGATTACCACTTCCTCTGGAGGCATTTAAGCTGCTTTCAATATGCGGTGATGCTGCGGGTATGGAAGATGATTCAGCTTTAGCATGTAGTTCTTCTTCCTTCTCACACGCTGTACATTTGCGTTGTATTGCATTTTTCTTTTCTTCTTCTTCGCAATGGGCACATTTGGTTTGCACGGAAGGATTTGCCAATCGTTGCACCACTTTATCTGCCATTTCATCGGCTTCCCTTTCGTATTTATCATTGGGCTGGCCGATGGATAATTTTGTTTGCAGAATACCATTTCCTTTTACAGCATGCCCAGCAGAAGCTCTAAAAAAAGATGGCTGTTCCGTATCGGCTTTACTAAAAAAATTATCCGTTCCGTTCTTTGAAAAGAAGGGCTGGCTTGCCTTTGCAACTGAGGCAACCGACGCTGTTTGCGATTCAACCGTTTTCATATTCCTATTTCATTTTTCTGTTTAGTGGAGGCACTCACTATTCACTATTCACCATTCACTATTCGCCACTCACCCACTCACTACTGTCTCCTCACCTCCATTCCACCCACAATATTTCTTTCATCCAGGGCAGTTTAATGATCCCCAGGTTCCAGGGCAGTTGGTCTAACAATACATCTAATGCACCGCGCTCTACCTGCAGGTATTGCTTATCGTTCCTGGTAAAAAACTTTCCCCGCCTTTGCAGGAAGCCTTCGCGTAATCCATCCGGAGAAGTATGCTGTAAAACCGTCCATTGTTCAATAGCGGCCTGCAACATACTATCTGCTTCATTTAATTCAGCTTTACTCCATTCCATATCTTTTTCCACAGGCATTGCCAGCGGCCAGTTGCATAGTATTTTGGGAACAACCAATTC
The DNA here is from genome assembly GCA_937871285.1 of uncultured Sphingobacteriales bacterium. GTDB lineage: Bacteria > Bacteroidota > Bacteroidia > Chitinophagales > Chitinophagaceae > Agriterribacter. The sequence continues at coordinate 144,407 of CALMQS010000048.1, read as the reverse complement.
ATATTCTTCCGCTTCCCCCCTACCTGTAGCGGCATAATGCAAAAGGTACAGCGCTTTTTGCCGGGAACGTTCGTCTTTAAATGCTCCCTGGTTCACCCATTGCAACCGGTTAAAGAGCGCCGAAATAAATGGGTGGATCAGTACCATTCCGGCATGCTGTACAAAAACGCCTTCTTCCTCTGCGGCAGAAATATCCTGATTTGTTTTTGTCTCCACTGTTGCAGGATCAACGATAGCATCGTCAGTTTGCTTTGGAAAATGCGTTTTTTTATTAGCTATTATTTTTTTAAGTATGGGTAAAATAGCCCGCAGTTCCCCGGCATGAGTAGTAATAATATTTTCAACAACAATTGAACTGGTTAGTTCTCTTTCTAAAATTTTTTCAACAAGCTGCAGCGGCGTTAATGCTTTTTCAACTTGTGCAGCAACCTGTATTAACTGTTCCCATATCTTTTGTATAGCAGCTTTTTGATTAGCTTCGGTTAAATTTCCGTTGTTTAACCATACCAACAGAAGAGAAAATTGTTGCACCAGTTTTGGCAAACCCTGTTGATTCCCGGCGGTTAAAACTGCAACCAGTTGCTGTAAAAATATTTCGCTGTGCTGTAAAGCGATCCTTCTTACAACAAAAGGATGATGTTTAATGATGCTTCTCAGTTCAGATATGCTCCCGAAATCAACGGCTAAAGTTTCCAAAACTTTTTCATGCCACGCATCGCTTACCTGCAAAACATTCCAGGGCAGATACCCCTTTTGCATATAAAATAACCATTGCCTGTAATTGTTGAAAGACACGCCCGTGTGTTTAGTGTTTTCCTCTTCCCGTTTAGCTTTAATTTGCTGATACAATTGTTCCCTTATTTTTGAAAGAATAGCTTCGTTCCATTTACCCCGTTTCACTTCTTTTTCAGAAAGAATGCCCAGGTCAATTTCAAGATAATCTATTTGAATGATTTCACCCTTGGCCGACAATCCGTCAAAAACATTTTCCATCAACGGCACAACATCCCGCGTGTAATATTCGCTCACGCTTTGCTGTATACCAAAAGCATCAGCTTTTACGGGAAGCGCCAGGTTGATGATCTGTTTTTTTATGATGTGTTGCATAACAGGTTATCTCATATTGGGAAAAACAAGTCATTTAACATGGTTTCATTCAGCGTCGGCTGGAATACTGCTATTTCAGCAAAGTTCCAGTAAGCATACAAAGCCTTTATATCTGTTTCTGCTTTTCGCAGCTTTTCAAAAACCGTTTTTAATTCGCGGTGCTTAATTTTATCCTTACCATTAAAACAAAGCTTGTCTAAAAAATAACAGGTACCGGTTTGCAGGAGTTCACGTACCTGTTTCTTCGTGAGTGCCTTCACAGGCTTTTCAGGAGCTTTGTTTTGCAGCACTTCAACAATCAGCTTTGATAATCTTTCCCGGGTAGGATGCGGGTCCGACAGGAAACGCTGTACTTTGGCTGCAATGGCATTATTGCCCGACTTTTCAAATATATTATCTGCCATCTCTCTGTATTTCGCGAGGCGGCCGTTTATCACCTGGCGTTTCCGTTTTGCCATATCCTTATCTGGCAAACCCGTTTCGATTTTCCTTTCTACTAAAGATTTTCCGGATATGCCGACAGGCTCGGATAAGTCTTCATTCATTTCTTCATTATGGCTCCTTACTATGTTTAATAAAGGCGTACCGGGTATATCAGGGTTGCGGGGTTCTGTTCTTTCACAGGGAACAAACGTATACTGATCACACTGCTGATCATACCAGCAGTAGAGCTCATTGATCTGCGACAAATATTTATTTTCTTCTTCTCCGTCATTCCCTTCAGCAAAACAGGGATCGGGTTGTTGCACATTCTCTTCACAAGGCAGGCAAACCATACAATCATCCAAACATTCATAATTCCGGTCAAATAAAAAAGTGAGGAAATCACATACTGAAAAATCATCTGTACAGTTTTTTTTCTGTGCCAGCCAGCGACCCCAGCTTGTGAATTTTGTTTCAAAGCAGCAAAAATCGTGTGGCGCCAGCCATAATATGCGCAGCAGCACATGGGCAGGCGCCTCGCAGTATAATATGTTTTCAAGCAATGCCCTGTTCTCTTTTTTGCGGAAACGCTCCGGCCAGGCCGGCAATACTACCGTAGCAATAAAAGAATACCGGTCGGCGCCGGGAACAAAACAAATATCCTTTTCCTGCGTGCACGGGTCTTCATCCTGAACCGGCCACACAAAGCGGCATCCTGTTTCATCATCACATTGCTTATTATACTGTGAACAGCGGCAATCTTCCGGATTGCAGCGCGGGCGGAGCAAAATATGTTCCACCACATGCAGGCCTTCACTGTTGATCAGCGCTTTTGCACGGGCTACGGCTTCGCAGGCCATTTCAGCATTGGTATAACACTGGGGGTTAACCGCTACTATTTCACTGCTATGCCAGTTGCGGATCGCCGCTTCCTGCCAGTACCAGGTAATATTTTCATCTGCTATTATTGCATTCCTGCTAAACTGAATGGCAATACCATGTGAATAGCATCCGCAGTCAAATACAGGCTGGTAATAACTAAAATTCAGCAGCAGCCGCATAATGGTTTGTAATGCCAGTTCCGCTTCTGCGCAGGTAGAGTAACAACAATCCGCTTTCCATGCTATATAACAGGGTGGTTCGTCTTCCCCGGGTTCACTGCCGCAACCACAGGGCTTTTCTTCTGTTATATCTTCATTACAGGTATTGAAGCCGGGCAGCTTTATTTCTATACAATACCTGTAAGTATCGCCGCCTGCTTTTGCATCCTTCGTTTTTTTTACCGGATAATAGCAAACGAACAACTGCAACATTTCTTTCCATGCCGTAAGCGTTATATCTTTCTGCAGGGAACCGGCAATGATTTCATTTTGATCGTCCCTTAAAACTATTCTTCCTTCTTCTTCCTTATAATTTTGGATTGAGTCAACATATTCGGTTAAAGTCGCTATCCTGTCGCTTATACAATTGTTGTCCCTGTTACTGATACCAACAGCGGCAAATGCGGTTCCATCATCATTTCTCAATACAACTGCGTTATCATTTTCTTCCGCCTGCCATGCTTTCTTCTTTATGGTTTCTTTTAGCGACTGGTACAATTTGACCAACGCGTTATCTCTTTTTTGAGGCGTGTCATATTTACATGGATGATAAACCAAACCTGCGCCACAGGCAACATAAAACGAATAACAGCAGTCTTCTTTTCGCCTGTAGGTGTGAAAAGCATTTTCAGTTTGTGCTGTACAAATGAGCTTTTGCACGCCTTCCTTACCCCAGGCCTGCTCTTCCGAGATAAAGCGTTCGGCGCTTTCCGCAAGCACTTCCCTGAGGTATACCCGGTAAACAGTTTTGGCACCCGCACAATGATCGCAGTCTGCGTAATAGTTGCCCTGGTACCACAACAGCATCACAAAAAAATCAAATTCCTTTTTTGCTTCTCCGGCAGTAGTATAGAACTTTACGCTCTGCCATTTTTCAGTTCCCTGTTCCGGAGACAGCAAGGTGAAATAATATACGTACGGTTCATTTTTCTTAATACAGTTATCCGCAGTGGTTTGGTCACCGGGATTTTGTTCACAGGAAAAAAGTTCATAAAACGTCTTTGATTTATATTGTACCAGCCGTATGGGATAAGTGAGCGCCATTTTTACCATTGCAGCTATCAGTATATTATCCGCAGCGCCCAGCGCATCTTTTGTGGCTGCGGGCACAAAAACAATACTATCGGCACTGCCATAAGCATTTGCATTATGAATAAGGATTTCTGTAAGACTTATGGATTTTCCATAATTAACCGGATCAGATGCCAGGTGCAGCAGCAACAGATAATTTTCGGCAAATGCATTCTCCGCATCATCGCTGTTTTGATAGCCTTGCGTACTTTCAAAAAGGATCAGCGGTTTTCCTGCCAGAGGGCCCGACGGATAAAATTGATTCAGGCATTTAAGCTGGTAGTGATACCATGTGATTTTTGTGGCTTCATCTTTTCTTTTATTAATGATATCGCCACCCATGCAAACCTGCAAACAGGCGGCGCCATACTTAAACAACTTTGCCAATGACTTTATATCCGGCCCGGCGCTGGTTTTATCGGCAAAAGAACGGCTATAGAAAGCAAGCGGGCGATCTTTGTCTACCAGCCGGTACACAAACAACCCCTGCTCGCTAACAGGGTCTATACGCACACTATCAGAGAACGCGGCAGAGCTGGTACTTTCCGTAAGGCGGCTTATTTCTTTCTGTTCCAGCAATAGCTTATCTACAGCAGCTTTAGCCCTTATGATGTCTTTAGGTTCTCCTTCATCAATGAGTTTTACAGAACTAATTGCTATATCATCTTTGTGCGCCACTAAAAAAAGTTCATGCTTCACTGCATCAACGCGCAGGGTTGACGAGGCATTATAAAATAAAGTAGCGGCGGAAAGCGCCTCTTCCGGGTTTGTGTAATCACGTACACTATAAAATAAATACCGGTTATTTTTTTCATACCCCAGGCTGTAATTAAATTTCCAGCGATGGGGCTCTTTTTCTATTTCGATAAAATAACGATTCTTTTTTACAATGTCCAGGATCAGTAGCCGGAGCTGCTCCGCTTCTGCTTCAGTATTGTTTTCAATTATACAAACAGCCCTTACGGTTCCCCGATCTGCTACCCGGATAGCAAACTTACCGGTTGCAGCATTCCGGAAAATTTCATAGTGCTGCTCCCCGGTTAATAAGCCCAACAATGCAGCGGCATCTGTGAGTGCTTCAGTAGCATTATTAAATTCACTTACGGATTGAAATTTGAAATTATTTTCTTTATCTAACAGATCATAGGTAAACTGAGCAGGTTTTCCAACGATGCTGTTATTAACGTCAATTTTAAAAGCATCTGCATTAATAAAGGATAAGACGCCGGTGTTTTTTTCGTCATAAATCAATGTGCCCAGGCGGGCAACATCTTCACCATATTCCCATTTTTTCCGGTCGTCAATTTTTGTTATTGTTTTCAATACGGCTTTCCGTGCTTCTTCTTCAGATGGATAGAATGCCACTGATCTGCGAACCTGCTTCCCGTTTGAATCATTTAACCGGGGAACATATTTATAGGTGCTTTCAAATATTGCGGCAGCCGGATCTTTTGGTATAAACAGTTCCGTAATGTTACCGGCAACAGCCATTGCCTCTTCTTTTGCTGTATATTGAAACGGGAAAACTGCTGAACGGTTTGGCGCGTAATGTATGGTTAGCCTATACGCATTATCATGTTCAATAAATTCAGGCTGATAATTGCTTTTCCCGGGCAATGCGCTGAACAGGGCTTTGGCCGCCATCAACGCTTCATTCCTCGTATCAAATTTTTCATCTATGGTGAACCAGGAAGTGCCGGCGATTTTTAATATTACTTCAAACTGTTCTTCATATTCAGCTACTTCAAAATTGCAGAGGCTACGTTTGCGGTTAGCAATGCCACTGATGGCTTTCACTTTATTTTCGAACCCGGAAACATTTCCGTTGTTCCAGTTATTTTCTAAATAATCGTATGCTTTACCCCTGTTGCTGCTCAGATCATCATAATGAGTCAAAAAATTTTCTTTCCATTTTATAACGGCCCCTGTCAATTGCTGATCTGTTAAGAAGCCAAAAGACAGCAGGGCATAATCCGTAAACTGTTCGGCGAACCTCGAAAGCAGGTGATCAAGGAACTGCTGCCGCCGTTGAGAAAATAATTCCCCGCTTTCAACAATCAGTTGCAGGTATTTTTCGAATGTGAGCAGGTTAAGCTCCATATCGAAGGAAAAACCTCCGGTGGCAGTAACAAAGGAGCGGTAGTTTTCACTGAATGTTCCAATGTACTTTACTGAAGCGGCATTTTCAGCAGCCTCCTGCACGTTGCTGAAATACTTTTTGCTTACGAGCGCCATTTCATCAGAGCCGGTGAGCATATAATAGTAAATACAACCGTTGGCTGCAGTAACATACACACATTCATATTGGTTAAACAGCAGGTCGTTCTTCAACTGGCTGATAGCCGTTTCCTGCTCAGCCATTGTGTTAAAAGTATAGGGCTCAAAATTGCCGGGAGATAAAGTTTTTAGCTTATCATCATCTTTAAGTTCAAGTAATTTCATTTTATCTACAGGCAACACAAGTATTGTGCCTTCTGTGCCCAAAGCGTTTGCATTGCTTTCACTACTATTAAAACGAAGCAGTTGCTGCAGGTCGGGAACGGATGAAAGCCGGTTGATAAAATAAGTATGATTTTCTTCGTTGCTATCTGATGCCGACAATGCGAATAAGGAACGCATATGCTGCAATTGCGAAAGATAATTGGCCAGTAACTGGTCGAAAAATAAAAGATAAGCCTTCAACTGGTAGGCCTGCGCTTTTCGCAAGGAAGAAGCTCCATCCGGCAGCCCGCCTTCTGCAATGCCATATACCCGCGGAAATTCATTCTGGATGGAATAGTAATCGGCCAGGTCATTGCGGTAAACCCCTTTGGGAATTTCATTATCGAGATAAGGCGATGGAGCTTTATTGAGAATTTTTCCATTACCGGAAAAGTTGATCTGGAAAAGTCCTTCAAATTTTTTAAAATCAATAAAAACCGGCCTCCCATGTTTGGTAAACTGAAACCCTGAACACTGGACAGAAAATTCCGGCACATGATTTTCGGGGATATTCAATTTCCACGAATTGGGGGGAACAGGAGTTTTGTTGTTACAGAATCTCAGCTCAAGATTACGAACGCCCTTTATTCCTTCCACTTCAAACAAGGCATTGTATACATCCGACAAATGAATTTCTTTTCTCAGTTTCAATTGTTCCAGCTCCCCGGCATCGGTAAAGCCATGGCTTTCTGCAATATTGTAAGGGCGGCCGGCAAAAATTTCATCTATTGATTTTTGCTTTTCCAATAACTGCTGCAGCGTATAAAACCGGGGAGCCGGAGAAAAAAATGTTCTCAATTTTTCAACTATATCAATATATGCTTTTTCAATATCTGCATTATCTTCCAGCTCTATATCAGCGCATACACCTGTTTCCTGTTTGCATAAAAAATAAATATCAATAAAATCTTCGCAGAGGTTGCGATGCGACATCAGCGCGTTTTTAATTTTATCTTCCAATTTCTCCTTTTCTTCCGGGTCGTTTTTTATTTTCTCTTCAACTTCATTTTCCAGGTCAATATATATGTGGTATAATCCATTAAGAAAATCAATACACGGCACATCACTTTCATGGTTGCCGGCGTTACCGCCCGCAGGGTCTTCCTGCCAGCGTGGACGGCAAAAATCTTTCTGATCTGTGGCTATTTCCAGCCAGGCATTCTTAACGCCTTCTATATCTATCAGCAGTTTTCTAAAATCGGTAATGGTAAGCGGATTACAGGCCAGTATTTGTGCAGGTGTGAAAAAGTTATTATCCTTTGAGCTGTCATCAGGGTTCCGGGTGAGCAGATCTTCCACAGGGAGGTTGGTACGATACCCCAGATCAAGCAATGCATAGCAAAGCACCTCCAGGATGGTGATGCCAGGATCGTGCACATTATGATCTGTCCATATCTTACCTCCTAATTTCCCCAGATAATCAATACCTTCGGCTCTTAGCTTGTCAAAATCTAAGTAGCCGGGAAACCCCGAATTATTTTTACTGATAACCATATTTTCCTGACCACCTGCCATCCTAATATTTTTTACCCTATTACCACATCATCTTTACAATAATCAGCAACAGGTATTTTTTTATTATCACAACAATCCACCTCCTGCCCCTGCACATCAAAACACCGGCCCCATTCTTCACAATCCTTACCCGGAATGCACACATCTATATCGCCGGCAATTAAAATGCTGCGCGGTGTTTTAGGGCATACCGGCCTTAGCAGCTCTTCTTTTTTTGTTTTATCCGGCCAGGGATCATCATCATGCCGCATGAGCAGATCAATAATATAATCCACATAATCCCTTGTTTCCAAGAAACGTATAACTTCAGACCGACCAACACACTGACCAAATCGCAGCTTATCGTATTCACCAATTGCCCATGGCGCTAAAAATTCACGCAGATCCTGTTTCATCTTTTCTTTATAATAATTTTCATCCTTACCTGCAATCAATTTTACTTTTAAACAAAAATGTACTTTTTCGTATCGCGGGTTCATGGCCCGGAAGCGAACAAAAGGCGAGCTGCGTTTCTTACAATATTCCTGTATATCACCGAGCATACTTACCGGAACACGTGGCTCAAAAGATTGGGCGGCTTTTAGCTGGTTTAAATCCGGAATAACGGCAAGCAGCACATAGCCGGGGGCAATGGGAAAATCATTTTTATACTCGTGGGCATTCAACGCAAAACTGTGATTGATGCATTTTGCTTTAAACAATTGAGGAAAAGCTTCTAATACCAACCGCTCATAATCGAATTTTTGTATCGCTCTTCCTTTGTGGCGGAGCAATTCGCTTATCCGCACATAAAAATGTCCTTCGGCTTCCGGCACCCGGCCCCCAAAAGAATCAAAAGGCTGGCTTAATTTTTTAACATTCGCATCTGCTTCATTCAGTTTGGATATGGCTCCGGCAGCCAATGACTTAGAAAGGCGCAGTTTGTCATTTCCCTCCTCATTAGTGAAGGTAGCGCGGATAGCCTGCGTATATATACCCATCGTTTCACACACCGTTTTACTATTTTTTGATACGGAAGCTTTGATCCAGTGCAACTCTTTCGGCAGAACAGTGTTATCCTTTGTCATGTTTTCAGGCAATGCAAATTTTACAATGCCCGAAGTGGTTAACCCATCTGTGGCATCATCCTGCACTTCAAAACCTTTACGAAGCGTTTTCCATTGGTTATTCTCCAGGTAATACCAGTTTACTTCTTCAATATCTGATTCGGAATCGGCCGTAGCTTCCGCCAACTGGAATAATACATTTACATTACTGCCAGGTTCCAGGTCTTTTAAACCAATAAACAAATTGCCCTCATCACAGCAGGTGGGAAATAAGGTGGGCTGTAATGTTATCTTTTCTGTTTTGTATGTACCATCAAAAGGATAGAGATGGATCAGGTCCATATCATTAATCGTAGCTGTGGCAGTATAGTCAAGAGAAATATTTTTAATGATCGGCGTCCAGGGCTCGTTAGGAATCAATACGGTTAAAGGCTTCACTATTTCCCCCGTAAAAACATCAAAAATACCCAGGAATGTTTGAAGCACGGCCAACTTGTCTTTTGTATCTGCCGTCTTCTGCAACGAATTGTCAGCAAGCGTTTTGCTGCCATGAACCAGTGGAATGAGCGTATCTCTCTCTGCATCACTTACACTATTAACAGGTGGAGGCGGCGGAAAGCCAATGGCGCTATCAAAAGTTGTATTTAAGGTATCTACGATATCTTTAGCAAGCTGTGCAGCATCTTTAGATTTGAATATTTCGTCTTTCAGTTCAACAATTGCTTTACCAAGACTTCTGAAAACGATAACCGTGTTGCCGTCTTTTCTATACACAGCCCCTTCAAGAATGGAATCAGGATATTTTCCCATAGCCATCATTTGCCTGGCTAAAATAAATGGATAGTCTTTGTGCAAAAAATCCTGTTCCTGCAAATTGATTTTAATAAATCCTTTTCTTGTGTCTGATTTTAAAGCGGTTTCTGCAGCATCCGGCAGCGTAAATTCCCTGGAAAACTGACCGGGAAAATCTGAAGGTTTCACCACTATACCCTGACTATAGAAACCATCCGGGGTACAAGGTGACGGAGAGGCTGGAGTAAGCTGAGGTATAGCGGGAGGAGGAACAACATCAAATAATTTTCTATTGAGCACTTCGTCAACCCAACTACCATTTTGAAGTACGGAAACTTTGATTTTAAAATTATCCTGATCCAGTCCAAATATCTGGAGGTTTACATCTTCCACCACGTAGGCATTATAATATTCCCTGAAATCATTCGGTTTGTCTTTCCAGTTTAAATTGATCCTTACCGAGTTCCATTTCTTGCAAAAAACCTCACCCGATCCTATATAAAAATTGGGACCCGTTTGATTGTGCAAACAATAGCTTTTTGTTTTATCATTAATCAATGCTCTTATTGCTATTTTATCGGCATTATTAAAAACCGGGTTATTGCTATTGTCTTTTATATCTAAAAAAAGTTCCAGCTCATTCTTCGCTATAACTTTTTTAAACCCATTTGCAGGAGTGATCAGGCTTTGAAGATAGTTTCTGGCTTTAACAGAGATAACAGGAGTGGCATCATTAATAAATGCCGGTGTAATACAGACCGTTGGATTGACCACACTAAAGTCAACGATATCGGGTCGCGTTCCAAAAGGATATACCAGTCCATTTACATCCTGCACACTTTCGTCATTCTGAACAATAAAATTTTTTAGTCCGCATACGCTTACATCAATCCTGGTTGCATCCGTTGGATCGTTACTCAGCTTATCCAATACCGTCACATTCCGGAAAAAATGATACAGGGAAACCGTATGGCTGCCTGATGAGGATGCTTTCAATAAGCAGCAAGGATCAGCCGATCCTGTGTTTTCAATCTTTTCTTCCAGTTCAGTATCTGTAAATGCTAACTTTATTGTATCATCCAGTTCCACCTTAACCAAAGGCAGGGTGGTGTTAAAATCTTCTTTCAGTTCGTCTTTATTATAAAAAGTTACCGCAGGCTGATCTGCTGTAAGCGCGGCATTGATGTGTAAAAGAAATTTGCCTGCAGAAAGTGCAGGGCTCATGGTAATGGCTAAAGCACCGGTTGGCTCAATCCATTCCTTCTCTCCACTGAATAAAGCTTTTAAAGCTTTCCGGGGTTTAAACAGTTTATCCAATACCGCTTTTTCAGCAGGTAAAGCAGCATTGTAAAATATATCCCAGGCTGCTTTTTTCAGCACCGCATCATATTGTTTTATTTCTTCTGCACAATAGCATACCTTTTTGTCATGGATAAGAAAAGAACGAAGCTTATTTTCAAGCGCTTTACCGATCCCATTTTTAAGCGCGTCCGCTACCAGGTCTTCACTGATATAATAATACGTTTCATTCAATGCCGCAACGATATCACTATAGAAACCGGGAGAATGAATAAAATCGGGATATTTTTTCTTTGGACGGGGGGCTGCACCCGGGATGTCCTGTGTTGTTTCTTCACAACAGTTCCGGGTTGCAGGAGTTTCTTCATTCGCCGTCTCATTGCAGTAATCATTGGTTAACCGGCATGCTAATGTTATATCTATTGTTCTTTTTCCTTCATTTAACAGCAATACCGGCGATGCCAGTATAAATCCTATCCTGGCATTGGGATATGGCCGGGCAAATGTTTTTTCAGGATCAGTGTATTTGCTAAGCTTAGCACCCAGCGTGGCGAAACTTTTAGGATCAGTATCTTTAAAATCTTTGATCAGTCCATCTGCTTTACCGGCAGTGGGCGCCATATATACACCTTCTATATAAGTGTGCTCAAATATATTTTGATTATTGAGAAACAAAGTACGTTTGTCTGCCACCTGTGTTTTATTCACCACAATTTCATCATCAAGCGCAAAGCGGATCTCTGATTTGTTATTATCCTTCCCGTCTTTAACCAGGAGTCCTTTCTTCAGTAAATATTTATCTAATTGCTTTTGGATCTCAAAAACAATATGCGCTTTATCGGGCACGGCGTCACGGGCCTTTAATTGCAGCACCTGTTTGTAAAAAAAATCGAGATGCTTTTTGGTGTACGTATTCAAGTCGCCCTGCAGGTGCTGAAATAATTTCAAAAAAGCAAACAACAGGGCTAAATGAGGGGTATGCTTTTTCTGCAATTCTTCTTTCAGCGGAAAAAGGCTTTGTTCCATACTTTGCGCAGCAGTACCGGCAATGATCCGGATAGCATCTAAAAAGGAAGGCAGCAGGCCTGCAAGCTGGTCTCTTAAACCAATAAGCCGTTTACGTTTGCTTTTACCCTGCGGCCTGCAGTTTTCTTTCGCGTTTTCCACAGTTAAATCAAGCCCCCACACTTCGTTTTCAGCAATCCGGCTAAAACTAACCGGTTTTATGCAATAATATTTTACGGCTACATTGTTGATGCAGATCATTTTTTTTAATGGCTCCCGGAGCTTATCCTTAATTAGTTTTTCCACAATCAGTCCGGCAGGAAGCTCGCTGTGCTGTAATTGCAAATGCCAGGCATTGATCCGGCTAATCACCTGCTGAAATATATAATGAAGCTGTAATTGCAGGGCTGCTTTAGAGGGATGCCGGTTAAATATTTTGTTATAGCTATCTGTTTTTTCAGTAACCGCTTTTATATCATATTTAATGATCGCAGCCAGTACAAAAGGAATACTCTTTTGAAAAAAAGGTTGCCAGTCGCTGATACCCAGGCCTTCATCATAATAATTAACATGGGGGGAAAGCTGTACAAAATAATGCAGCAAATCGGCCATGCTGCGCCCGTCAATCTTAGGTGAGTTATGCAATAAATCATCCATTACCCGTTGCTGCTGACTTACACCGGGGTCGTTTTGAAAAGGATGTATAAGGTTATTGCAATCAAACATGGTTCAGTAAAGTTATTTTTGCTACTATACCGGCTTTAACGCCTCGTTTTTATAATAATCATACACATAATTGAAGCGCGAATTGGTACCCGGAATGGTATATTCCACCTTAATGATAAACCTACCTTCTATCAAATCAAAAGCATCATCGGGGGTTACTTCAATTTTATCCACTACAATGCGCGATTCATAAATTAAAATAGAAGATTCCACCCTGTCTTTTATAAAGCCGATCATAGAGCTGCTGAGCGGCTCAAACATATAGTCATTGAGATTACAGCCATAGTGGGGCTGCATCACTCTTTCACCGAGGCTGGTAGACAACAGGATGTTTAAGCTCTGCTTAATATCTTCTTCATCGCTTACCAATGCAACCGTGGCAGCATCCCTGTCGAAAGCCGGCGGGAAAGCCCAGCCTGTTCCAAGAAAAGAGTTAAATTGTTGATTCATCTTTTTGATTTAATACTTATCATTTTCTATCATCCTCCAATCTGCACCGTTGGCAAACCCATAACAATTACGCCGCCATGCGCTGTAAGATCGCCCTGCCTGGCTGCCGGTCTCCCGCCGATGAGCACCGTAGCAGATCCTTTTACAATGGTATCAGGCGGACCAACACATACTAACAGATCTCCCACTACTGCCGCCGGGAGGCTGTCAATCAGTACCGTTGGCACACAGGGCCCGGTTACAGGACCGCCCACGTGCGGAACCACACCCGTTACCATCGGGCAGGTATGCATATCAGATAGTCGTGCAGCGGAAGGCATTGTTGGGAATGTTTATAGTTTATGGTTTGTAGTTTATGGTTTATGGTTTTTTCCCGGTCTGCCCCTCCTTCGCCGGGTGCCGCAACCTTATACCTCACACCTCACACCCTATACCTTACACCCTATACCTTATACCTTATACCCCACACTTCTTACTCCCTCAATTTATCTTCACCAATGACCCGCTGATCTCCGTAATACCCTGGGCCGATAATTTAGCCAATGCGCCTTCCAAACTTAAATTACCATCTGCCTTAACCCCCAGCGATGCACCTCCAATGGTAAGGGATGCGGCGGCGGATAAGGTGAGATTTACACCAGCTTTTATTTCTACATTCATAGGGCTTTCTATGGTTATGCCGGATGTGCCCATGGTTATTTTATTGCTGTTCTGGTCTTTGATCTCGATCTTCATTCCCTGCTCATCTATGATGATGCTATTGCCTGCAGGTGTATCAATCGTAATCGTTTTGGTATCATCGTTAAACTGCAAATGCATTTTACTGCGTGTAGTGAAGCCCTTTTCATTGTTTGCATCCTGCGCGGTAACAGGCGCCGGCTTAGCGCTGCTATGCAACATACCCAGCACCACGGCATCTCTCGGGTCATCATTGATGAAACCCACAATTACCTCATCGCCAATTTCAGGTCGAAAAAAAGCACCCCTGTCCTGTCCTGCATCTAAGCTGGCAATTCTTGTCCATATGCCCTGGTCGTTATTATCAATTACCGGGATCCTTACCCTTATGCGGTCTTCGCCATCCGGGTCATTTTGCAACTGCACCACAACCCCGATCTGCAGTCCGTGAACAGCTCCTGCCAGCCCGGCAGCCGGGGCATCAGGCATATCCTGGTGAACAAAAGCATACCGCTCGGGATCAAGCCCAAACTGCACATGCGTATCCCACATCCCGTTGCCCATCTCCTGTTTCACCGCTGTTACATAGGCCTTGCCTTTAAAGCGTTCACCCACACCTTCAAGCTTTACCATATCACCGGGATGAATGCCGGCAAAACCGGTAAATTTCGCACGCCCCCTTATTTTTGCCAGCCTGCTGCGCAGCATAACGCCGTTTACCCAATCCTGCAGTTCCTGTTCCAGCGCATGCCCGCTGTGCTTCATTTCGTAAGCATCAAGATTGATCGTTTCGGCTAACTGGCTGCCCGTGATATTTCCATGCTGTGCAAAAGCGTCAAACTCACCGGCTTCTGCTTCAAACAACTGCTGGTTGGTATAATCCCAGGAAGCCGCTTTTACGTTTTTCCATTGCGTGCGGGCATCCATCTCCGCTTCAAATTCTAATATGGATGAACCATAGGTTACCTGCAATACGGGTTCGGCTGTTGTGTCGGGCGTTGATATTTTTATCCGCCCATCATCTACATTTACCAGCATGGCATTGGCTTCGGCGCGGAGCAACATAAAATCCCAGTCGCTGAGGTGATGCTGCACCAGGTGCTTATGCGTAAGTTTCGTTTCAGCAGTATCCCCCTGCAGCCCGTTATACCGCCCGATCAGCTCATCAAACAAGCGGTTGTCTTTTATGTTTTCATAGTAGCGGCTATGCCTGCCTATAGTCATCCGTACTGCTTCATCGCGGCATTCCACATGCAATTCCCCGTCCCCGTTTTCTTTTACCCTTATGGTGTGCCGGATGATAATACCTTTAAAAACCAGGATATTATTTCCGTCGAGCCCTATTTTGATCAGTATTTTTTTTCCGGGAATAAAATCATTGCTGTTGCTGATCTCAAATGATCTGTCGCTGGCTTCGCCATCACGCAAAACAATTTTTGCCGCGGGTATACGGTTAATCTCTTTTGTTATGGAAAGAGACAATACCTGGTACGATGGATTGATATCCTGGTCATCAACCAGTATATTGAAAGTGGCCACATCATGCTTTGAGGGATTGGGAATCAATAGCTCTTCCATTATGCTTCATTTTTATCAAAGGGTGGAAAAAAAAGGTCGGTACCTGCTTTAACATTACGGATACGGGTAAGCGCATTTGCCTTACCTACCTGCAAAAAATATTTAGGGTCGTTGTATATCCTGAACGTCATGAGGTCCAAACGGTCGCCCTGCTGCACTTTTCGCAGGTGGGTAAGATCAGCGGATTCCTGTCTTTCTTCAGCCAATCTTTCCTCCCTTGCTTTATAGTTTAAAAAAGTAGCGGTTAATCTCGCCCGTAATGGTTCGCCTTCCGGGTTAAACAGCGTATGGTTAATATCCAGGTTAGACAATATGCAGCGAAACCGTATTTCGGAGCCCCATATCAGCAATAAAAACTTCGGACGGTGAATTTCTCCCTGGTATTTATAAACGCTGTCTAAGAATTTTTTTATCTGGTCGTGCACCTTCATTGCTTTGAGCGAAGTATCTTCTCCCCCGTATCCTTCCATGGTTTGAGTACCATCCAGAATGAATTCCAGCTTTAGCTCTTCCGGCACCGTTGACCTGAACCGCAGATCGGTTCCATGACTGCCATGTCCGCGTCGCTGATCCAGGTCTATTTTTAAATTTTTGGTAAACGATTCGGGGTTAATGGGCGCCATGAATGCGGGTTGCAAACGGCTGATCCCTTCGCCCGGGTCAACAAAATTCCTGTCGAGGAAAGCATATATCCGTAGTTTTTCCATGACTATCGTTCAATTTTATCTTTTAATATGGCCAGCACTTTTTCCACGCAGCTATTGATCATTTCTTCATTAGGAGTAACAGCATTACCGGTAGCGGGTTGCTGTGCTCCGCCTGTTGTTGCTTCCTGCGTAACGGTTGCTTTTATAACCAGTTCCCGAACTTCTATGGGCATAATGTATCAATCGTTTAAGATGAGATAATTATAATTTAATTCGAGTGTTTCAATTAATACTTCTCCCCGTTCTGCATTCAGCTCACCTATCTTCCAGCTCCTGGGCCATACATTGTTGACCGTCCAGTGCATCAGCGGCTGATGTTCTTCATTTAACAATTTAATATGCACGGTAGCGATGGGCATTACCTTTTCATCATCAAAAACCTGTTTGAACCATTTTGTTATCCCTGATTCGGTTGGAGTTAGCACCCCTCTTTTTAAAACAAGCGGACCGTATTTTCTCCTAACCGGAATAACATGCTCAAAGCGGTTTTCTCCGCCTTCTCTTACCGTGTCCGTATCTAAAGTGGAATCTAACCCCGTTACCGATTGAAAGCTCATATCTAACGCCTGTGCTTCCCGCACAAACTCAACGCGGAAATGAAAGTTCACCGTTTGGTAAAAATTATCCGTATTTCTTGCTTGTTCAACTGCCATAGTTAATCTACATTCATTATTTCCAAACCTTCATGCACCAGCTCCATGGTTTCAATAGCCACTTCATTGGCATCGGCTTTAAGATCGGTTGATTGTATTTTGGATGGCCATGCATTCTGGAGCTTCCAGGTAATAATGGCTTCATGGTTTTCATTCAGCAACTTAATGGTAATGGTACGGCGGTACATGGAGCCTGTTTTATTGCCTTCCTGGAATAAATAGGTTTTACGCCACTCTTTATAGTAATCGAAGTCGCCTTCGAACGTACCTCTCTTTAAGGTAATATTGCTGAACTTGGTTAATCCCGGCTGTTTGCTTTTATTGTATTTTTTACTATTCCCTTCACGGTATTCAATTACTTCCGTTTCAAAGTCAAGACCACTGGCTTCCGTAAAGCCAATTCTGAAATCATCACCCCACTCAACCTGGAAGTGAAATTTTGGAATGGGATAATCTCCTTTGGCTGCCATAATTTTTAATTTTAAAGATGATGTGAATGGGTTTCTGCATTATTTACACCTGCTTTTGGGATCTGTTTCTTTAATAGCCGATTCCAGGCTTTGCTTGCATGCAAGCAAAGCTTCCTTTTTCTTATTCTCTTTCAATAATTCCTTAGCCAGATCTTCCGCGGCTTTTTTATCTGTTTCATACTGATCATCTACACACTTGTAATACGGGTCTTTGCAAACAGGGAACAGGAGTATGGGCTCAAGGCTGCAGGCTCCCAAACAACTGTCTTCCTGTGCAGGCGCCGTTCCGGTTTTAGTCATATTCGCTTTGGCGCCTGCAGGGGGGCAGGGCGCTGCGTCATCATCACACTGAACAGAACAGTTAAACGCCGTGCTCCATTCCGTGATAACCGTGCTTAATCCAAAATCAACTGAAATGTTTTTGTTAATGCGACAGGCTATTTTGATAGCCGCCATCAGCATTTTTATTACTTCATCCCTCGTGGCAATAACAATTTCCAGTTTCTTCCCATATTCCTCTAAGCATTTCATGATGCCTACACCCGGGCCAAGTGCCGGGTTATTCAAACATTTAATGCAGTTCTGCAACCGGTCGTATTTTGTTTTTATGAGGTCTACCTGCATATAAAAATCACGTACCATGCAGTAAAGGGTTTTAATGGCCTGTACTGCCAGCCCCGTATTGGTGCTTATTTTCTCCACCTGGGTAAGCAATATCTCCAGTTGATCACAAATTTTGCGGGCCAGATCATTGGCCTTTGTCAGCTCATCGTACCACATTTTTAATTTATCCCTCCGGTCTGCCACTATCGTCAGCTCATCCTTAAGCTGCCTCGCTTTCTCTTCCGACTCGCTGTATTTTGTTTTTACCACTTTCAGCTCATCCTGCCAGCTATCATAGCAACAATCGCAGCCCCGCGGATCATCCGGATCTTCCTTATCGCAGCATGCTTTGATCTTAGCATCCCAGGTATCCGCCAGTTTCTGATATTTATGTTCTGTAAGCATAATAATTTGATTTAATTGTTATGGATTAATTCACCTCCTGTTAACCGGCAGTGGTTTCATCATTACCTCCACTCTCATTACAAAAGGTCTCCTTCACTTCGTCACATATTTCACAAATTTCCTCTTTGCATTTTTCCAGGCGGGGTTTGCAATTATCATCTTCTGTAACACAATCACATGCAGGACAACAAATGAATTTGGTAGTACACATCAGTCCTTCAAAATCACTCCTCTTATTGTACAATCCGGTAGCAGATTTAGTGGCTTCCTGCACGGCTTTTACGAGGTCTTCCTGTGTTTTCTTCAAAGCGCCTTCCCTCAATTTCATCGTATCCTGGATATGCTTTTCAAAAGCTTTGGCATCATCGGCAAGCGTTTTTTGCAGAGGGTCGAGCGTGCCCAGGTTGGAAAAAACCTGAATGCCGATCACATCGGAAGCGGCGTTAAAAATATAGTCTGCATCAAATCCAAGCGCTTTGGGCATGCAAATAAGGTCGTCCAGCACTTCTTTGGCATCGTTGCATTCGTCGGGCCTGTTGTCCTGCGAAGGTCTTGTTTCACAATTCTTTTGCTGCTCGCCCGTTAAAATGGTCATTTGCGTGCAATTGCAACTATCATTTTTGCAATCCTCCAGCTTACCCGCCGCAGTACGCAGGTCGCCCAGTTTTATTTTCACATCCTTTATAGCTTTAAAGATATTTTTGAGGCCGGCAGAAAGATCATTGCCCCACTTTATATAATTGCTCACATTTTCTTTGATGAGATCGTTGGATTGCAGCAGCTCTGTGCCAACACAGATCTCCGTATTCCGATAACGGCGGTAATTGTCCTCCGTCCACACAAACATGCATTTTTTTTGTTCATACAAATTGCTTTGCCCGTAGTAATTGGTTTCATACTGGCTCATCTCACCCGCCGCTGTATACAGTTCGTTACAGTATTTTTTTCGTTCTGTACTGATTGATTTTTGCGTGGCGGTATCGTTCTCTTCGCAATTGCCGCAGTCATCATTCTGCTGCCTGGTACCTTTTTTTGAAGATGATATGATTGACATGTTGAATGATTTTAAAATTTAAGAATCCTGTTTTGTTACACATAGTTTATCATTCCTGCAGCATTTTGTGCATGAAACGCAGGATGATAAATTCGGCCGGACGAACCACCGCGAGGCCAATTTCCACAATCATGCGCCCTTCCCATATGTCTAATTCCGTCATGGTTTCCCCGAGCCCTACTTTCACAAAATAGGCTTCGCGGGTGGTAGTGCCCATCAATGCCCCGGCCTTCCATTGCTGGGTGAGGTAATTTTCGATCATGGATTTTACGCGTATCCAGGTATTGCGGTCGTTAGGTTCAAACACAAAGCGCTCCGTAGCATTTTTAGTTGATTCTTCTACCATATTAAAAAATCGTCTCACGGAAATATAACGCCATTCATTGTCGTTGCCGGCCAATGTTCTGGCTCCCCAGATAATGGCGGGGCCTCTTCCTGCGAAAGAACGGATAACGTTAATGGATTTACCGGCAAGGGTATCTACATTCAACCCTTCCTGCTGTTTGTGTGTAACCAATATTTCAGGACGTATAGCAAAATCAATCCCCACATTAGCCGGCGCTTTCCAAACACCCCTGGTATTATCTACTTCGGCATATCTTCCAACAACGGCACTGGAAGCAGGCATGAGCATCTCAATATCTGCAATGGCGCTTTTGGCCATAAAATAATAGGCATTATTTTTTGACTTTAATTCGGCAAGCGTTCCGTTTAAGGAACCATCGCCAACACCAACAATCGTTACCGCATCTTCATCGTCGTACTGGTAATCTAACCTGGTATAGATGCGCGGGTAGTAAACAGCAGCATATTTCATCGTATCAATTGTGCCAAAATCAAAGTCGCGAAGCACCTGTATATTATCAACGGTAGCATCCGGATCTACCCATACGTCTAAAACAGCAAAGCGATCTTTGAGCTCCGCACACTGATCCATAGCTTCCTTATATAACGCATAATAATTACCGGCGCCGGTCATATTCAAACCATCGGGAAATAATAGTAAGGTAACCTCGTTTATCTTTTCAACCTCATCCAGCCCTCCCTGCAGGGTTGCCTGGTCAATTACTCCGCCTCCGCTGTAGTCGCCTACCGATACGATATAGCACGGACCTCCCCCATTAATAAAAAACAGTTGAAGCGAATAATACATCAGGTAGGGAGCAGGTGTAATAACCTTACCCTGCGCATCAATACGCCCGGGCTGTGTAACATCTATGGTTACGGTAATTGTTGTTTCAGGCAGGGGACCACCAAAGAACTGTTCATATTCCAGCATAGAGGAAATGCGTTTGGGTATATTGATCAGATCGGCAGGTTCCTTTAGCTGCGCTTTCTGCGTATATCCGATAAACGCGGGGATAGCCGTTTCAACCGAGGCAATGGACGGAGGGAGTTTTGGAATCTCTTCAATATAAACTCCGGGGGTTTTATATTCTGGCATATGAAAAGGTTTTGTGTTTATAAATTGTTTACGAAACCAGTTTGCGCATACATTATGGTAATAATGGGAACAGGGCAGACGCTCCTACAAAAATGTCTGTATACTGCTTGCCATTTTCTGTTTTTACTAACTCAAAAGGAAGGGGGTTGGGCAGGTAATACGAACTATTATCGGGCTTCTTTAACAAATAAGGGGTGAAGCTTAACGGGCGGGGTAAAATTGAAACAAGGTTGTTGTTTTGCGGGAACAGGAAATCGGGGTGTTCATTTTTCAGCTTTTTCTTTTTATCATGAATGTATCGCCAGAAAGAAAGCCGGCTTTTCATTCTTATTTCAAAAACGGGCGCCGGCACCATACTGCTGTCGGGCATTATACGGGTAAGCAAAAAGCCATTGTTATCCAATAAATGGAAAGCGGGGTCGGTTACCTTTGGCTTCATATTTATTAATCCCCAGCTTTCCCTGAGGTTAACAGGATCATTAAAAAACAGGAAACGGTGTATGGAGGTATTTCCATTATTATCTTTTACTTCAAGGGTATAAAAAATATTTTCATCTGCCGGGAAAGCAGGAAGCGTGGCTATATCTCCCCGGCTGAAATCCAGTGTTATTTTTTGAAGCGGCGCCATGCTTTTAAACGTCAAAGCTTTTTTCTCCGTACCATATTCATCCCTTGAAAGCACTACGGCATTCCCATCTTTATCTTTCAATATCATTTCTGCTTCCGTTATGTTACCGGCAGCGCTGAAATTATAGGAAAAACGCAGCGGAAGCAGGATACGGTCGGTTTCATTTACGAAATGGGTGCCGCTTATATTCAGCCACTGCCCGTTTCCATCTTTATCAATATAGAAAGAACGGGTATCATTAAGACCGAATGAAGCCTGCTCACCCTGTTCATATATCAGGGAAGCGTCAAAGGCTGGTATGCTGTTAGACAAAACGGGATATGCTTTTACACCGGTAACATTTTCATTTGAAAAATAATATACTGCATTCGTCAGCCGCTGCATTTTAGCACTGGTATACGCATCCCAGGCATTGTTTTTCCGTACGATAAGGAAAGCAATATTCGAGGCATCGGGCAAAGGGATCAGGGGTTGATAAACCACCGTTCCGTCAGGAAGCTTTTGCCTTTTCACTTCCACTCCAACCTTGCAACCGGCATAAGAAGGCAGTAATTTCAGGTGATAATCCCGGAAGGTTTTACGTACACTTTCCGGGAGGTCAAAACGCAGCTCACTGTTAATATCCCTGTCGCCACGCGCAAAGCGGTTAAATAAAAAGTTAATTCTGTCTGTTTGCGCGGCCAAGTCAAATACCGTTTGCCCGTTAGGTTGGGTAAGATAAAACTCGTGGAGCAGCTTTACTTCAAATAATATTTTATAAATAACCCCCATCAATGACCGGTTGGTATTTTTGAAAAATGGGTTTCTATTTCTTCAATCAATGGCACTTCTCTCAGCACTTTGCGTTCCGTAATAGCTATCAGCCGAAGTTTATACAATACAAAAGGCATCTGCTTTCCACCCAGCGTGCCCCACAAATGATTGACCTGCTCAAAACTGAGCGTATACATTTCATGACGGATAGTAAGCTGCAGCAGGTCTTCATTAGTAAAGGAAGGCGTGCCACCCGAAACAGAACCGCCTGAAGAAAAGGAATTTTTACTTTGAAAAAAAGCAATCACCAGTGAAAGCCTTTCCAATGCATCTGTATAACTATTATTGTCTGCCGATTTATTGCAAGCAGTAACAAGCAGGTAAAGATTCAGAAAAACAGGAGGATTTTCATATTGCGCCACGCTGGCAAACTCCTTTTTTACGAAGGCATTGTTTTTCAGCGTACTTTCTTCTTCAATGTTCACCAGGGTAAAAACGATCTTGTCATCTAAATTCACACCACTGGCAGCAGACTCAAAAAGCCCGATATTTTCAATTACCACTATATCTTCCGCAGCGGCATATCCATGCGAGGAAAGATAGGTTACCAGTTCACGGCGCAATAAGCCAAGTGCTTCGTGGATCATACCCGATGTGTTTCAATGGTAAAAAGTGTACCCTCTCATAACGTAAAAAAATTGAGTGTACCCATTTGCCCAACACAGGAAGTGTTCAATTCTTTCACGATATGATATGGATATTTTTTCGGGGGCAGGGCAACAAGGTGTGCGGAAGTTTGCAGGGCGGATGATTTACTTGCAGGAACACGGAGGCCAAGGTAAAAAGTTTACCTGTCAGATGCAATAACCCATTTGTGGTATTTTTGGTTAATGCGGCCTGACCCTCCTGCCGTTGGGTACCGACCGCATAATCAAAAAGATGCCGCAGGTCAGCAGGTAGTACCTGCAAATCTGCGGCAAAAATGAAAGTCCTGCTCATGATTCAGGTTACTTTCTGCGCTTTCCTTCTCCTTTATTCATTTCCTGCGTTCTTACGGCTGCGGATTTATAGCACTTGTATCTGTTTGGGGATAAAGCGTATCGGAAGGAGCGGTCGTAATGGAATCGGCACTGTTGTTCTCTATGCTATCCGTAGAAGGATTGCCACAGGCTGAAAAAATAAAGCAGGTTATGCAGATCAATAATAAGTTCTTCATAGCTTTTGTTTTATTTGATTAAAAAGATAATTCTGCAATAACGTTGCCAGTAATTTCAGCAGCAATATTCATCCTGCAGGTGAAAATGCCGCGCCATTAAGGGGAATTTCATCCACACCTTTTAATCCTACCCGGATCGCCGGAAAGAAAATCAAAAAAAATTTTGATAATAAAAAATCAGTATTATATTTGCAGTGTACTAATACAATAGTACACTAAATCACTACATATGGTCTCTGTACAAAACCTACACTTTGGCTACAGCAAAAAAAAGGTGTTTACCGGTTTGAGCCTTCAGCTACAACCGGGCTTTATTTATGGTTTGCTGGGTAAAAACGGTACCGGTAAATCAACCCTGCTGCGCAATATCGCGGGAACGCTTTTCCCCGACACGGGAAGCATTACAGTAGGAAATCATGTGCCGGGCAAAAGAAAACCCTCCTTTTTACAGGACGTATTTATGGTAGCGGAGGAGTTTTTTCTCCCCGACATCACACCCGCAAGACTGGCAAAATACAATGCGCCGTTCTATCCAAAATTCAACTACGACCAGTATAACCGTTACCTCATCGAGTTTGAAATACCGATTGATAATACCATTCAAAGCATGAGCTACGGGCAAAAGAAAAAAACACTCATCAGTTTCGGGCTGGCATGCAATACGGCTTTATTGCTAATGGATGAGCCTACCAACGGTTTGGATATTATGAGCAAGAGCCAGTTCCGTAAAGTAATAGCAAGCGCTTTGGATGAAAACAAATCCATTATCATCAGCACACACCAGGTAAAAGACTTAGAAAATCTTATTGACCGCATTACCATTATTGATGAAGGAAAGATCCTGTTTGATCAAACCATTGAGCAGATCACGCATCACCTGAATTTCAAAATTTCTTTTGATCCCGAAGAAATTCAGCAATCACTATACAACGAACCGTCATTAAAAGGCAATGCTGTCATTACCCGCAACGCCATGCATGAAGAAAGCCGCCTGGATCTTGAAATGCTGTACAAAGCCATTATTGTAAACCGCGACAAAATTCATTCTGCTTTTAACTGATAAAGATATTACCATGAATAATTCATTTAGTTTTTCAAGGCTGGGGCTGCTCATTAAAAAACAATGGTTCGACAATGCGAAGCTTTACAGCTTATCTGTGCTGGCGCTTATAGGTTTGCTATCCATCATATTTATTTTTTGGGCCATTGCAAATGAAAGCCGTTACGATGAAGAAGATACCTATGTTATTTTCCTCGTTCTTTTTTTTGGCGCGGGCTTAATATTCGCCAGCACCACATTTGGGGCATTGAGCGATAAAGCCAAAGGCACTTACTGGCTCAGCATTCCGGCAACGCATACCGAAAAACTGTTGTGCGGTATTTGTTATTCGCTTATTGCTTTTCCTGTCGTTTTTGCGGTGAGCTTTTTTATTATCCAGCAAATCACTTTTTTTGCTATCCGCTTAAACCCTCATAACATAATAGAACCTGTACGCAACCTGAAAGATCATGTCATCATATTTTGCTATATTTTTCTGGCGCTCCAATCCCTGTTCATTCTTGGCTCTGTATATTTTGAAAGATATGCCTTTATAAAAACCATACTGGCCGCACTGTTTATCATATTCCTTTTTATGCTGGCAGGCATATTTTTCGCGAAAAATTTATTGCCTCACAATAGTGGTATGCGGGGTTTAACCAGCTTTGTAATATATGGCGATAATGAAATGAAGCTGTACCGGTTAGCACCCTGGATTGAAGATGCGGTTATAGCACTCGCAAAATTTATATGGGCGCCTGTTTTTTGGGTAGCCACTTATTTCAGGCTGAAGGAAAAGGAAATATGATCGAGTACCTATTAAAAATTTGTAACCATGCAATTCAAAGATAGTCAGTCAATATACCTGCAGATAGCAGATTACGTGTGCGAGAAGATCCTGCTCGGGGAATGGAAGGCGGAAGAACGCATTCCATCGGTGAGGGAGCTGGCTGTGCAACTGGAAGTGAACCCCAATACCGTAATGCGCACTTTTGATTTTTTACAGCAGCAGGAGATCATTTATAACCAGCGCGGCATCGGCTATTTTGTAACCGCTAATGCCAGGGAACGGGCCCTTGGCTACAGAAAGGAAGCTTTTTTGCAAAAAGACCTTCCCGGCGTATTCAGGAACATGTACCTGCTGGGCATGAATACCGAAGAATTGAAACCCCGGTTTGAAAAATTCATTAAACAAAACTTTTCATAACATAATACCACGGTATGAAAACAAGTAACAAAATATTATTAAGCCTGTTCGTGCTGCCTTTTATGATCCTGACTTTTATCTATGCTTCCTTATACGCGAAGTATAAAAACGGTGAATACGTTACAGAACAGCAGGTGGAAAATGAAAGAAGCGCGCTTACCATAACAGATCACTTTACTGAGATAGACCTCGGCAGATTTAAGCGGGGACATATTTCAATAAAGCATTCGGACAGCTTTGCCATACGGGTAGACAACTGGAATAAAGACAAAATTCAATTTCAGTCGGAAGCCGGCGTTTTAACGCTGCGCTCAAAAAATCAGCACGATTATTTACCGGTTACCGTGTACTGTCCCGGCTTTTTAAAGCTTTCTATTGACTCTGCTAATGCTGAAATTGATCCGGTTACCCTAACCGGCGCCACAATGCATATTGGCGCGGAAGGAAATGTAACATTCCACGGTTCAGCAGACAGTTTAACGGTAAACGTTAAACGAAGCGGTACGATTACTTTGGGCAGCACCGCCGATGTAAAATGGCTTAACCTTCAACTGGCTAATGGCAGCAGGTTCAACAATGAGCAGGGCAGTGTACAGCAAATCGGGAACCTTGTGCTAGAAGACAGCGCCACGCTGAATGTGAATGGCAAAACCATGCGCATGATTGCAGAAAAGAACAATCCTTAAAATATTAATATATCAAATCATGAAAAAGAATTTTCATTCCATTATAATGCTTCTTTCGCTGATCGCATTATGCATCGCGCTGCACCATACCTTGCATGCAGGAACAGAACCCGAAAAAGACCAGGCTGGAAAAGAAAGATTGATATTGTCACCTGCTGCCCAGGCTTTTCCGTCTGCCTTTTTTATTGGTTTGGAATAATCGCTGTATCACAAATAATTCGTGCCTGTTTGTAACATTCGTGGCAAAATATTACTTCTTGGACAGCCTCATTTTTTTGCATAATAGCATCGGGTAACAATTGCATATACTTTCACCACTTCCCTTCACAAAATTCACTTAGCCGGCCGATTCAACTTATCACTTATTTTTGTGTGATGGCAGCTCCACTGGCAGAACGACTACGGCCTCAATCATTAGATGAACTGGTAGGACAGGAACATCTTACCGGACAGGGAAGCATTTTGCGCAAGGCAATCCAGCAGGGTAAGATACCTTCTATGATCTTATGGGGACCACCTGGTGTTGGCAAAACAACCATCGCCCACATCATCGCGCATACGCTGCATGTTCCATTTTATACATTAAGCGCTATCAGTGCGGGAGTGAAAGAAGTAAGAGAAGTAATTGAAAAAGCAAAGCTTCAGTCTGAGAGTATTTTATTCATTGATGAAATTCATCGTTTCAATAAGGGACAGCAGGATGCATTACTGGGCGCGGTGGAAAAGGGTACAATTACCCTTATTGGGGCCACTACCGAAAATCCATCTTTTGAAGTAAATGCCGCCTTACTGAGCCGCTGCTTAGTATACGTATTAAAGCCGCTTGATGAAACGGCTTTGAAAAAATTACTTGCACTGGCTATTGAAAAAGATGCGGAGCTCAGTAAACGCAAAATAATGCTCAAAGAAATTGCTGCGCTTTTGAATATTTCGGGAGGCGATGCCCGGAAATTACTGAACCTGCTGGAGATCGTAACAGACGCTGTTCCGGATAACGAAGTGCTGATCACTGACGCAATGGTAATGGACATTGCGCAAAAGCGCATTGCACTGTACGACAAAAGCGGCGAGCAGCACTACGATATTATTTCGGCATTCATTAAATCTATCCGCGGCAGCGATCCCAATGCAGCCGTATACTGGTTGGCAAGAATGATCGAAGGCGGCGAGGATGTAAAATTCATCGCCCGGCGGTTAGTGATCCTGGCCAGCGAAGATATTGGCAATGCCAACGCCAATGCCCTCTTGCTGGCCAATGCCACGTTTGAAGCGGTAAATAAGATCGGGTACCCGGAGTCGAGGATAATATTATCGCAATGCGCTACCTATCTGGCTTCATCACCCAAAAGCAACGCCGCCTATCTTGCTATTGACGGGGCCCTGGCCGCTGTAAAGCAATTTGGCGACCTGCCCGTGCCCCTCCATATTCGCAATGCCCCTACCAAACTGATGAAAAACTTAGACTATGGAAAAGGCTATCAATATTCGCACGATTACCAGCATAACTTTTCGGCCCAGGAATATTTACCGGATGAAATAAAAGGAACGGCATTTTATAATCCCGGCAAAAATGCAAGGGAAGAAGAGTTAAGAAAATGGCTGAAGGGATTGTGGAAAGAGAAGTATGGATATTAAATTTGAAATCTGAGATTTAAAATTTGAGATGGGCTCGGGTTACAGGGTTCAGGTTTCAGGGGAGTTATGCTAACGACAGGCTGAGCTCTTCCTCTTTGGATTTTTTTAATTTACAGTTTATCGTTTGTAGCTTACGGTTGCATTTGGCTTCGAATTTCGAACTTTCTGCTTCGGATTTGAATTTTTATTTGGTTCTTGTTTTTTGCTTTTTGGAACTTTGTATTCGGTTATCATACATCAAATTCTTATGGTGCTGCAATGGAAAATTAAAACATTCGATGAACTCACAGTGCATGAGTTGTACAAAATAATGCAGTTACGCATGAAAGTATTTGTAGTGGAGCAGCAGTGCACTTTCCTTGACGCTGATGATAACGATCAGAAAGCGTGGCACTTATGTGCATGGAACGAAGACAGCCTTGTGGCGTATACCCGCCTTTTTGCCCCCGGAACAATATATACGGAAGCTGCAATTGGAAGAGTAGTTAATGCGGCAGAGGTTCGGGGAACCGGCATAGGTAAAGCGTTGATGGAACGTTCTGTTCTTACTGTATATCAATTATTTGGACGTACCCCTATCCGGATCGGCGCCCAGTTATACCTCAAAAAGTTTTATGAAAGTGTAGGATTTATACAGGATAGCGATATCTACCTGGAAGACAAGATTCAACATATTAAAATGATCCTCCTTTAAAGCATATTTCTGCTCACAACAGTTTTTGATTCTATCTATTCCTCTCCGGGGTTGTCTTTTCTTATTATACTATTTTATAGCATAGCCCGTTAATTAGGTCAGTCTAATACTTTTTGAAAGCATAAATCCGCTCTCATGACACAAAAATTACCCAACCTGGTTTTTCGTGCCTGTATTATTACGGCCATAAGTTTCTTTTCTGTACAATCGTATGGTCAGTATATCTTTTTTGATAAGCCTGTATACGAAATAGGGATCAATGTAGGCCCTTCCAATTTGCTTGGCGATTTAGGCGGACGCTACGGTACGGGTAAAACATTTCTGAAAGACAATAACATCCAGATGACCAAACTGATGAAAGGTGCTTATCTCACCATTCGTCCGAGTGAGTTTTTGGGTATAACGCTTGCTGCAAATTTCACAACGCTTGAAGGCGCCGACAGTATTATTGTGGATAAAGGCGGACCTGAAGTTGCCCGCAAGAACAGAAATCTTTCGGCCCGTATTCCTATACAGGAAGTTACGTTAACGGGTGAAATATACCCCCTGGTATTCCTTGAAAATGATGACAAAGACCTGTATCATAAATTCCGTCCTTACGGCGTAATAGGTATTGGCGTCTTTCATTTTAACCCTAAGGGACAATATACAGCACCTAATGGCACAAAAACCTGGGTTGACCTGAAGCCTTTGCGCACTGAAGGTCAGGGTATGCCTCAATATCCCGACAAAAAAGAATACAGCCTTACTCAAATCAATATTCCTTACGGCGTAGGTATACGTTATTATTTCTCCGATAAAGTAAGCGCCGCATTTGAAATCGTAAACCGGAAAACCTTTACCGACTATATTGATGACATAGGAACAGAATTTATTGCCGACAGTGATTTCGACAGCTATTTTGGCGCGGGATCGCAAACCGCGGCCATTGCCAAACAAATGCACAATAAAGCCCAGCTCATAAGCCCCGGCGTAAGGATACCTCATTATAACGAAGGCAATAAACGGGGTACGCCTACCCGTAATGACTCGTATTATGCCGCCACCATTAAAGTAGGCATTCGCCTGGGAGGCAACGGCGGTTCATCCGGTATTTTACGCTGCCCGATGGTGTTTTAAAATATTTAATAGCCCATATTTAAAAACAAAAACCATGAAAAGAAGCATTACCTCCAATATTGTAACGATAAGGGTTACTTTAATAGCTATACTGATTATTTACACCTTTATTGCCAACGCATAAGCGCGCAGGAACTGAGGCTTTCATTTGCCTGTTCTCCGGTTCAATAATGATATATCCACTGCATATCAATATTGCCCGTTCGCAATCCTTATCTTTGTGGCAAATTTTTTCAATGGAACCCGTTTCAAAGAAGGCCAGTGAATCATTAGTAATGATGACGGAACTGGTATTACCTAATGATACCAACGTGTTTGGAAATCTGATGGGCGGCAGGCTCATGTACTGGATGGATATTGCTGCCGCGCTGGCTGCGCAAAAGCACGCCAATGCCCCGGTGGTTACGGCCTCCGTTGATAATATTTCTTTTGAAGCGCCGATTCTGCTGGGAAACGCCGTGTATATTGAAGCCAAAGTAAGCCGGGCATTCACCACGTCAATGGAAGTACATTTGCATGTATGGGGAGAAGATTTAAAACGGCAGCATAAATACAAAAGCAATGAAGCCTATTATACATTTGTGGCCCTGAACGCTGCGGGAGCCCCATCACCCGTTCCCCGGCTTACACCCCAACTGGAAGAGGAACAGAAATTATATGAAGGCGCCATGAGAAGAAGACAGCTCAGGCTGGTATTAGGCGGAAAAATGAAGCCCGATGAAGCGCTTGAGCTGAAAGCGCTCTTTTTTAACGGGGCAGAAACTACACAGTTTTAGCTTTATACGCATCGCTTTGTTCTATTGCATCCATCAATTGATTTAATATGCTGTCTAAACTGTTTTCATAATTAACAGCAAGCGGCGCCTTAAAATTTACGGTTAACAACACGCCTTTCCGCATAAGCTTCAGGTTTTTTTTATGGAACGCCTTATTAAAACCATCTATTACAATCGGCACTACCACGCAATGGCTTTGCTTTATCAGAAAAGCTGTGCCTTTACGCCCGGGTGCAAAAGGGGTAGTAGTTCCCTGGGGGAAAGTGATCACCCAGCTCCGGCTCAGCGCTTTTAAAATTTTTTTGGTATCGGAAAGGTTTAATCCTTTTCTCACGGCCTTATCATCTTCCACCCACGTACGCTTAACAGTTAAGGAGCCCGCCAGCGCCATTAACCTGCTCATGAAATTTTTTCGCATGGTATCTTCCGCCGAAACAAAATATACATTGGTAAAAGGATTAAGCAGGTAATAGGGCACACCCAGCTTGTTTGTTTTTCTCCACTTCACTGCGCAAAAAATATGCAGGAAAGCGATCACGTCCATAAAATAGGTTTGGTGATTGCTCACAAATAATACATTTTTCCGGGGTAAGTTCCTGAGATGTTCCGTACCGGAAATTTTAATACGGTTCATCATTGCCAGCCCCGGATAAGACAGGGACCCAATGATAACATATACGATCTTTCGTACCAGTTTTACATAGCGTAGCCTTTCAAAAAATGAAACCATTAGTAAATATTTATACTCCTCATTTGCTTTGCAATATAGGCTATTTGCAAAAACTTTGTTAACTCCTGCGCAACGCTTCCTATAAATATGCAATCAGTAAAAGAATAACATCCTGTCTGAAATTATAATTATGAAAAAACTGGTATTCACATCCGCATTAGCCATTGTGCCGGGGAAAGCAGCACCATTGATTTCAAAAAAATTAAATTGAAGTTTGAAGTACAAACCGTTTTTGCCCTGCAATAAGTTTAACCGGGTAGCCGCCGGAAATAAATAATGACCGGCGGCACTTTCCACCCTCACCCCTACCTTCTCTGGGCAGTCAGCGTTCAGCCTTCAGCCATCGGCTAAAGTATACTAACGACGAGCTTATTCGTTCTCTCCTTTCACGTCTCACGGTCTAACCTCTCACCATTCCCTACCCCGTTTCCTTTATATTTGCAGCATGCAAACAGATACCGTAATTTTCGACATGGACGGGCTGCTCATTGATTCTGAACCTTTGTGGGAAGAAGCGGCAGCAGAAGTTTTACAGGAATTCAACATACAGCTAACTACAAAACAATACCACGATACCAGGGGTTTGCGCACCGAAGAATGGGTTACCCACTGGTTTCATTATTTTAAAATAAAGCCTGAATTTATCAACGATGCTATTGAACTGACCATTCAAAAAGCAATTGAAAAGATTGATACCCGTGGGATAGCCATGCCCGGCGTACAGGAAATTTTTGCGCTGCTACAGCAGCATCAATATAAAATAGGATTAGCCACTTCTTCGCCAATGGCAGTGGTACATGTGGTAGCCGATAAATTAAATATCCGCCGCTACCTGCAAGCCATGACCTCTGCCCAATCCCTGAGCTTTGGTAAACCCCATCCCGAAGTATACCTTGCCTGCGCTGCGGAGCTGCAATCTGCTCCCGTTAAATGTATTTGCTTTGAAGATTCATTTAATGGCATGATCGCCGCCAAGGCAGCAAGAATGAAATGCGTGGTGGTTCCCGATAAAGTTATGAGGGACCTGCCCCAATGGAATGCCGCCGATCTGCAATTGAACAGCCTGGCCGATTTCGGTGAAGCGCAATTGAAGCGTTTTTTATAAATAAAGCAATATTTGTGGTATCCATAAAATGGAAGACCCCATGTTGAAGTTCGCCCATATGTTTGAAAAAAAATTCCTGGTGGTGAAAAACCGCCTGAGAAAAAAGCATAGCATATTTTCCCTGTTCAACCGGCTAATTCTTCGCAAATAAATCCTGTTGTTTTTTTTGAATATGGTTGTTCAAAAAGTACATGAGCAATATGGCCACCATCATAGACAGCACTACTACATAACCGAGTGTGTTGTAATGCACCAAAGCACCACTGCTGTTTTGCACTACAATCATTCCTGCTATAGCCGAAGCTATGCCACCCGATATTTGCTGCACAGCAGCATTGATACTCATAAAAGCGCCTCTGTCCTGTGGCTGCGGCACCGCGGTTAGTAATGCCGATGCTGAGATCATCCGCGATGAAATTCCCACAAACAATATTACATTCAGCGCAATGGCAATCCATAGCGGGGTAGCGCCTAAGTTTGTATATATAAGCACCATGCATATACCAAGTACAGATCCGAGGACAAAGATTTTATATTTTCCAACTTTATCGCTCAGCCGCCCTATCAATGGTCCGAAAAGGATGGAAAAAAAACCCGTCACACCATATAATAAAGGCAGGCGCTCTAATGATATCTTCATATTATTGGTCATAAAAGCACTGCCAAACGGCATGAGCATAAACCCGCCTGTAGCCAGTAAAATAGTGGCCGTAAACCCTTTCACATAATCAGAATCAGAAACGGTTTTCCACAAATGCTGAAATGCACTCCCCTTATGTTTTAATAGAAGATGTTCGGTTACCGGTTGCATAAATATCCAAATGACGCATCCCACAATAACAGCAAACCCGGCTATCATCCAAAACGGCGAATGCCAGCCGAAATAATTTGCCAGCAATAATCCAACAGGAATGCCTAATACCTGGCTTGCAGCAAAAGCCATTTGTACAAACCCCATTACCCTTCCTCTTGTTTGCAGCGCAAATAAATCCGTAATAATGGCGAAACCTACAGCCCCTATAACGCCTCCAAATAAACCGGTTATTATACGTGCTACCAGCAAAAAATGGTAATTGGGCGCAATAGCGCACAATACAGTACCGGCAATAAAACCAGCATAAAAGAACAAAAGCATTTTTTTCCTGTCGAATTTATCGGCGAAGCCTGCAGCCAGTAACCCGGAAGCACCGGCGCTGAAAGCATAAGCCGATACCACCAATCCAAACTGGGAAGGCTTAATATTTAACTCCGGTAGCAATATGGCTCCAAGCGGAGATAATACCATGAAATCTAAAACAACTGTAAACTGTAATATGGCCAGTATGGCAATTACAAATTTTTGATACCCGGTAAAAGTATGCCCGACAGCGCCTTCCTGATGATTCATATATGTTCAGATAAAAGTGAATACAATTTATTCAGGCTGCAATGCTTTTATAACCAGCTTAAATGTTTGTTTCATAATGGTGTCCGTAAGCTTAAAGTTTTCATTCATCATAGACTTTTCATTAAGATGAAATCTTACAAGAGCATAAAAGCTGCCATAGGCAAGCGACCAGAAAATTTCGGGTTCCATCTTTACAAGCTCGCCGCGCCTTATGGCATTCAGCACAAAGTGTTTCATATTGTTCTTAAAAACAGACAGTTTAACATCGCCGTTATTTATTAAAGGTGAGTTCCTGAACTGCTCGTAAAACTGGTAATGCACCGGGTATTTCAGTATGAAGCGCAGCCTGTTTTTCCATTGCAACCATAAGCCTTCTTCAAGAGACAGGTCGGCGCTGAAACCCGTCAGCGCCACATGGGAAAAAGTTTCCTGCACCTGTATAAACAACTGGTTCAGCAGGTCTTCGCGGTTTTTAAAATAGATATAAATGGTAGAAGCGGAGATATTGGCAGCCCTGGCTAATTTTTGCATGCTCAGCCCGTCAAAGCCCTCTATCACAATCATTTCCATTGCTTTTTCCCGGATGGCTATTTCTTTATTTTCATCTTTCTTACGCATGATGAAGCGAAAATAAACGAATATTCGTTCATTTTATAATAAAAGGTTTCCACATCTGTCTTTTCATCTCTCCAATTCGCCGAAGGGAACACAACCCGGCTGAAACTTACGCATAAAGGGCTGGAATCATTCCCGTTAACAAATCCGGATATGGCCAAAGAAAATTTTGCCGGAGGATGGAAACAGATCATTGGAGAATCGCTGAAAACATTTGTTGAAAAGTGACGCTATGCAGCTTTAACAAAGCCACTGTATAATAAATACTATTTTGCAGCCGTTTGTAGCTTATAAAGCCATATCCAGCAAATTTCTTTCAATGAAAAAATTGATATACTTACTATTATGCTTTTCTACAGTAACCGTGCTGGCGCAGAATAATAAAAAGCCTGCCACCGCTCCACCCGCACTGCCTAAAGTAACCATAACCATCGGCGGATTTAAAGGTGGCGATATCACTTCGGATATACTTTCCCGTATTATTGATTCCTCCCTGGTAGCCCGTGATGAAAAGGGAAATAAATATGCTATTGTCCGTTTCCGGTCTATTTATAAATTTAAAAGCAGCTATGAAGATCCGGAAACCGGCGTGCGAAAAACAACAGACGATATGCGCATCAACGACTTCAACGACACCAGTATAATGACTGAACTGTGGCGGCAAAGTATTAAAGATAATATCGTTAAAGGCGACCAGATGATCCTGGATAACATGATTGTGCAGCTGAAAAACGGCAATAAAATAATGGCGCCTGCCATTACATTTAAAGTGATCCGGTAGCGCACTGGACAGTTAACACCCAAAAGTAGTTGTACGGGTCTGGGATTATATGCTTAAACAACTACAGGTCTCCATCACCTACCCGAATAAATCAGACATTCGATGACCTTTTTTGGTCAACTCCCCGACAATTTGTAATGCACTCATCCGATACGGCCTTTTCTAAAATTTCTGCTATTTTTGGAAAACAAAGATATTGGAACATACCCAACCATACAATGAGAAAGCGTTACTGCACCAGTTAGCAAAAGGCAGTGAAGAAGCCTTTACGGCCATCTTCCATCATTACAGGGGCAAGCTGTATCACTACATCTTCACCATTACCTCCTCGAGGGAAATGGCGGAGGATACCGTGCATGATGTGTTTTTGAAAGTATGGACCCACAGGGAGAAACTGGCTAATATAGAAAACATGAATGCCTACCTGTACAGGGTTTGTCATAACCAGGCCATTGGCGGGCTGAGGCGAATGGCCAAAGAAACCCTGATACTGGCTGAACTGCAGCAGGAAGATATACCGCTCCTTCCCAATGTTGACCCTGCCGGTCAAAGAGAAATCCGGAACTCCATACAGGAGGCAGTAAGCAAACTCAGCCCTCAGCAACGTAAAATATTTCTTCTCAGCCGCCAGGACGGCTTAAAGCATAAGCAGATAGCCGAACAACTTGGTGTGTCTATCAATACAATTAAAACCCATTTGGGGCAAGCCCTTCGGTTTTTAAGAGAAGAAATCGGTCAGCAATACAAACTCCAAGCCACCGCTATTTGGGTTATGTTCCAGCTTACGTAAAAAAGTTGTCTTGCCGCCTCATCCTCTTTTGCATCTCATTCGTTACATATCCGTTAACGGGGAATTTTTTAGTATTCATTTGAATACTTATTGTTTACTCCAATAATGATATATGAAGGATGAGCGCATACAATATTTATTTAACCGCTACCGTACAGGAACCTGCTCGCCTGAGGAAAAGAAAGAGCTTTCCTTGCTTTGCCTGCTACCTGAAAATCAAAAGATCCTTGAAAAATTATTGGAAACCACCTGGGAACAAACTCCGTTAGAAAATGACATGCCCGCCAGAAAAGGGGCCTCGATATTGCAAAATATCCTGGACTCATCTGCCAGGGAAGGGATGCCTGTTAAAAAAATAGAATGGCGTCGCTGGGTGGCCGCTGCCGCTGTTATAATGACTGCAGGTCTGGGCAGTTACTTCTTCTTATTTCATAAAAAAAATATACCGGGGGAAACCGTACTGGCCGTTACTCCCAATGATGTAAAACCGCCAAAGACCAGTAAAGCAGTTATTACATTGTCCGACGGAAGCGTGCTGTATCTCGATAGTGCCGGTAAAGGGCAGTTAGCCATACAAGGCAATGTGAAGCTGGTAAAACTCGCCAATGGGCAAATTGCATATGAGACCGCAGATGGCAGCACGACCCCGGAACCGCAGTATAACACGCTATCAAACCCCCGTGGCAGCAACATAATAGACATTAAACTATCCGATGGCTCGCATGTATGGCTTAATGCCGGTTCCACTATACAATACCCCGTGGTATTTACAGGAAATGAGCGAAAAGTTTCCATAACCGGTGAAGCTTATTTTGAAGTTACCCGCAATCCGGCGAAACCATTTAAAGTGGCAAATAACAAGATGGAAGTGACTGTATTAGGAACACATTTTAATGTGAACGCGTATGATGATGAACCAAACGTTAAAGTAACATTACTGGAAGGTGCTGTAAAAATAAAGCATTCAGGCTTCACCAAAGTTTTACAGCCTGGCCAGCAGGCGCGCATCACCAATGAAATACTGGTTACTGATAATATAGACATAGAAGAAGTAATGGCATGGAAAACCGGGAAATTCGTTTTTGGAGAAAAGGCAGATATAGCAACCGTTATGCGACAAGTGGCAAGATGGTATAATGTGGATATTGAATACCGTGGAAAAATTACTTCTCATTTTGGAGGAACGATATCCAGACAGGTAAACATCTCAGAAATAATCAATGTTTTGGAAGCCACGGGGCATTTGAAGTGTAGTATAGAGGGGAGAAAGATTATTGTATCACCATGAATTCGTCATAAACCATTAAATAAGTTTCGGATACATTAAAATGGCCAGCAGTGGTGGAACACGCTGGCCATAGCCTGGATTAACACCTAATACAATCAGCGAGATTATTTATTCATTAACCCAAACAAAACAAAGTTATGGTATTAAAGGCTTTTGGCCTCGCCCGTTCCATACCGGGAGGCTTTTTCTGCAGGAGTAATGCAGGCGCTGCGGAAGAAGACCTTAAACGAAGCCGCTCAATTAAACAATTGCTGAATGCAATGAAACTAACTGCTATCTTTTTACTTCTGGCCTGCCTCACGGCAGGAGCAAAAGGGTTTTCCCAAATTACCCTGGCGGAAAAAAATGCTCCTTTGCAAAGAATATTTAAAGCCATTCAAAAGCAAAGCGGCTACGATTTTTTTTATACCTATGAAGTAATTGAAAAGGCCGGCAACGCAACAGTCAACCTGTACCGGATGCCGCTGGAAAAGGCCATCGAAGAGGTGCTGAAAGATAAACCGCTCACCTATATTATCACCGGCAAAACGGTGGTAATAAAAGAGAAGGCAGCCCCCTCTTCTAACATGGAAGGAACACCGGACCTTCAGGATATGCAGAAAAAGATCAGCGGTGTGGTAAAAGATGAAAAAGGAATGCCGCTCGACGGGGCTTCCGTAGTGGTGCGCAGCAGCGGCAAAGGCGTAAGCACGGATTCAAAAGGAAGATTTACGGTAGAAGCGGATACAGGAGATATACTGGAATTTTCCCGCGTGGGATATAAGACGGCTTCTGTAATCATCGGTTCTGATGCATTTTTAGAAATAAGCATGCAGGTGGAAATTACTGCTGCAACGGAAGTAATAGTGGTAGGTTATGGCACTCAAAAAAAGACCAATGTAACAGGCGCCGTAAATACCGTGAACATGAAAGAAGTGGCAGGCAACAGGGCTACCACCAATATTGCACAGTTGCTGCAGGGTGTTGTACCGGATCTGCAGATCACCTATTCTTCGGGTGAACCGGGAGCTTCCACAGGCCTGAATATAAGAGGTACCACAAGCATCGGTTCCGGCTCCAATGGTTCACCGCTGATATTACTTGACAACGTTCCGGTAGCTTCGCTTTCCTTAATTAATCCTAATGATATTGAAACCGTAACTGTATTGAAAGATGCCGGCTCGGCTGCAATATATGGCGCCAGATCGGCCTGGGGAGTTATCCTGCTCACCAGTAAAAACAAGGCGGGCGCTAAAAAAACAAGTATTGAGTATGCTAACAACCTGGTCTTCAGCCGTCCGCTGGAAGTGCCTCAGAAAGCTACTCCGCTCCAAACCGTTCAATCTTTTAAAGACATGAACTTTGCACCGGGAACCGGCCAGAATGTAGACGAATGGATAAACTTATTGCATGACTATGCCCAAAATCCGGCTCAATACGGATCAGGATATACTGTTCAAAACGGCGTTATCTATCCTTTACGGGAGAATGATATCTGGGGTGAAATGGTCTCCAAAAACGCCTTTCAGCAAACGCACAACCTGGCAATAAGCGGCGGAACAGAAAAGACTTCCTACAGGATTGCGGGCGCTTTTACCAATGAAGACGGCATACTGATAACCAATAAGGATAGTTACAAGCGGTACAATCTTACTGGTTTTATCAATTCGCAGATCACTCCCTGGGCAAATGCCCAGTTGAGTACCATGTACTCCAACGCCAATAAACGTTTCCCGTATACAGGATATGGGTTTGACATATTCGGATCGGCATCTGTATTACCTTCTTACAGCCTGATCGGAGATTCGCTTATTGACGGAGTACATGTGCCCTATGCCACTCCGAAGAACCTGATTGAGAACGCGGCGGTAAGCAACAACAGGTTAGACAATATCAGGTTGTCCGGTAAAGTAACCCTGAATATTTTTAAGGGATTTAATGTTGTAGGAGAATATACTTACGACAAGACGAATACTGTTAATACCAGCTATGACAAACCATTTAATATTATCACATTAGCCAGTTTTGTTCCCAACCCTACCGTTACTGCTGATAAGGCAAAATATTATAAATACAATGATTTTACGGACTATCATGCCCTGAACATTTACGGTACCTACGAAAGAAAACTGGATGATCACCTGTTTACGCTGGTTGCCGGATTTAACCAGGAAAGTTCCTATTTTGAACTGCTGAATGCGCAGATGTCGAACATGATCAATCCCAACCTTCCTTATTTAGATGGCGGCACCGGTGTTATTCAGCCGGATGACAATGGTTTTGACGGATTTTCTGAATACGCGGTGCAGGGATACTTTTACAGGTTCAACTACGCATATAAAGGAAAGTATTTACTGGAGACCACGGGAAGGTATGATGGCTCCTCCAAATTCCCCGAAGGAAGAAGATGGGGATTTTTCCCTTCTGTATCAGCCGGCTGGCGGGTATCAGACGAAATATTTATGAAGGCGCTCAAACCCGTGCTGTCTGATCTGAAAGTCAGGGCAAGCTATGGTAATGTAGGCAACCAGTCCATTGGTAATTATCTGTTCTATTCGGGAATGAAAACCCGGCCCACCTCCAACTGGGCTGATGTATCGGGGGTGAGGTACCTCACGCTGGATGCTCCGGGACTGATCAGCGGCGACTTTACATGGGAAAAAGTAACTACCCGGAATCTCGGCATTGATCTTGGGCTGTTCAACAACAGGTTTACCGGCAGTTTCGACCTTTTTAAGCGCACCACAACAGGCATGCTGATCCCCGGTGCACAACTGCCTGCTGTATTGGGTGCCAGTGCTCCGCTTCAAAATACCGCCGATTTAAAATCTACGGGCTGGGGGTTGCAGGCTGCCTGGAAAGACCAGATAGGTAAAGTGAATTATCAATTCGGATTTACGCTTTCCGATAACAAAGCCTTCATTACCAAATACGATATTAATACAACCCGTCTCCTCACACAATATTATGTAGGTCAGCAAATAGGAGAGATTTGGGGTTATGAAACTGATGGGTTCTATACCGTGGAGGACTTTGTTGACGGCAGTTTGAACAGCAATCTGCTGGGAGGAAAATTACGTGACGGAGTGATCAGCTACCAGGGCGAAAATCCCAACCCGGGGGATATTAAATTCAAAGATCTTGATAAAGACGGGAAAATATTTACGGGAGACAATACAGTAGATAACCCCGGCGACAGAAGGATCATCGGCAATACCAATCGCCGCTACCAGTATGGCTTTTCAGCACGTGCCGCCTGGCATGGTTTTGATGTTTCGGTCTTTATACAAGGTGTAGGTAAAAGAGATTTGTTTGTTGTAAATGATCTTACATATCCCTATTCCTCCAACTATGGCACGTTGTATAGTAACCTGCTCAATTATTGGACCATTAACAATACCGATGCCTACTATGGACGTATTTATAATTTGGGAGGCGGCAACAGCAGCTATAATAAGCTTGTGCAAACACGGCTTTTGCAAAACGGGGCTTATATGCGTGTAAAAAATATTACGCTGGGTTACATTGTCCCTCTGCAATGGCTGTCAAGAGCTAAAATAAATTCCATGAGACTTTTTGTGAGCGGGGACGACCTGCTTACCAAAAAGCATTTGCCTACAGGAGTAGATCCTGAGCTCAAAGATCAGGGGTATGGTGCGCAATATCCCATTATGCAGAAAATGAGCATTGGGCTCAACCTCAACTTTTGATTTTTTAAAGCTTAACATTATGCAACAAAACCGTTTTTATATATTATTGCTCTTTGTAGTGCTGGTGGCTTCCTGCAACAAAGATTTTTTGAACAAGATACCTTTAGATCAGCAAACAGAAGCCACATCATTTAAAACGTATGAGAATTTCAAAACATACGCATGGGGGTTGTACGATCTGTTTGATGGTTACGGGCAGGGGCCTATATTGAATACCGCTACTTCTCTTTTTGAGGAAGCCAATTCAGATAATCTTTGCAATACGGCTTCTCTCAATTCAAACCCATGGGCTTACCAACTCGTAACAATACCCTCTTCAGGGGGAGACTGGGACTTTTCTTTCATAAGACGGGTGAATATCATGCTTGACAATATAGATCAGTCTTCCATGTCGCCGGCAGAAAAAGATCACTGGAAAAGTGTAGGATATGCTTTCCGGAGCGCCAGGTATATGCAGTTGCTTTCCAAATTCGGCGATGTGCCCTGGCTGGAGCATGTAGTAAAAGACAATGATAAAGATATATTATACGGGCAGCGTGCTCCGAGAGATGCAGTGGCTCAAAACATTCTCGACAATCTTTTATGGGCAGAATCGCATATCAATCCAAAGGGAGATGGCGCCAATACCGTTAACGTGCATGTGGTGCGGGCGCTGATCTCCCGGTTTGGGTTATTTGAAGGTACCTGGAGAAAATATCAGGGACTGGGTAATGCAGAGCAGTACCTGCAGGCCTGCCGTACCGCCTCTGCAAAGCTTGCCGCCGATTTTCCAACATTGTTAGCGGACTATGACCAGGTTTTTAATTCGGAAGATCTGGGCGGGAAAGCCGGGATAATATTGTACAGATCTTATGCTGCGGGGCAAAATATGCATGGTATACAACGGTATCATCGTACAACGGAATGGTATTTTGACGTAACGAAAGACGCTGTTGAAAGTTACCTGTGCCAGGACGGGAAACCGATCAGTACGAGCAGCCTGTATGCTGGGGACCGTACATTACATGATGAACTGAGGCATCGCGACCGGAGGCTGTACCTTACTGTTATGCCTCCCTACAGAGTTTTTACTACTACAGACGCCACGGGCAACGTGGTTACCTCTCAAAACACTATCTTTTGGAAGCATACCGGCATAGCGGCAGACAGGGAATACATGGATACCATGGCTACTATTGCATCACCCGGATATAAAAGACTTCCTTACCTGCAATGGGCAGGCAATGTACTGAGAGGCGTTCCTCATTTTAGAAAATTTAATGAAGGACAGGCATTTGGCGTATCTCAGTTAGGATATTATTTTTATAAATTCTACAATGCCACCACGGATGCTACCGGCTTTGTGAATACCACCGATGCACCGATCTTCCGGATAGAAGAGGTGCTATTGAATTACGCTGAAGCAAGCTATGAGCTGGGCGAATTTGACCAGTCCATGGCCGAGCAGACCATAAACAAACTTCGCCGGAGGGTAAATATGCCGGCTATGATCATTGCCGATATAGATGCTTCTTTTGACCTAAGCCGGGATACAGATGTGCAGCCCGTTTTATGGGAAATACGCCGCGAGCGGCGTGTAGAGCTGATAGGGGAAGGATTTCGCTTTAATGATCTGCGCCGTTGGAAAAAGGGCAATTACCTGAATAAGCAACAGACCGGTATGTGGGTAGACAATACTCAATATGGAAATAAACTGGCGATCGCCGGCGGAGGCACTGAAGGATATGTGGAATACAATACTGCCCCATCAGGCTGGCTGGAATATTATTATCTGTATCCATTGCCTAAGGATCAGCTTGTATTGAATAGCAGCCTGATACAAAACACAGGCTGGAAATAGTTTCGTTACCGTATTTTCACGCAGAGGTGCAAAGAAAATCGCAAAGAGCGCAGAGGATATCTTTGTGCTCTTTGCGTAACCTTAGTGTTCTTTGTGATTAAAAAATGTAATTGACTCAGGCATATTTTAATTTTTAACCCCCTTTTTTATATTCAAACCACCTGTAATGAGATTGAACCTGCTGATAAGCTGTTTGCTTCATTTAATAACTACAGCAAAACTATATGCCGGGATAGCAGATACCACACAAATCCCCATTCTTGCCTGGGGTGGAGTGCCGCCCCATGAGGCTGGCATAGCCCGTTATGAGGAAATGAAAAATGCGGGGCTAACTGTCAGCCTTACACGCAGCACCTCAATAGATTCTATGGCAATGATGCTGGACATGGCAGCAAAAGCCGGTGTTCAACTGATCGTACGCTGCCCGGAATTGCAAACAGATCCCGAAAACACGGTAAAGCGTTTTATGAATCACCCCGCCACAGCAGGATATTTTCTTAAGGACGAGCCTTCCGCTTCCGAGTTTGAAGCGTTAGGCATTTGGGCGGGTCGTATAAGAGCTATAGACAGTCAACGTTTCAGCTACCTGAATTTGCTTCCTAATTACGCTGTTCCTGCTCAACTGGGTACCGCTTCCTATCAGCAACATGTGAGCGTGTATCTAAAAAGCGTTCCCGTTCCCTTCCTGTCCTTCGATCACTACCCCGTAATTGAAGATAATGGTCAGCGATCCTTGCGGAAAGAATGGTTTGAGAACCTGGAAATCATCGCAGGGGAATCAAAAAAAGCAAACAAACCTTTTTGGGCTTTTGCGCTCAGCGTGGCACATGGCAATTATCCCGTTCCAACCCTGGGAGAATTGCGGCTGCAGGTATTTGCCAACCTTGCGTATGGCGCACAAGGAATACAATATTTCACCTACTGGACCCCCAAAAACAAGTCTCAATATAATTATCACCATGGCCCTATAGATGATGATAACAAAAGAACAGATGTGTATGAAATGATCAGTACAGTGAACAGGGAAATTCAAAACCTTTCCGGTGTATTTCTGTCGGCTAAAGTAATTTCCGTTGCGCACATTGGTAAAAACATTCCAGTTGGCACGCAACGCCTTCCTAAATTGCC
Source organism: uncultured Sphingobacteriales bacterium (assembly GCA_937871285.1). Taxonomy (GTDB): domain Bacteria; phylum Bacteroidota; class Bacteroidia; order Chitinophagales; family Chitinophagaceae; genus Agriterribacter. Next base: position 100,694 of record CALMQS010000048.1, on the reverse strand, counting down.
TGAAGGCATTAAAAAGATCAGTATACAAGGAGAAGGAGCAATCGTATCCGTACTCGAAAAAGGGAACGACCGTTTTATTGTAATAGTCAACAAAGACTTCGTCAATCCTATGAAGTTAAAGATCAAAAGCAACAGCACGCTTGAAAAAGTATCAAAAAACGGTACTATTCTGAATACGCACAAGCATTCCTCATCTGTAGCAATTGGTGCCGGGGATATTGCGGTATACAGGCTGAACCATATAAATGAATCATCACTTAAATAACAACCTATAGGGTGCAAAAAAACACATAGCGCTTAACGGCTCAGCAAATCTACCGGCAAAATAAATTCCCACAGGTTGGCATTGTTAGCGCCAATCACATTCTTATCTATCAGCCTGCTATACCGTATGCCAAAAGTAACCGGTTGCTGGTTCCACCATTTGGTATCAAAAAAAACTTCGGTTCCGGTACTCCTGAATGAAAAAACATCACCGGTGCGTAAACTTTTGGCCCGGGCGTAATCAAAAAACAGGTTGGCTCTTATGCGGGAGCAGTACACGATTTGCGCAAAGCCCCAGTCCGGATAAGCTAAAGGCAAATGATAATTGACACTCCCCTTCCACATGCGCGGCGCATCAACACTATTGTAACCACGGGCAAAAGGGAAATTATTGGAAAAGCGGTATTGATCTGCCGTATCGCGTACCTGGAAAGCACCGCTGAGCACCAGACTGTGATTTACTCCTATACCGGGGAAGTACAATGATGCCGATGTGAGCAACTGATGAGCCCTATGATCATTAATAACAGTGCGGTACCGCAGCAAAAATCTTTGTGCAAAATGCGGATTGATGTGCTGTACCGCCTGCTGGGTTTGACTACCCCAGTTAACCGAAAACTGCAGGTAATTGAATAAAGGACCCGCAATACTGTCTTTATACTTTCCCGTTATATTCAGTTGCTCCACATTAAAAGAAGAAGCCAGCGTAAGATTTTTATACCATCGGCCTTTCGTAAGATCAAGCGGCAGGCTCACACCTATATTAGCATTCAATTCATTCCATCGTATCGTTCTCACGCTGTCGCTCACCTTCCTGTTGAATGTATAAGACACCCCTCCGGTTACCCATGGAAACCAGGCGCCGTAAACGCCGGCAAAGCCGGTTTTATGACTTCCTTCATTTTCGTTATAGGTATAATATAATTGCGATTGAAAAGTATTGAGGATGTTTTGACCGTATACCGTAAAGCTCCATTCGGGCTGCTCATAGTAGGGGCGCCAGCTATGAAAATTGAATGGCGCCGATAATTTGCCATATGTGGAAACCGGGTACCGGCCATATGAAATACTGTCTAAAATATTACCGCCTGTTTGCTGCAGCGCCCCGGGCAAATACAAATCAGGAGCATTTATTGTGGCAATCTGCATCAACGGCTGCCAGTCTTCCGCTTTTAAATGTTTTTCCTTTAGCTGCAAGCCCTCTGCCGTAAAGCTGCTCCATACTAACCGTCCCGCATTATTGACGGCGGGTTGGTATGCACCTAACGGTTCATTAGTGAGCTTAAAAAGATTTCTTGTTTTGATATCCACTGCAAAAATATCATCCTGGTAACCGCTGCCTGCCGAAAAATATACCGTATCTCCTTTTAAGAATGGGAATCCCTTTACTTCATAGCTCCAGGGCAGCAGGTTATCCGTTGCTCCCGTTTGCAGGTTAACCATCGCCAGGGTCATTAACCCCTGTGCATTTCTTACACAGGAAACCACATGATCCTTACCGTAAAATGCAGGATACGTATAGACCAGGCGCTCCGCCGGTTGTGGTACCCGGTGCAGCAGCGCCCCGGTGGCCGCATCCAGCACATGCAATTCCTGCTGCTGATCCGGCGTAAACTGCACGGCAACAATCACAGTACCGTCCTGTGCAATATCGGGCTGGAAGTATTTGCTCCTGTGCGTTAACTGTACGGTTTGCTTCGTTGCTATATCGAATACTTTTATTACGCTGTAATCTCTTTGTCCCCACCGCGCATCGGGCTCATAGGCGGTATAAATGATTTTACCGTTGCGGTAAGCATAATAATCATCGCGCGCAATATCCTTCACCCTTATCTTTTCCTCTCCCTTTGCTGTAACCAGCCACCATGCAGGCAGGCTGCGGTATGTTTTTTTCAGTACTACCAGCGAATCTTCGCCTGCAAAGTAAGGCAGCGAATAATCCGATACATACCGGTTATTACCGGCAGTTATAAAAGCATCACCTGCAGAAAGCGCCGATTGGTCTTTATAAAACTGCAGGGCATTTTCTACAAAATCACTATACGTTATTCCTGCATATTTTTTTACCGCTTTTTGAAAAGGATAAAATAACCCTTTAAACCGGGCCGCATCATCCGTTACTGCGGTCCAAAACCGGTCTCCGTATTTTTCCCTGCCATAGCCCGTCAGTAAATAGCCTAATGCATAATGATCAGGCATATAATGCCGCAATGATCCATTGCGCAGCTTCATAAAGCTGTATTTCTTATCTGCTTTCCATAGCGACCGGTAGCCGTTAAAAAAAACGGGCAGCCTTCCCCTGCCCTGCCCGCTTACGGCTGTTTCCTGGAAAACAGCATCCCCTTCAAAAAACCAGTTAGGGATAGCCGCGCTGTTGGCAACCGCCTGTCCTTCTTCGCCCAAAATGATATATGCCAGCTTCGATAGCCCTTTCCTGTAATTCATATACTGCTGCACATGCCTGTATTCGTGAATAGCTAAATTTTCAGCCCATGGCAGGCTGCCGAGGTCAAAGCTGTTGAACCGGGGTGTAAGAAAGAATTCGCTGCGCCACGGGGCTAATCCAACATAACCATTTGCCAGTGTAGTCTGGTTTTGCAACACGATATTGATCTTACGTTGAGCGGTACCCGCAGTAATGCCGGTATGCCGGTTAAGATAATGAACAATAGCGGCTATGCGCTGTGCCGTTGTATCGAGTCCGCGGGGATAGACAACCCGGGCTTCGGGCGTATTCACCTGCTGCCATTTAACCGAAGGCGGATTAGCGCCAAACTCCTGGGAATAAGCTGAAAATCCGGAAAAAAGCAACAACCATAACAAAGCATGTATACGCATACGCAACAATTGCAGCCTAAATATACATTCAAAATGAATAGCCGTTGGCACACATCATTCACTTGTTTTTACCAAACCCATTTCGCGCAGATTGCGGCTTGCAATGCCATGAAGGATAAAAGTGAATCTTATTTTTTCCCTGGATTTATATATTTTTTGTGCCAAAATACCCGGTAATTGCGCGATTGTTATTATCTTTTCGCAGTATGATAAATGCTATTATCGTAGATGATGAGCAACATTGTGTTAACAGGCTGTCAGGATTGCTGGGTCAGCATTGCCCTTCCTCCGTAAATATCCTCGACAGCTTCAATACCGTTGAGGATGCGGTTTCAGGAAGTGTGCTTTTACAGCCCGATCTCGTTTTCCTGGATATGCAGATACATGATAAAACAGGTTTCGACCTTTTAAAACAAGTCAGCGACATCTACTTTGATGTCATCTTCACCACAGCTTATGAAAAATACGCCGTTCAGGCATTTAAGTTCAGCGCCATTGATTACCTGCTTAAGCCTGTTGATGCCGATGAGCTGAAGCAGGCTGTGGCAAAACTGGAGCAAAGGTTATCGAAGAATGAAATGTCGAAAAAAATTGACGCGCTTTTTGATAACATGAAAAGCACGCAAAGTGCCACAAAGCGTATAGGTATCCCTACCGTTAGCGGTATCACCTATATAGCCATCGGAGATATCATCCATTGCCACAGCGATATTAATTATACCACGCTCTTCTTAAAGGATAATAAAAAAATTACGGTAGCCAAAACCCTTAAGGAGTTTGAAGAAATGCTGTTGGACTATAATTTCTACAGGGTGCATAATTCTCATCTTGTAAACCTGGCTTTTATAAAAAGCTATCATAAAGGCAAAGGCGGTTATCTGATTATGGCCGACAATACTGAAATAGAAGTTTCCATACGGCGAAAAGATGAGCTTTTAAAGAAGCTTTCGCGCTAACCGGCTAAAATAAATATCGCATATGCATTTTGCCGCTGCGCCATTCCCCGGTAGCACATGACAGCACATGACAGCTTTAACAGGGGTATAGTATACTTTTGAACACAGATTGTTTACACCCATAAGAAAAGACTTACGAATGCAGGTAATTTTAGGAATTGTTTATCATTTTATAGGAGGTTTTGCATCGGGTAGTTTTTATACTCCATTTAAGAAAGTTAAAGGCTGGGCCTGGGAAAGCTACTGGATAGCAGGTGGAATTTTTTCCTGGCTGATTGTTCCCCCCCTGGCTGCTTATCTAACCATTCCGGGTTTCGCGGAAATTATTAAAAGCACCGATGGCAGTATCTTAGGCATTACGTATTTGTTTGGTGTACTTTGGGGAATTGGCGGGTTAACCTATGGGTTGGGTGTACGTTACTTGGGCATTTCGCTGGGTACCAGTATTATATTAGGGTTGTGCATGGTATTTGGTTCGCTTATACCTTCCATATACTATAACTTTTTTCCAAAAGAAGGCAAGGATACGTTTAGTATGCTCATCCATTCAAAATGGGGGTTGTATGTACTGGCAGGGCTGGCGGTGTGCGTGCTGGGAATCGTTTTCTGCGGTAAAGCGGGAACGATGAAAGAAAAAGCGCTTAATATATCGGGCACCGGCCCGCACGGAATGCAAACAAAAACCGAATACAGGTTTGGACTGGGTTTGCTGGTTTCCATTGTATCCGGCATTTTAAGCGCCTGTTTTAACTTTGGTATAGAATCGGGAAAATCAATGGCAAATACCGCCAATGAATTATGGAAAACGGCGCATCCCGGGCAGGGCGAGTTTTTATTTCAGAACAATGTAATTTTCGTGGTAATACTGTGGGGCGGACTTACCACTAATTTCATCTGGTGCATGATACTGAACGCCCGCAACAAAACCTTTGGTGATTATACCAATACAAAAACACCGCTGCTGTCTAACTATATCTTTTCCGCCTTAGCCGGCATTACCTGGTTCCTCCAGTTTTTCTTTTATGGCATGGGTGAAAGCAAGATGGGTAATGGCGCCAGTTCGTGGATATTGCATATGGCCTTTATTATTCTGGTAGCCAACTTCTGGGGTATTGTGCTAAAAGAATGGAATGGGTTGAGCAGCAAAACAAAATCCATGATCACCCTGGGCATTGTTACCATAATTATAGCTGTTTTGCTGGTGGGGTATGGCAATTCATTAAAATAAATTAATTAAAATACTAAAATAAAAAATATGCCTTCCGTTACAACAAATGAATTTAAGCACGTGAGCTATTTATGGGATGATGCCAAAGCCGCCGCACTTGCCGGGGATGAAGTGGGATTACTGATTTACCGTTCTAATTTATTAGGCGCCGATTTGCGGCTTACCAATTACGGCGGCGGCAATACTTCCTGCAAGGTAATGGCAAAAGATCCGCTCACCGGCCGGGAAACAGAAGTGATGTGGGTAAAAGGTTCCGGGGGCGATTTGGGCACACTAAAGAAAAGCGGTTTGGCAGCTTTATATGTAGACCGCCTGAGAAGCCTGACGAATGTGTACCGTGGCATTGATCACGAAGATGAAATGGTGGAGCTGTTTAACCACTGCATTTTTGATCTGAGCTCCAAAGCGCCTTCCATAGATACGCCTTTGCACGGGTTTCTTCCGTTTAAGCATATTGATCACCTGCATCCTGATGCCGCTATTGCCATTGCCGCTGCCAAAGACGGCAAGCGCATTACGCAGGAACTTTTTAACGGCGCTATAGGCTGGGTAGAATGGCAGCGGCCGGGCTTTGACCTTGGCTTAAAACTAAAACAGTGCCTTGATGAGAATCCGGGAATACGGGGTATAATGCTTGGCTCACATGGCTTGTTTACCTGGGGCGATACCGCCTTTGAAAGCTATATCAACACCCTGGAAGTAATTGAACGCTGCGCGGCTTATCTTGAAGAAAATATAAAAGCCAAACCGGTATTTGGCGGAGCTAAGCTGGAATCCTTAGCCAAAGAAGAAAGGTTAGATAAAGCAGCAGCTTTAGCACCCATACTCAGGGGATTCTGCTCTTCCAATATAAAAATGATCGGACATTTTACGGATGACGAAAGAGTATTGGAATATATCAATTCCAACGACCTGGAAAGATTAGCGCCTATGGGTACCAGTTGTCCTGACCATTTTTTAAGAACCAAGATCAGCCCGCTGGTGCTGAACCTTACTGCCGGTGAAAGTGTAGCGGATGTTGCCGCCGTAAAAGAAAAGCTGAAGCCGCAATTTGAAGCTTACAGGGAAATGTATACGGCGTATTACGAAAAATGCAAACATCCCAACAGTCCTGCTATGCGCGATGCCAACCCGGTGGTGATATTATACCCAGGCGTGGGCATGTTCACTTTTGCAAAAGATAAGCAAACGGCACGGGTAGCCGCTGAGTTCTATATTAATGCCATTAATGTAATGAAGGGCGCTGAAGCCATTTCCGAATATACCTCCCTGCCCCGCCAGGAAGCTTTTAATATTGAGTACTGGTTATTGGAAGAAGCCAAGCTGCAGCGTATGCCAAAGCCTAAAGCCTTATCGGGACGGATTGCATTAGTAACAGGCAGCGCGGGGGGCATTGGCAAAGCCATCGCCAAAAAATTTGCAGATGAAGGCGCAGTAGTGATGGTAAATGATAACGATGCAGACAGGCTGGCGAATGCAAAAAAAGATTTCGCAGCGCATTACAGTAAAGATGTTTTTTCGGCAGAAATATTAGATGTTACCGATGTGAATACCATTCGCAAAACGTTTAAAGCCTCAGCACTCGCCTTTGGCGGTGTTGATATAGTAGTTAACTGCGCCGGCTTATCTATTTCAAAGCCATTGGAAGAACATACCGAAAAAGACTGGGACCTCCTGTACGATGTATTGGTAAAAGGACAGTTCCTCATTACACAGGAAGGCGTAAACGTTATGCGCAAGCAGGATATGGGAGGCGATGTAATTAATATCGTAAGTAAAAACGCGCTGGTAAGCGGTCCTAATAATGCGGGCTATGGATCGGCTAAAGCAGCACAATTGCATTTAAGCCGTTTAAACGCCACCGAATTAGGGAAGGATCATATCCGCGTTAACGTGGTAAACCCCGATGCCGTTATTTCCGACAGTAAAATATGGGCGGGCGCATGGGCGCAGGGGCGCGCCAAGGCATATGGCATAACCGTAGAGGAACTGCCGGCTTTTTACGCCAAACGTACTTTACTGAACGAAATTATATTGCCTGAAGATATAGCCAACGCCTGCTTTGCTTTTACAGGAGGCTTACTAAACAAAACCACGGGCAATGTGCTGAATATTGACGGTGGTGTTGCTATGGCTTTTGTAAGATAAGAGTATTAAATCCGAAGCCGGAAAACCGAAATTCGAAGGAATACAAGTAAGAACCAAATAACAAAAACCAAATAAAATCCAAATTTTAAATCCAAAGGAGAAAGTTCGAAATCCGAAGCGAAATGCAACCATAAACTACAAACAATAAACTATAAACTAAAAAAATCTGCCTCCGGTATGAGGGGATTGCTTCGCAAGATGGTATTTGGGGTAACATTATTCATCCGTTTGCTTCCTCGCAATGACGGGTAAAATCCGAAGCCGGTAGCGCGAAATTCGAAGGAATACAAGAAGAAACAAATAACAAGAAACAAATAATATACAGATGCTTCGTTCCTCAGCATGACAGGCAATATTCAAATCCGAAGACGAAAATCTGAAATCCGAAGCGAAATGCAACCATAAACTACAAACAATAAACTGTAAACTAAAAAAATCCGGAGCGGAATCTAATCTCAAATCCATATGCATCGTCTCGCGTTTATAATGAGATTACACAAAGGTGCTGAAGCCGAATACCAAAAGCGGCATGACGCGATATGGCCGGAATTGCAGGCATTATTAAAAGAAAGCGGTATTCAGGAATATTCAATTTTTCTGGAGGAAGCAACAGGAAGCTTGTTCGGTTATTTGAGGATCAATGATAAAACCTCCATGGAGGCATTGCCACAGCAACCCGTTATGCAACGCTGGTGGCATTACATGAAAGATATCATGGAGGTGAATGACGATGCATCACCGGTAAGCATACCGCTGAAAGAAGTTTTTTACATGCCATAAAAATAAAATCATGCAGATAGAAAAAAACAGGATTGACGATCACAATGCCACCCTGCTGAAAACACATAGCAGCAGGTTTGCGTATTGCAGCGCAGCTATTGAAAAAACGGAAAGCATTGTAAAAAAGCTAACCGCCTTCCAGGTAGCCATTCCCAGTTGGGCTTTGGGAACCGGTGGTACAAGGTTTGGAAGATTTTCGGGGGGTGGCGAGCCGCGTAACCTCGAAGAAAAAATAGAAGATATAGGCCTGCTGCACGCGCTCAACCAATCAAGCGGCGCCATTTCGCTTCATATTCCATGGGACATTCCGGAAAACCCTGCGCATATCAAAGCGCTGGCTGCGCAGCACGGACTGCAGTTCGACGCTATGAACTCCAACACCTTCCAGGATCAGCCCGGCCAGCAGCTCAGCTACAAATTCGGGTCGCTGCAAAATGTAAATAAAGCCATCCGCCGGCAGGCAATTGATCATAATATTGAAGTGATCCGGCAGGGCGTGGAGCTGGGCTCCACCTCCTTAACCGTATGGCTTTCCGATGGGTCCTGCTTCCCCGGGCAGCTTAATTTCAGGGAAGCTTTTCAGCATACACTCAACGGATTACAGGAAATTTACAAGGCATTACCGGAAAACTGGAAAATGTTTGTAGAATACAAAGCCTTTGAGCCTAACTTTTATTCCACTACCGTTGGCGACTGGGGGCAGTCGTATTTATATGCCAGCAAGCTGGGCAATAAGGCCTACACATTGGTTGACCTGGGTCATCACCTGCCCAATGCCAATATTGAACAGATCGTTTCCCTTTTACTGATGGAAGGAAAATTGGGCGGCTTTCATTTCAATGATTCCAAATACGGAGACGATGACCTTACAGCAGGCAGTATTAAACCCTACCAGCTATTTCTCATCTTTAATGAGCTCGTAGAGGGTATGGATGCCAAAGGCATGAACCACGCTACAGATCTTGGCTGGATGATTGACGCATCGCACAATGTAAAAGATCCGCTGGAAGATCTGGCACAGTCGGTTGAAGCCATTTTTATAGCTTATGCACAGGCACTATTAACCGACAGCAAAGCCCTGCAGGAAGCCCGCCAAAATAATGATGTGGTAAAAGCACAGGAAATACTGCAGCATGCCTTTAGAACCGATGTACGACCGTTAGTAGCCGAAGCCAGGCTCCGTGCCGGCGGAGCGTTAGACCCTATAGCGCTGTTCCGCAGGGAAAAGATACGGGAGCAGCTTGTCAAAAGCAGGGGAGCAAAAGCGGTAGCCACCGGATTGTAAAAAAGAATATGGGAGTGGTGAATAGTGAGGAGTGAATAGTAGACCCTATGCTTATGCTTCTTCTCCTGTACACATGCTCTTTTTATACGCTGATTTTTGGGGCGCATTTCAAATTTTCGCAGGTGGGTGGTGACACCCACCTGTAGAACCCGCTACCGGTCGGTGTCTCACCGACCGGAAAGTTGTACATGGAGCGAAAAATTGAAATACGCCCGATTTTTGTCTTTCAACCCCTACCTCCTATCTTTACGCCATGATGAGCAATAGTGTGCCGGTTATAGCCATTTACGATATCGGCAAAACCAACAAAAAAGTATTCCTCTTTAACGAAGCTTACGAAGTAGTATATGAAAAAAGCGCCACGCTTCCCGAAACAACGGATGAGGACGGGTATCCCTGTGAAAACATAGAACTGCTGACCCGGTGGATCACGGAATCATTCAGTGAAATAACGGAGTTAAAGGCATTTACTATAGTAGCTGTTAACTTCACTTCTTACGGCGCCAGCTTTGTGCATATTGACAAAAATGGCAATCCCTTAACGCCATTATACAATTACCTGAAGCCTTACCCCGAAGATTTAAAGAAGAAATTTTACGGCAGGTATGGAGGGGAGATCATGCTTTCTATACATACCGCTTCTCCCGTACTCGGCAGCTTAAATTCGGGCATGCAGTTATACCGTTTAAAATATGAACAAAAAACTGTGTTCGACCAGATCGTGTACTCGCTGCATCTTCCGCAATACATCAGCTACCTGCTTACCGCAAAAGCCTGTTCCGATATTACCAGCATTGGCTGCCATACCAACCTCTGGAATTTCCCGCAACACAATTACCACGAGTGGGTATACAGGGAAGGCCTGATAGATAAGCTGCCGCCGGTTTTTGCTTCAGATGAAATAGTAAAAGAGATAATATTTTCAGGCAAAAAGATCAGGGCCGGCGTTGGTTTACACGATAGCTCAGCGGCGCTTATCCCCTATCTCACTAATTTCCGGGAACCCTTTGTACTGATCTCCACGGGCACATGGTCTATCAGCTTCAACCCGTTTAACAGCAGCCCTCTTACGGTGGAAGAGCTGCAGCAGGACTGCCTGTGTTATTTAACCTATCATGGCAGACCGGTAAAAGCCTCGCGTTTATTTGCAGGATACGAGCACGAGCAACAGGTAAAACGCCTGGCTGCGCATTTTAATAAGCAAACCGATCATTATACTACGGTAAAGTTCAGCAAAAACATTATTGATGCATTGCGGTTGCAGCCTGAAGTTCGTGCAAAAGATGCCGCCTCCATAACGGTCTTTCCCGAAAGAGACCTGCATGCATTCACCAGCTATGAGCAGGCCTATCACCAATTGATGCTGGATATTATGAGCAGGCAGATCAATGCTACAGGGCTGGTGCTGGAAGGCACTGATGTAAAAAGGATTTTTGTTGACGGAGGATTTGGCAAAAACCCGCTGTATATGCATTTGCTGGCAGAAGCCTTTCCGGGCATTGAAGTATATGCAGCATCTATAGCGCAGGCTACTGCACTTGGGGCAGCGCTGGCCATACATCCTCACTGGAACAGCAAACCGGCCCCTGCCGATACGATTAAATTAATGTATTATAACACCAGTACTTTTCAAAAATAGCGGCATTCCATACAGCAATTGAAATACGCGGGCTCCCGCTTAACCACCACTTGTCCACCTGCTGTGGAAAAAAAGAATAGTATATATCCGTTTGCACAACCGATATTTATCCCGATTCTCTTACAATAAAAGGCGGATACATTCGTCTATATCTTATTCAACATTTCCCATGGAAGAAACCCGTGAAATAAACGCGCTATTGCATCTTATAGATGACCCGGACCATGAGGTGTTTGATACCGTTAGCAACCGGATCGTAAGCTATGGCAGGCCCATCATTCCTAATCTGGAACATTTATGGGAGAACACCCTTGATGAAATCGTTCAGGAAAAAATAGGACTGCTCATAAACCGGCTTCATTTTCATGAATTACAGGCGGATATTACCGCATATACAAAATCCACCCGTCACGACCTGTTAGAAGGATCATTGCTGGTTGCAAGATACCAATACCCTAACATGGCAGATACGCCCGTATTCCAGGAAATAGAAAAAATAAAACGCAATATCTGGCTTGAGCTCAACAGCTATCTCACAGCGCTGGAACAGGTAAATATCATTAACCGCATTTTTTTCACTTATTATAAATTTAAAGGTGTTGAGGTTTCTTACCAGCACCCCGAAGAATTTCTCATCAATAAAGTACTGGAAACCAAACGCGGCAACGCCATCATCAATGGCATCATATACCAGTTGCTTTGCGGGCTGCTGGATATTCCCGTGAAAGCCATTAAAATACCGCGCCAGTACCTGCTCGCTTATTTTGATACCTCTTACGACTACTTCAACCCGAAAAAAGAAAATGATAACAACATACATTTTTACATAGATCCGATGAACGGCCAGGTATACACGCATAAAGACGTGGAAAGTTATTTTAAAAAAATAGGCGTTCCCATCACCACATCTTATTTTAAACCTATGGATCACAGGCTTATTTTCCAGTTTTTGCTGGAAGAGCTGGCCAAATGTTTCGATACGAAGGATAACCTTTATAAGCAAACGGAGCTGCTTACGCTCGCCGATATTATGGGGCACTATAATACCTCAAAATGAAGAAGGGACGTTTTGCCAGGTACCTTATTGCGCTGCTGGTATGCTGCGGATTGTTCTGGCTGTATTACAGCAACAACATAACGCAACAGCAGCCTGTTGAAAAAAACGGAGGCTTTAACCGTGCGCTTACCCCGCTTATTTATACCCGTCATGCCCGCTGCCGGATGGATTGCAGGCATATAGACGAAGGCGAAATAGCCGGAATACTGCAAAAAGGAAAGATCAATTACAGTAAAAGCGATTTGCATGCGAAGCCCGATCCCAAATATGCGCTCGAAGGCATTACACGCGACAATCAGCAGGTTCGTGTTATTTTTGCTCCTTCAAAACGCGGTATGGTAGTGATTACCTGCATAGACATGAATGAAGAATGGCAATGTAACTGCAACTGAGCCTGTTGCTATTTATCACAAAGAACATGACTGTTCATGAACCTCCTGGCTATAACACTCCGCCGGCTCTACAATGTGTATGCCATACTTTTGTTTGTATTGCTGATGCTTATTATATTTCCCTTTGTAATCATTGTTTCTCTGGCGGGCCCCGTATGGGGAGGAAATGCCATCTACCGCATTTGCATGCTATGGGGCGACGTATGGTTTCCGCTGGTGGGTATTTTTCATAAGAATATATACGAATCACCACACGATAAAAAAAGATCCTACATCTTCGTCAGCAACCATATTTCTTTTCTCGACGCCGCCGTAATTGTTAAAACCTACCGGCAACCCATACGCGCTTTAGGTAAAAAAGAAACGTCCGGCATCCCGGTATTTGGGTATATTTATAAGAATGCCATAGTAACCGTTGACCGCGATAATGCAGCGGATCGCTCCAGAAGCGTACGCAAACTAAAAGCAGTGCTGCGAAGAGGTATTTCCATTCTGATATTTCCGGAAGGCACATTTAATGAAACAGGCAATGCCCTGAAGCCTTTTTTTGATGGTGCTTTCCGTATTGCCATTGAAACGCAAACCCCCGTTAAGCCCGTTTTGTTTCTTGATGTATTCAACAGAATGCCTTATGGAAAATTATTGTCGCTTACACCGGGAAAAAGCAGGGCCGTATTTATGAAAGAAATTGATGTAACCGGCTTAACCATAAGAGATATGGATACGCTGAAGCAAAAAGTGTATGCACAAATGGAAGAACGGTTATTGTATTATGGAGTGAGTTGGGTGAAATAGGTTAGGTTGCAAAGTAACCTGTAGTCCTAAATGCGAACGGCACTGCAATACATGCCCGGTAAATTTTCTTAGGTAGTCATGCAGATGGTATATGCTATACTATATTCACCTCTCTCTCCAGCACTATACCAAATTTTTTATGCACACTGCGCAAAATCTCCCCGCTTAAATGGTAGATATCTTTCCCCGTAGCCTTACCATAGTTAACCAGCACCAGGGACTGGTTAGCATGCACGCCGGCATCTCCGCGGCGAAACCCTTTCCAGCCACACTGCTCAATAAGCCAACCGGCTGCCAGCTTCACAAAATCGTGATCGTCCTTACCCGGTGCGGGATATTGCCTGGCAGGATAATGTGGTATGGCAGGATATGTTTTTCGTAAAGCTTCAAATTGCTTTAGGGGAATTTCGGGGTTCTTAAAAAAGCTGCCTGCATTGCCAATTACTGCCGGGTCGGGTAGTTTGGAAGAGCGGATATTGATCACAGCCTGGGAAATAGCCCGGATGCTGAGCGCTTTTACCTGCATCTTTTCCAGCTCTTCCCGGATAGCGCCATAGGAAGTATGAAATACCGGGTGCTTGCGAAGCCGGAAAGTTACATTCAATATAATGAACTGATCTTTATACCTTTTTTTGAATACACTTTCCCGGTAACCAAAGGCACAATCGCCTGCCGTAAAATTGTGCACTTTTTTGTCGTGCAGGTGATACGCACTTAAGCTGTTAAACACCTCCTGCAATTCTACCCCATAAGCGCCAATGTTTTGCATAGGCGCGGCGCCCACATTGCCTGGTATCAGCGACAGGTTTTCGAGTCCGGCCCAGTTGCGCTGTATACAATACTGCACAAAGCGATGCCAGTTTTCACCCGCACCTGCCCGAACATACACATAGGTGTCGTCTTCCTTTATCTCTTCAATACCCATGATCTCATTCTTCAATACGATCCCATCCACATTTTTGGTAAACAGCATATTGCTGCCGCCACCAAGGATTATTTTTTTTACCCTTGGTTTTCTTTCAATCCATTCGGCCAGCAAATCAATGCCGGCAAAGGAAGAGAAATAACGGGCACGCACATCTATTCCAAAAGTGTTATATTGCCTTAGCGAAATATTTTCCCGGATCTGCATATGGTATCTGTTCACTGCAAAATACAAAAATCATGCAAGCAAAAACAGCGGTGCTGCTCGGTGCAACAGGATTAATCGGCAATCACTTGTTACACCTCCTATTAACGGATGACTATTTTACCGGGATCAGGGTGCTGGTAAGAAAGCCATTTGCTTTTATGCACCCCAAACTTGAAGTACGCATCACCGATTTTGATGATCACGATAATTTCCACAGTGCCCTGGGAAAGGGAGATGCTATTTTTTGCTGTACCGGCACAACCATGGAAAAAGTAAAGGGAGATAAAACACTGTATCGCCGCATTGATTTTGATATACCCGTGCATGCCGCACAATGGGGCATAGATAATGGGTTCTCCCAATTCTTAGTGGTATCCGCAATAGGCGCCAATGAAAAATCCTCCAATTTTTACCTGCATCTCAAGGGTAGCATGGAGGCCGCCATTCATGCCCTCCCCTATGCATCGCTCCATATTTTCCGGCCATCCCTTTTGCTGGGCGATCGGGCAGAAAAAAGAAAAGGGGAAAAGCTCGCCCAGTCAGTTATGCCGACACTGTCTTTTATGCTGGCAGGTTCATTAAAAAAATACCGGGCCATTGAAGCCCTGGATGTAGCCAAAGCCATGCTTGCCGCGGCCAAATCCGGTAAAAGGGGCATTAACGTACACGAGTACACGCAAATGAAAATACTTTCGGCGCAGTAACTGTTTATAAAACCATAAAAAAATCGTTTAGTTGATATGACAAAAAAAATACGCTGGGGCATACTGGGCGCCGGGCGCATCGCACAAAAATTTGCGTCCGATCTGAAGCTGGTGGAAGATGCTGAACTGTACGCCATTGCCTCACGCGGCAAAGCCAATGCTGAATTATTTTCCGGCTTATATCCTGCAGCCGTGCAGTACAACAATTATGAGGCTTTGGTACAAAACCCTGATATAGATGTAATATACATTGCCACACCACACGGACTGCATTATGCGCATGCCCTGCTTTGCCTGCAACATGGCAAAGCGGTATTGTGCGAGAAAGCATTTGCGCTGAATGCCCGGCAGGCAAAAGAAATGATAGCGGCAGCCAAAGCACAGCAGGTATTTTTGATGGAGGCCCTGTGGTCGAAATTTACGCCCCCCTGGCAAAAAATGATGGAAATGATCCGTAACGGGCAATTGGGTGAAATAAAAAATGTGCTCATCAACTTTGGCTTCATACCGCAGGCGCCTGTTGCCGACCGGCTGTATAATCCTGCGCTGGGTGGCGGCACCCTGCTGGATATTGGTATATATAATGTTTTTTATGCCCTGTCGGCTTTGGGAAAACCAGATCATATTGAAGCCAGCATGACGCCCGCTGCTACCAATGTGGATGAGCAGTGTGCTATTTTATTTCGTTATAACAACGGCGCCATGGCACAGCTTTTTTCTTCCTACTACGCTCATCTTGCCACAGAAGCCGACATTAGCGGCAATAAGGGCAGGATACGCCTTACCCATCGCTTTTATACACCGGATACCACTATTGAATTTTATCCCGGGAGAGCAGACAGTAAAACCATCATCCCCACGCAGCTTACAGAAGGATTTGGCTATCACTACGAAGCACGGCATGTGGGTGAATGCTTACGCAAAGGCCTAACCGAAAGCCCGGTAATGACACATGCCGACACTTTGGTGTTGATGGAGGTAATGGACGAAATTAGAAGTAAAGCGGGAATCAGGTACCCGGCTGATGAGGTATAACGCAGGGTTTCTTTGAAAGGTTGGAAACCCTGCCGGGCACCTCACACCCTGCATAGCGGCTTGTATTGCCGGCGAATGGAGGTATCTCCCCCAATGCCTAACCTAAGGCAACGGCTTCACCATTATATCTTTATAATACACCACGCTGTTAGGGTCGTGCGCCTGGAATGCAAATGTGCCGGGTTTTATTAAACGGCCGGGATGTCCTTTTGGTGCAACAGCATTTTCGGGTTCCGTCCAGTCAATGATGGTTTGCCCGTTGATCCTGGTAATAACATGTTTGCCTTCAACCCGAATACCCAGTTCGAACCATTCGTCATCTTTTACAAAAGTGGCCGCCGTATCTTTAATATCATATAACCCCGCGGTTCTTTTCCAGTCTCGGTGTGAATTGTTTACCTGCACTTCAAAACCATCATCCGGAAAACCTTTCTGCTGAAACCTGGTATGAAAATAAACGCCTGAATTGGAGTTGGCACGCGTCATAACCTGCATCCTGATCTCAAAATCTTTGAAGTTATGATCGTTCACCGGCCCGACATAATACAGATGGGAGCGTTTTCCTGCAACTTTTATGGCGCCATTTTCAATGCTGAACGAAGGCCCTTCGCTTTCTTTCCAGCCATCCATTGATTTACCATCAAAGAGGCTGATCCATTGATCGCTATGGCTGTCCTTGCTGCTGTCTTTTATTTTATTCTGGCTGCTGCAGGCGGCAAGCAGCAGCACTGCTGCAAGAAAGAAAATATTTTTTTTCATGATCAAACTTTAAAATGAATGGTAATGAAAAGAGGCTGTCTCGAAAGCAATATTTTGCCACGAAGTCACGAAAACACGAAGAAAATAAAACCTGAAGATCAGGACTTTGTGTCCCTGCCTACCGGCAGGCAGGTTAGTGTCTTAGTGGCATATCTTCTATAGCGGCTCTTTTGAGACAGCCTCTTTTACATATTAAAAATCCAATGTCCATCCCTGGCGGTATTCGCGTTTTACAAAACGATTTACTTCTTCAAGGTTGGTAACACGCATATTTTTATAATCCCACAGCAATTTCATATTGGCGCCCGGATAATCATTGCCCCTACCATTGGCTCTTGGCTTGGGAGTATCAGCCGCCCTTATACCGAGATTGGCCATTAATATAGCTTCGGTAAGCGGTCCTGCCTTTTTAAAGGGAGAGCTCAGCTCCATATTGCCATAGCCGGCTATACAACCTTCTACCCATTGTGCATAATGCCCGTCTGCGCTCCCCGGAACACGTTTTATTGTTTGCGGTACTTTTACTTCGTCATTTCTTGTAAGCGGTAACAACCGCGGATTGGCTGCATATTCGCTCGCCATCATTTTACCTTTGGTGCCTATAAACAGAATACCGCTGTTGCCATCGCCAAACACTTCGTTGGCACCCAGCTCTTCCGGACGCTCCGGCTTAATACCACCATCCATCCAGTGCATAATTACCTGGCCTTTTGTTTTTGATGTTTTGGGGAAAGTGAGCGTAGCATGACTTGACGGCGGAAAACTATCGGGGAAATATCCGCGCTTACCAAAAGCTGTGAATACGCTGGTTACAGATGCCTGCACGTCGAGCGCATACTCCAAACCCAATATTCTGAATGGAGCTTCCATCAGGTGACAACCGAGATCGCCCAGGGCGCCGGTGCCGTAATCCCACCAGCCACGCCAGCTACCGGGTATCAGGCCGTCTACATAATCCTTCTGCGGTGCGGTGCCCAGCCATAAATTCCAGTCTAATTCCTTAGGAACGGGTGGCTTTCCGGAAGGCCAGGGAATGCCTTGCGGCCAAATTGGCCTGTTAGTAAATATGTATACCGTATGCACATCGCCGATTATTCCCGCATCAAACCATTCCTGCATCTGGCGTACACCATCACCCGAAGCGCCCTGGTTGCCCATTTGGGTTACCACTTTAAATTTATCGGCTGCTTCAGTAAGCATCCTCGCCTCATAAATATCATGTGTGAGTGGCTTTTGCACATACACATGCTTTTTTCTGCGCATAGCAGCCATCGCCACTACAGCGTGGGTGTGATCGGGCGTAGACACTGAAACGGCATCAAATGATTTGGCCTCTTTATCAAGCATTTCCCTCCAGTCTTTATAATACTTGGCCTTGGGAAACCTTTTCCGGGATTCTTCAGCCATGCGGTCATCCACATCGCACAAAAAACCTATTTCTGCTTTTTCGCTTTTATAAAAATTAGCGAGATCGGAGCGGCCCTTGCCTCCTGCTCCCACGCCGGCAATAATTAATTTATCGCTCGGTGCTGTAATACCTTTACCCAGAACATTGCGGGGGACGATCATAAAGCCCGCGGCGCCCAAAGCTGTATTTTTAATAAAGCTCCTGCGGGATCTGTTTTTCTTTTCTGACATACATACGATTTTTAAGCAATCAAATTATTAGACCTATTCATGTATAGTAGCTCTTTCTCGTTATATAGATCATCGCTACACAAAGCGTAAATAGTTGAGGTGCATAACTAAATTAAGCGTTTTGCAATAAATATCACTGCAATGTTTTCGGAACAGCACCCGGTCTCCTGTTTAAGCCGGATTCTGAAGGAGCGTTAAGTTACCATACCTGCCTACTTCGTATGTGAACAGAGAGATGGTAATCGCCCGCATACCCGAACATACCGATTTTTTTTTGAAGGATGCAGAAAGATTCCTGCTAAAAACGAATACGATTACTATTACTGCCGGCATTACCGTTCCGGCAGCTTACACAATTAAATTTCAAATATTTTTTGCTACATGTACGTGCTTTAAGCCACATAATGCTGTAAAATACAACGCTTAAGCCATTGCGGCTGCATCAGCGCCCGTCTTTCGCATAAGCTACTTCAGCAGAAAATTTCGGATCTTTATCGCTGATCTTGAGTTCCGCAGCCGCTGCATTGCTGATGCGGATAAGCAGCCCCTCGTTTTCCCTGCCTGGAGGAAGCTCGCCCAGCACTTTGGCAAATATAATACGCTTATTATTGGCGTTGGTGATACGTACAATGGTGCCGGGCGTAATATTGTTCATTAAAGCATAATATTTGGCATCCTGCCAGCCACTCGTGCTTTTAAAAACAGCGGCTTCTCCCATCTCACGCTTAAATGCATTAAAGCTTCCCGCCTGCTCGCGATAGCTGTTCTTAAAAAAACCCGCTCCTTCTGTATCGCTTTGCAATGCAGTATTTTGAGCAGTTTCAACGGCTTTTACCACAGGTTCCTCAACCGGCCGGGTAGTTGCCGGCGGAGCTACTGCCGGTGTATGGGCAACATTACCGCCTATGCGCTTTATACCCTTAGCTGCCAGGGCAGACTGATTTGTTTTAACCCTGAGAAAACCCACAACCAGCGCCTGCCCGTTACTGATCGTTTCCGAGCTCAGGTTGTTCCAGGTTTTAAGGTCGCTTACACTTACTTTATTAAAGTTTTGCCCTATGCGGTATAAGCCCTCTTTTTGGGCAACAATATGATATAACGGAACAAAAACTTCATCGGCGGCTGCTGTGCCGTGTTGTGTAAAGTTGGTAACCTGCAATGGTATTTTAAGCTCCTGGTCAATTTCCAGCCCGCTGTTTAAAGACAATCCATTAAAAGGTGCTATTTCCTTCGGGCTGATATTGTATAACCGACCGATGCTATAAAGATTTTCCTTTGGCTCAACTGTATGATTAATAAAGAGTTTACTATTCTCTGATTGAATAATAAGGTCTGCAGGCTGTGCTTTAAGTGCAAGCGCAATACCAAATGAGAGCAATACAATAACCAGTTTTTTCATCAGATATTATTTATTTTCAGCACTTACGAAAATAAGTAAAAAATGTATACTGCATGATATAACGTGAAAATCAATGCTTTAATATGCGAAAAGGAGAAGGATAATAGTTATTTACCCTGTTGGGTAATACTTTAACCCACCCCAGGTTATATCCCATAAATCTTACGACGTTCCAGCCCCCCGCAGCGTTGCCTGCCGGAATATCTTTTTTCCGTAAATAATCCAAAGCAGCTTCATTGTCTGCATCTATTGCCTTCAGGTTCATTGTAATAATAGTGCTGAGCGCCAGGTCATGCGATGGAATAAGCTCATTTCTCATTACCCTGCCCGCCTTAATACCAAGCTTCTTTATATACAATACCGAAAAAAGTACAGCAAGGTCTTCCGTATCATTCTTTTTCAGCACCTTAACCTCATCGTTGGAACGCACCAGCTCAAATTGTTCCGGAGCCGTTAAATAGGCAGAAATCGCATTTTGCTCCTGCTTTGAAGCCATTATGAATTTTTTAGGTTTTGGTATTTGCGCAGCAACCGCTTCTTTCTTTCGCATACATGCAATAAAAAAACCTTCACCTTTTACTTTATCGGGGTAAAAACGATAACCATACATATGCTTTTGCTCAGAAACCGTTTCCACAATTCCCCAACCGGTTGCACCGGGAACAGGTATCGTTTCTACATCAAAGATTTCTGCTATCCGGTCTACAACCGCTTCATTTTCCTCCACCGAATAAGAACAGGTAGAATAGATCAATATCCCGTTCTCTTTTAACGCTGGCCAGCTATCCTCTACAATACGCTGCTGCCGTTTACTGCAAAGCCCTACATTTTGCAGCGACCATTCTGCAATGGCATCTGGATCTTTTCGAAACATGCCGCTGCCGCTGCAGGGGGCATCCACTACAATCATATCAAAATAACCCTGCAGTTCTTTAAAGTCTGACGCGTCATTGCTCGTTACCACTATATTTTCCTTTCCCCATTTCACTGCGTTCTCCGTTAAAGCACCTGCTCTTGTTTTAATCACTTCATTGGCTACTATTAAACCTTCGGGAAACAGGGCCGAAAGGTGCGTTGCTTTACCCCCGGGAGCGGCACACAAATCAAGTACTTTGTATCTTGCTGTGGCATGATCGGGATACACAGCTTTTACGAACTGCTCTAAGAACATGGAAGCGGCTTCCTGCACATAGTAGCACCCGGCATGAAACAAAGGATCAAGGGTAAAGGAAGGCCGCTCCGAAAGATAGAAACCGGTACTGCACCAGGGAACCGGAGAAGGTAGTGGTAAGGGGTAAGGGGTAAGGGGTAAGCGCGGTTGCCGCCATTTAAAAGGATTGGTACGGATAGAAGTAACCTTTACAGGCGATGCATGTTCCTGCTCAAAAGCTTCTTTGGAAAAGCCTTCAGCGTTTTGTAAGCTGTTTATGAATGCGGCAGGAAGGTGCAAATAATGATCCGGTTTTAAGCTGCAAATATATTACGCATTATTACAGGATGGCTTTGCAGGAACTATTTTTAACGGTACTATAATTCCTTCAGCTCACTGATCAGGTCCTGCAGCACTTTCTTGGCGTCGCCAAACAGCATGGATGCTTTTGGCTGAAAAAAAAGATCGTTCTCTATGCCGGCGTACCCCGGTTTCATGCTCCGCTTGTTTACAATAACGGTTTTTGCCAGCTCCACATCCAATATGGGCATGCCATAAATAGGAGAAGCAGGATCATTTTTAGCGGCAGGGTTAACTACATCATTCGCTCCTAAGATCAGTACCACATCGGTGGAGGGAAAATCGTTATTGGCCTGTTCCATTTCCTGCAGCTTATCGTAGCTCACATCGGCCTCTGCCAGCAGCACATTCATATGACCGGGCATGCGGCCGGCCACAGGATGTATGGCATAGGTAACTTCCACGCCTTTCGATTCGAGCAGCTTTTCCAGCTCATGACAGGTATGCTGGGCCTGCGCCACAGCCAACCCATAGCCCGGAACAATAATGACCTTATGGGCATAGTTCATTACCATTGCCGCATCGCTCAGCGATATCTCTTTGTAGGCGGCGCCCCCTTCCGCTTTAGCTCCCGCCGCGCCTTTATGACCAGTTCCAAAAGAGCCAATCAGCACATTGAGCAGCGAACGGTTCATGGCCTTGCACATCAAGATGGTTAACAATGTACCCGCCGCGCCAACTAATATTCCACCTGTTAGCATGGCTTTATTGTTATATAAAAAGCCTCCGCAGGCCGCAGCCACGCCGGTAAAAGAATTGAGCAACGAAATAACCACCGGCATATCTGCTCCGCCGATAGGCATCACAAAAAAAACGCCATACAGCAGGGATAAGCCCAGGATAATATAAAACAGCAAAACACCACTTGCCGGCAGCCAGCCAACGAGGTACAGCGCCATAAAAAAAATAACCAGCAGCAGAACAATATTAAAAATATGCTGTCCTGTAAAAATAAAATCCCTGATCTTACCATTAAGCTTGCCCCAGGCTATCATACTACCGGCAAAGGATATGCTCCCGATAACAAGTCCGGCCAAAATGATCAGCAGTTGCTGCCGCAACCCTGCCTGAAAAGTTATATCAATGGCGGTTAGTCCTGGTACCGATTGCAGTCCGTCCATAAGATGCCCGAATTCCACCACCGATATTAAAGCCGCGCAGGCGCCCCCCATTCCGTTGAATATGCTCACCATCTCGGGCATAGCCGTCATTTTCACTTTGCGTGCGGCAACCGTTCCCGCTATACCTCCAATTATTAATCCTCCAAATATCCATGTATAATTTTGCAGGAAATTTCCCTCTTCATCTTTGTACAAAAAGATCGTTCCCGCAATAGCGGCAGCCATCCCGGCAGCGGCTATAAGGTTTCCCCTCCGCGCCCTGGCCGGATGCGCCAGCATCTTTAACCCAATGATGAAGGTAATGGAGGCGAGGAGGTAAATGATTGTTAATATAGCTGCCACATTCTAAGTTTGAAATCTCAAATAGCAAAAAAAAAATAACAAAAAAATAATAAATATTAAATTCAAAAGGCCTGATCCTGATCATTCCCCTCTTTTTTTCAAAATAGCAGAAAATATCAAAATAAACTCTTTTGCTTCCTGCCTCAATCCAAGCCTTTCATTTTCCATTTCAGAAGAATGATCGGTTATAACAAGTCTTAACCAATACGCAGATTCTTTTGCTTCTCTCCGGCATGTTTTAATTTTCATCTTAAAATCCTTATCACCTATGCTTTCATTCGCTTCAATATAATTAGCACCCGGCGAACTACCCGCCCGGATTAATTGTGACACATATTCGGCATTTATACTATTCCTTGGTAATTTTAAACAGAAGTCTCTGACCCGTTCCGCAAAAACCGCTGTTCTTTCTTCCAGGTCATATTTATTTTGTTGCCTTTCCAATATGCAGGAGTTTGGTGAGATGAATAGGTTATTTTATGCTCTAATTTATTTTTTATTTTTTTATTTTTAACTTTATTTGGTTCTTGTTTTTTGGTTCTTTGAATTTTTATTTCCCTTAAACATTTCCAGCATCCTGTCTGTTACCACAAATCCGCCTACCACATTTAAAGTGCCTAATATTACGGCCAGAAAGCCCAGCACCAGCGCGGGATAATTATCTTTTGCCGCCTGGCCCATTACAATAATAGCGCCGATGATCACTACGCCGTGAATGGCATTGGCGCCGCTCATCAGGGGTGTATGCAATACGGCAGGTACCCGTCCTATTACTTCAATGCCCACAAACACCATCAGTATAACGATATAGATCATTTGCTGATGCTGCGAAATAAAAGAAAGTAATGCTTCCATATATAGTTATATTACATTTCTGATCTTTTCATTTACGATCTCCCCGTTATATACCACGCATGTTCCTTTCACCAGGTCGTCGTTGAAACTGAGATTTAATTTGCCTTCTTTATCAATCAGGAGATACAGGAAATTCAGGATATTCCTGCCATATAATTTACTGGCATCAGAGGGCATGGATGATGGGAGACCGGAATTGCCAATAATGCTCACGCCATTATAACGTATGGTTTCTTCGTTTTTTGTAAATGGCGTATTGCCACCGGTTTCGGCGGCGATGTCAACAATTACCGAACCGTTGCGCATGGTTTTCAGCATATCTTCCGTAATGAGCAATGGTGCTTTTTTACCCGGTATCTGGGCCGTAGTAATTACTATATCAGCCCTGGCAATATGGTCTGCAATTTTTTGCTGCTGCCTGAGTTTGTATTCATCCGGTTGATCAACAGCGTAGCCCCCGGCTTCACTGGCATCGGCAACGCCTTCCACTTCAATAAATTTAGCTCCCAGGCTCATTACTTCTTCCTTAACCGCAGGCCTGGTGTCGAATACTTCTACCACGGCGCCCAGCCTTTTTGCGGTTGCTATGGCCTGCAACCCTGCCACGCCTGCACCCAAAATCAATACCCTTGCAGGCGCAATGCTGCCGGCAGCCGTCATGAACATGGGAAAATATCTTCCATAATGATTAGCGGCGGTTAATACTG
The DNA here is from genome assembly GCA_937871285.1 of uncultured Sphingobacteriales bacterium. Lineage (GTDB taxonomy): Bacteria > Bacteroidota > Bacteroidia > Chitinophagales > Chitinophagaceae > Agriterribacter. The sequence continues at coordinate 76,110 of CALMQS010000048.1, read as the reverse complement.
CTTTATAGCCCGCGATATTGGCCTGGCTGCTCAGTACATCCATACTTTGTGCGCGGGAGGTGCGGGGCAGCATATCCATACTAAAAACCGTAACGCCGGCATCCGCATATTGCTGCATCAAAGCCCCGGCATAAAGGGGTTGCAAAACACCCAGTACAATGGCTCCTTTTTTTATTGTACTTATTTCTTCCGGCACAATTCCGTGAATAGAAAGAATAATATCGCATTGGGAAAGCAATGCGTTTCTTGCATAAGAAGAAACGCCTTTTGCATGATATGCGTGTTCATCAGCGAAGGCAGCATCCCCTGCTCCGCTTTCTACCCGTACTTCCACATTCCTCTTGGCCAGCGCTTCTGCCTCTTCGGGTAACAACGACACCCTGTTTTCTCCGGTAGGTTCTTTGAGTATACCTGCGATCATAAAATGAATGTAAAGATTTTCAGGGAAAAAAGGACTTACAATCTAAAACCTTATGCTAAAATGTTGCTTCTCCTTAAAGCCGGGTGTAAAAAAAACAACGCCTATAAAAAACAGGTCAATGCTACAGGTAACTAAAGGATGAGACCGGATAACGCGCCACGCTGCTTCCATTTCAGCGCTCCAGTGTATATCATCAAAAACAAACAGGGAACCGGGTTGCACATAAGGCAACAGCCAGTTAAAATAGCGCAGTGTTGGCTCCATTCGATGATTGCCGTCTATAAAAGCAAAATCTGCTTTACCGGCTTTTGCCAGAACAGTTCGCAGGGTATCATCAAAGTTACCCACGGTTAAATGGATATTAGAAAGCCTGAGCTGCGCAAAATGCTGCCTGGCCAACGCCGCTATAGCCGGTGCACCTTCTAATGTATATACCTGAGCAGATGTATTTGCCGATGCAAGATAGGCAGTGGTAATGCCCAAAGCAGTGCCCAGCTCAACAACGGTTTGGGGCTGGTAATAATTAACCATCCGGAAAAGCAGCCGGGCGTATTTGGCCGATTTAAGCGACCACCTGGCAATATCTTTCACCTTCCTGTTACGGGAAGCCATAACCGCAGATCCGGCGCCATAATCCTGCACTTCAATCTTTTCATCGTTAAGCAGCACATGTGCCCTCAAACGCTCTACCCGGTCGTAGGCATAAAAAAAGCGCTTATCGTTTAATACTTTTGTAATAAACTCAAACACGAAAGGCGAATGCACGCCATGCCCGCTGCCATTAGCGGCGGCGCCATAGTATTGAAGATATTTAAAAGCGAGCTGGAATTTATTGTACATCCGTGTTAAAGCTATGGACAGCACCCCAAAAAAAGAAATCTTATTGCTTTCTTATCCAGGTTTGAAAGGAATAAGCATATGCATGACGGTCATCGGCCGCGAAATCAAGGTTGTACACTTTTTCCCATTGCTGTTCGTTTATTGCCGGGAAAAAAGTGTCGCCTTCCAATACCGCATGTACCCTGGTTATATAAATTTTATGTGCAAGCGGCAAAAAAAGCTGGTATATCTGTCCGCCACCGGCTATAAAAGCTTCTTTGCAGTCGGTTTCTGCCGCTTTTGCCAGCGCTTCTTCCACCGAGCTTACTACCCACACATCATCGCGGTGAATGCCGTGATCGTGCCGGCGGGTAATAACAATATTATATCTTCCCGGCAAAGGCTCGGCTGCCATAGACACGTAAGTTTTCCTGCCCATGATCACCGGCATGCCCCAGGTAGTGTTCTTAAAGAACTTCATATCGTTGGGCAAACGCCACAGCAGTTCATTATTGTTGCCGATGGCATTGTTTTCCGAAGCAGCCACGATGAGCGATATAATCATATCCTAATAATTCAATACAAAGAACCAAATAACAAAAAACAAATAATTTCAAAGCCCGAAGTCAAAAATCCGAAATCCGAAACGAAATGCCAACGGTAAATCATAAACGACAAACTGTAAATGAAAGTAGTAATTCCATTTACAGATTATAAACCGTATCCCAATCAGGGGATTGCTTCGACCCTTACAAAATAGTACGCATCATTCATATCTGTGTAGGGTCTCGCAATGACGTTCAAATCCGAAGCGAACCAACGGTAAACAACAAACAATAAACTATAAATCCCTATACCGCCACCGGCGCTTTTATGGCCGGATGATGCTGGTAGTTTTCGAGCGTAAAATCTTCGAATGTAAAATCAAAAATATCCTTCACTTCCGGGTTCAGCCGCATTACGGGCAACGCATAAGGCGTACGCGATAATTGTAGCTTTGCCTGTTCAATATGATTGTTATATAAATGCACATCGCCGAAGGTATGTATAAATTCACCCGGTTCAAGGCTGCAAACCTGCGCAATCATTAGCGTAAGCAGCGCATAGGAAGCAATATTAAAAGGCACGCCCAGGAAAACATCGGCAGACCGCTGGTACAACTGGCAGGAAAGGGCAGGCTTTCCTCCGCCTTTCGGCTCAGCTACATAAAACTGGAACATGTTATGACAAGGCATCAAAGCCATTTTGGGAAGATCGGCTACATTCCATGCACTTACAATGAGCCTGCGGCTGTCCGGATTTTTTTTGATCTGGTCAATTACCTCCCTGATCTGGTCAATGGTTTGTCCGTTTGCCCCTTCCCAACTACGCCATTGCTTGCCATATACCGGGCCTAATTCACCATTACTGTCGGCCCATTCATTCCAGATGCTTACCTTATGCTCATTAAGATATTTGATATTGGTATCGCCTTTTAAAAACCACAGCAATTCGTATATAATGCTTCTCAGGTGTAGCTTTTTGGTGGTTACCAGCGGAAATCCCTTACGCAGATCAAACCTTGCCTGGTAGCCGAAACAACTGATGGTGCCTGTTCCCGTACGGTCGTGCTTTTGCACACCGCTATCCATAATATGCTGAAGTAACTGCAGGTATTGTTGCATGGGTGCAAGTTACGGCAAAAGCTGCAAGGAGATAATTTGAAAATGCGGAAATGTGGAAATCTGCCAGCCGGCAGGCTGGTTTGAAAATGAAAGGAGCGTCAGACTGCGGGTGAATATGGAAAATGTGAGTATACGGAAAACCGTTTCAGATCCGGTATTTTCTTACTGATCGCTAACTGCTGACCGCTGACAGCCACGATTAGAATTTTTTACGTCCAGGGCTTCCTCTTTATATTTATAAAATATTCACTGATCTTTACAACTCATAGAAATTCCGGCTTAAGATTAGCTTTTACTGTTATCACTGAAATAATTACAAAATGAAAAAGATTTTTTTACTTCCTGCTGTATTTTTTTTGTTATTATCAAACGGTTGTATGTCCACTAAAAAAAACACGGCTGCTTCCCTGTCGTTTGCGCCTAATATTGTTGTTGCCCATCGTGGCGCCTGGAAGAAAAACAACCTGCCTGAAAACTCTATTGCCTCATTAAAAGAAGCGGTGCGGATAGGTTGTACCGGCTCAGAGTTTGATGTGCATCTTACGGCAGATGACAGCCTGGTGGTTAACCACGATGCACATTATGCAGGGCTAACCATTGAAAAAAGCACCTATGCCGAATTATCCGCAACAAAACTATCCAATGGCGAAATGCTGCCCACGGTATATCATTACCTGAAGGAAGGCATGCAGCAAACCAAAACCATGATGGTACTGGAGATCAAGCCCTCCACCATAAGCAAAGAACGGGGACAGTACCTCGCGGAAAAAGTGGTGACGCTGGTAAAGCAGCTCAGGGCCGAACCGTGGATCATGTATATCAGCTTCGATTATGATATACTCAAAAAAATACTGGAACTGCAACCCGGCGCCAAAACCGCCTATCTTAACGGAGAGAAGACGCCGGAGCAACTGGCAGCGGATAAGATCTGGGGGGTAGACTATCATTACGCTGTTTTTAAAAAGAATAACAGTTGGATCGCAGACGCTCAGAAATTGGGAGTGAACCTGAATGTTTGGACGGTAAACAATGCAGAAGACATGGAGTGGTTCATCAATAATAAATTTGATTATATTACCACTAACGAGCCGGAGCTGTTATTTGACCTCATTGATAAAAAAGGAAGATGAAAAAATACGTTAAACACATAGGAACAGTAGAAACATAGGAACACAATAGAGAGCACAAAACTATGTGCACCTATGTGCCTATGATCCTATGTGTTACAGAAAAAACTAAACACATAGACACAATAGAAACATAAGAACACAATAGAGAATACAAAAAACTATGCGCACCTATGTGCCTATGATCCTATGGGGTCAGGAAAAAACTAAACACATAGACACAGCAGAAGCACAGAAACACAATAGAGAATACAAAAAAACTATGTGAACCTATGTGCCTATGATCCTATGTGGTCAGGAAAAAACTAAACACATTAGACACAGCAGAAGCACAGAAACACAATAGAGAATGCAAAAAAACTATGTGCACCTATGTGCCTATGTGTTAAAAAAACACCTAAGCACAGTAGAAACAGAAGCATATCAAAATAAACGCCCCGGATAATGATTAGTCCGGGGCGTTTTACATTTATAAATACAATTTTACCTGCCGCCAATAACATAGCGTGCCGCTATACCAAAATTAGAGGCATGAAAAGAATCATAATAATCGGGACGGGTGAAAAATATAGTTGGCCTATAATCCGCAGTTAAATTCAACGGTATAGAAGGGAACTTATAATCCAAGCCTCCTGTTGGATAGAACCCGAATCCAAAGCCCTTATACCTGTTTTCTCCTGAAAATGCATTATAGCCTGTTAAACCTCCGCCTACAAACCATTTCAACCCGGTTACCGGTATATCAAAATGGTGCTGATATCCTGCTGATACAGAAAGACTGAACGGACGATACCTGTTATTAGTATAATAGTATCCCTTAGTTCCTCCCCCGGCATTCAATTCAAAAGCTCCGGCATCGCTAACAAAGGTTTTATAGGAAAACGCAAAAAGGTCATAATAAGATTCCGGCGCTATACGTATACCTATAGCGCTTCTGTAATCTCCCTGTGCTGTGGCGGCAACGCTGATACCCGTTGCGATCAGGGTCATGCATAACAATTTTTTCATCATAACAATTTTTAATTTGATGTGGCAAAGATAACACCGAAAGAAAGATATCATAACTTATTATGCTGTATGGCACAGTTTTTAAACAGTCGTTAACATAATTGTTTTAACTTATACCACTTCTCGTTTCACAGCCTCATTAAAATTGCATGTAGCTAAAAAATATTATTCTTATTATATTTGACGCCTGTATGTTTACATTAAAAAGATCAGTGTTTGCACCTTCATTCTTTACGGTAATATTATTATTGTTCACATCGCAATTGCTGCCTGCTCAAAGCAATTCCGTTGATTTTAACCGCAAGGCTTATTATGCGGCCTTTACCAGCGCAGATATTAACGGTATTGAAAAACAATTGGATATTATAAGCCAAAGCGCACACGGGCAAAAAGATGCTTTTGAAGGCGCATTAATGATGAAAAAAGCAGGACTGATCAAAGGCGCATCCCACAAACTCAAAACATTTAAGGCAGGGAGGGAAAAATTAGATAGCATGATCGCTGCAAATGCCGGTAATGCCGAATTCCGGTTCCTCCGGCTGATGATACAGGAAAAGGCGCCCAAAATACTCCATTATGACCAACAATTAGAGGAAGATCGTCAATACCTGGTTGAGCATTTCAGATCTGTTCCGGAAAGCGTTCAAAAAGCTATCCTTGATTACAGCAAATCATCTAAAGTTTTATCACCCCAAGACTTCTAATCCCCGGCAAGTATGAGTAAAAAAGTTTTAGCCGTTTATTTTACGCAATCCGGCCAAATGGAAAGTATTATTGATCATTTTACCAAGCCGCTGGCATCCGCTGCCGATATTACCGTAGAGAAAGTGCGCATTTACCCTGCCAAACCGTTTCCTTTTCCATGGACGTCCGCCCTGTTTTTTGACGCTATGCCGGAGAGTGTGGATGGCATTCCCACAGCACTGGAACCCTTTACTTTTAAAGAAGCACAATACGACTTGATCATACTGGGTTATCAGCCCTGGTTTTTATCGCCAAGCATTCCTGCCGGCTCATTGCTACGGCATCGGTTATTTAAAGCCATACTTAACAATACGCCGGTGGTTACGATCAGCGGATGCAGGAATATGTGGATCAACGCCCAGGAGAAAGTAAAAAAGCTGCTTAAAGAAGCCGGTGCAAACCTGGCGGGAAACATTGCGCTGGTAGACCGGCATAATAACTATATCAGCCTGGTAACGATCCTTTACTGGATGCTTACCGGCAAAAAAGACAGGAAATGGGGGATATTCCCCAAACCCGGCGTATCGGATGAAGACATTGCCAATGCCGCTTTGTTTGGCCAAACGGTAAACACTCATTTACAAAAAAATGAGTGGCACGATCTGCAGGCCCACTTGCTGCAGCAACAGGCGGTAAACGTAAAATACAACCTGATGTTCATTGAACGAAAAGCAGGTCGCATATTTTCGATATGGTCGAAAATCATTAATGGCAGCAAAAAAAGACGCGCCTTACTTGTTGCATTCAAATATTATCTTTTAATTGCTCTTTGTATTGCGGCGCCTGTTATTTTACTGGTTGACGCTTTGTTTTTTAAACCCTTTCTGGGTAAGCGGATAAAACGACAAAAAGAATATTATGCAGGTGTGTCCCTGAAGTAATTGACAGACAACGATATAACTGTTAATTGTATTTGATAATATTCTATTTTTGAATTTCATACTTGAAGAAAATGTCATTGAACGAAGTTTATATTACAAGAACAGCCAGTTTTTTTCCCAACAGCCCTGTTTCAAATGATGAGATGGAGGAATACCTGGGCTATATTAATAACAAGCCGTCCAAGTCTAAGCGGATCGTGTTGCGCAATAATGGAATTACCAACAGGTACTACGCACTGGAAAAAGGAGGAAAGGTAACCCATACTAACGCAGAGATGGCGGCCCTGGCCGTAAAGTCTTTATTTAATGGCGCCCCGGATGATATAAAATCTGTTCAACTATTGTCATGCGGCACCTCCTCTCCCGATCAACTGATGCCCTCTCATGGGGTAATGGTTCATGGCTGGCTTCCGGAAAGCGGCGCTATAGAAGTGGTTTCACCTTCCGGTGTTTGCTGTGCGGGTATGCATGCGCTTAAATATGCGTACATGGCCATCAAAACAGGGGAGCTTACAACCGCTGTGGCTACCGGGTCAGAAAGAATGTCGGCATCACTGCGTGCAGAGAAATTTGAAGATGAGGTGCAGAAGCTGATCGAACTGGAAGAAAACCCTTATATCAGCTTTGAGAAAGAGTTTTTAAGATGGATGTTATCGGACGGCGCATCGGCATTTTTATTATCAGACAAAAAAAATGAAAAAGGCTTAACGCTTCGCATCGAATGGCTGGAAGGCGTTTCTTACGCGCAGGAAATGGAAACCTGCATGTATATGGCCGGCGAAAAGCTCGAAGACGGAACCCTGAAAAGTTTCTTAGAATATACGCCGGATGAAATAAATGAGCATTCTGTAATGAGCATTAAGCAGGATGTAAAGCTGCTCAGCGAACACATCGTTCCACTGGGTGGCATTAAGCTGAAACAATTATTTGAGAAGAAGGGATTAACGCCTGATGATATAGATTATTTTCTGCCCCATATGTCCAGCAACTTTTTTAAAAGCAAGATATATGAGCGGTTAGAATACAATGGCATCGGTATTCCGTATGAAAAATGGTTCGTTAACTTAAGTACCGTGGGCAACGTAGGCGCGGCATCGGTGTATATGATGATTGATGAATTATTTCATAGCGGGAAGCTTAAAAAAGGCGATAAAATTCTTTTACTGGTTCCCGAAAGCTCACGCTTTTCATATATGTATGGTTTATTGACTGTATGCTAAGGAATGTGAGAAATGTGGAAATGAAAGCAATGCGGGAGGCTAATAGCATATCGGGATAGTTACAAGTTGCAGGTTACAGGGTGCGGGTTTATCGTTTCACGATGGGATGAAAAGGTGAAAAGAGAGACGTGAGACGTGGCTGATTGCCAATGGCTGAAGGCTGATCGCTGATAGCCCAAACCTGACACGGGACAATTCGCATTGCAAAATAATTGCTCAATGAAAAAAGAAGACATACCCCAGGATCCCAGTGCTTTGCAAAATGTAACGAAAGAAGTTTCGTATGCAGTTGATGAAAATGGGAAGTATGTAACAGAACTGAGTGCCGGCTGGGATGTAAAAATAAAGGCATTAGATGTTGCCTGGAGCGACATTGAAAAAAAGGTAGCCGGCGCCAGGCAAAAAGTGCTGAATAAGGAAGCCAGCCCGCTGTTATATTTCATGGAACTAAAGCTGATGGATATAGAGATCCTGTCGGCCTATACCGGTTTTTGGAAATGGCAGGTAAAGCGTCATTTAAAACCCAGCGTTTTTGAAAAACTATCAGCTAAAAAATTGCAGCGATACGCAACCGCTTTTGACGTAACGGTTGAAGCATTAAAAAATGTGAACTGGAATGAAACCGGAGTATAAGCACCTGCAGGCGGCGCATTGCGAAAATGGGGTAACAACGAGCCTGCTGCAGCATTACGGGGTACATCAGATAACGGAACCTTTAGCTTTTGGCATCGGTTCGGGGCTGTTCTTTATTTATATCCCTTTCATGAAAGTAAATGACGGCCCTGCCATTTCCTTTCGTACCATGCCGGGTATGATCTTTAAGCGTACCTGTAAATCGCTGGCAATTCCTATACTGCGTAAAAAATTCTCTTCTAAAGAAAACGCGAAACAGGCATTGGACAACCGGCTGGCGGAAGGTCACCCTGCTGCCTGCCAGGTGGGTGTTTTTTATCTTCCTTATTTTCCAAAAGAATACCGCTTCCATTTTAACGCGCATAACTTAATTGTAGTGGGAAAGGAAGGAGACAACTATCTCATCAGCGATCCCATTATGGAAACCATCACCACCATGAACAGCTATGAGCTGGAGCGGGTTAGGTTTGCCAGGGGTCCGCTTGCTCCCCGCGGGCAACTGTATTTTCCACAAAAAACAGGAGCAGTAACGCAGGAGCAAATGAAACACGCGATTATTACCGGCATCAAAAGAAATGTACGCCATATGCTATATGCACCCGGTAATATTGCCGGCATCAGCGGCATACGCTATACCGCCAAAAAAATAAAAAAATGGCGTGATACACTGGGGCTGGAAAGATCGCGCAGCTACCTGGCGCAACTGGTGCGGATGCAGGAAGAAATTGGTACAGGCGGCGGCGGCTTTCGTTTTATTTATGCGGCGTTTTTACAGCAGGCGCATGCCTATTTCCCTGTTGATGAATTGATGGATATATCAAAACAGTTTACCAAAGCCGGCGACCTGTGGAGAGATGCGGCTATACAGGCATCGGGCATTTATAAAGGCCGGCTTACGGAACAGCACGACTACAATATAATGGGCGATCACCTGTTGGAAATAGCAGCGCTTGAAAAAGAGGCGTTCAATGATTTGGCTGCCACACTAAAAAAATTACGTTAATGGAGCATACAGGGTGCAAGTTACAGGGTACAGGGTGCAGGGTGCAGGGTACAAGTTACAAGTTGCAGGGTACAGGGTACAAGTTACAAGTTGCAGGGTACTGGTTGCTGGGCACAGGGTGCAGGACAAGTTTATACCATGCACCATACCGCTATCGCCGAACAAAAGTCTTTCACACCTTATACCTTACACCTTATACCTTACACCTCATACCCTATACCCTATACCTCACATCCCATACCTGATACCCCATACCTCAACCATGCCCTCCGCCATCCATATAGAAAACCTGAGCTTTGCATACAAAGGCAATACCCATAAGGCAATAAGGCAATTCAGTATGCAGGTGGAAAAGGGCGACCGTTTTGGCATTTTTGGACCCAACGGGGCAGGTAAAACCACTTTAATGAACCTGATGACCGGACTGTTGCCCTATACAACAGGATCTGTTCAACTGATGGGACATGAAGTAAAGAACAATAAAAAACGCGTTAATACCTTATTTGGCTTTGTGCCGCAGGACTTCTCTTTTTATCATGAGCTGAGCCCGGCAGAGAATATGGAATTTTTCGGCGCCTGGGCAGGATTAACCAAACAGCAGATCGGGCAAAGAATAAATGACCTGCTGAACATTATGCAATTGCAGGATGTACGGAACAAGCCGGTAAACAAATTTTCGGGCGGCATGAAACGCAGGGTAAACCTTGCCATTGCGGTTATGCACGAGCCCCCTGTATTATTCTTAGATGAGCCAACGGTGGGTGTGGATGTGCAAACGCGGCATGCCATTATTCGTTATCTGAAAGAACTGAACGAAAAGGGCACTACACTAGTATATACATCGCACCAGTTGAAAGAGGCGGAAGACCTGTGTAATAAAGTAGCAATGATAGATGAAGGAAGAATAATCGCTAGTAATACGCTAAACCAATTATTAAAAGAACATCAGCAGGATGGGCTGGAAGGATTGTTCCTCAACCTTACGGGAAGGGAATATAGAGATTAAAGATTTTAAATTTGAAATGCGGCTGGCTTATAGATCATTAACAAATTGAAAAGTGGTTATTATAAATAAAAGAGAAGTATGCTGAAGAGGTTATCCATTATGAAATATAAAAATGAAGCAAAGCCTGATTTTAATAAGCGCTCTATAAACCGCATAATCTCAAATCTGAAATCTCAAATTTCAAATTCTTTTGTTTAAGCTCTGGTCAACGATAATAAAGGATTGCAGGATTTTAACCCGCGACAAAATGGGACTGACCCTGATGTTCCTGATGCCCATTGTATTGGCCATTGTAATAGCATCGGTACAAAACAGCACTTTTGAGCTGGTCAATGAAAATAAAATACCTATTCTCCTTTTTAATAAAGATACCAGCGAACCGGCCAGAGAACTGGAAACAGCATTAGCCAAAGTGGGCATGTTTGATATAAAAAAGGTAGAGGATATTCAAAATGAAGAAGCGCTTAAAGACCGTATTAATACCAAAAACGCGTTAGTTGCCATTGTTATCCCCGGTAATTATTCAGAGGATGTTTTAAAAAAAGCAAAAAATATAGCGTCGGAAGCTTTAAAAAATATAGCACCGCCACAAGATTCGGTACAGCAAACCCCGCATGAGGCAGCCCCTGTTCAACTGTATTATCATCCCGTATTGCAGCAATCTTTTCGGAAAAGCATTGACGGCATGCTGCGCAGCACCCTGCAATTTATCCAAACCAAATATATCGTAAAAGACGTATACCATGCCGTAAATGAAGAAGACATCCCCGTTTCCTTAGAGGATCAGATCGTTACCAATCAAACCCCCATAGCGGAAATTTCTGTTTCAAAGAACAACAGCCGTCAAATACCCAATGCCACGCAGCACAATATTCCGGCCTGGACGATCTTCGCCATGTTCTTTATTGTTATATCGCTCGGTAGCAGCGTGGTAAGGGAAAAATTAAATGGCAGCATTATCCGGCTGCGCACCTTGCCTACTCATTTTGGGTTAGCTATCATTTCAAAACAAATTACTTACGTGGCGGTAACGATGTTGCAGGCAGCCGTTATTTTTTCTATTGGCATATGGCTATTTCCGCAAATGGGCCTGCCCGCGTTAAACCTGCCCTCCGACAAGGGCGCTTTATTGCTGGTAACCTTCATTTGCGGCTGGTGCGCCGCGAGCTTCGCTATTTGCATTGGCGTTTTTTCCAACACGCAGGAGCAGGCAAACGGCTTTGGCGCAGTATCTGTTGTATTGCTCGCTGCCATTGGCGGACTATTAGTACCCTCCTTCGTAATGCCACCATCCTTCCAGCTTATCATGAGGTTATCGCCGCTGCACTGGTGCCTTGAAGCCTATTATGGACTGTTCCTGGAGGGCGGCAGGCTACGGGATATTGGGATGAATATTATACCTTTATTGGTTATTACATTATTATTGCAAATAATTGCGTTTTACGGGTTAAAACGTAAAAATCTGATCTGAAAATTTCATCAATGGAAAAGGAACAATTAAAGCAACAGCTCAAAGAACAAATAATTCAATTTCTAAATCTTACCAGCGTAAAACCAGCGGATATCAAAGATGACGAGCCTTTATTTGGCGAAGGGCTCGGACTTGATTCTATTGACTCTATTGAACTGATCGTATTACTGTCGCGCGAATACGGCATTACCATACAAGACCCTAAGGAAGGCCGGAAAATACTGGTAGATATCAATACCATGGCAGACTATATTATCCTGCACCAAACAAAATAAAAATTTTCTATTGAGCAGGATCTTTGTAACAGGAATGGGAATGATCAGCGCTATTGGGGATGCTGTACAAAAAAACCGGGAAGCGCTGATCAGGAAGCAAAGCGGCATTTCCACGCTAACATTATTTAACACAAAGTATACCGGGCTGAGACCCTGTGGTGAAATAAAAAAGGGAACCCAGGAGCTGAAAGATATGCTGCATGCCCATGAAAAAGGAACTACCCGCAGCTCCGCACTGGCTTTACATGCATTTAAAGAAGCGGCTGATGATGCGGGTCTTTCGGCTCAACAGTTATCGTCACCGCATACAGCGCTTATTGGCGGGTCTACGGTAGGCGGCATGTGCCTTACGGATGAACTATACCATGATGCAAACAGGAGTGAGAACGGCTCCGAGTATCTTTCGTCTTATGATTGCGCTTCCGTTAATTTGTACCTGCAAAAGCGTTACCGGATGGGCGGTATTATTAATACCATCAACACCGCATGTTCCTCTTCTTCTAATGCCATTATGTATGGCGCAAGGTTATTAAAAAACGGTTTGGCTAAGTGCGTGATCGCCGGCGGAACCGACAGCCTGGCTAAGTTCACGATCAACGGCTTTAACGCGTTGCATATTCTTTCCCCTGAAAAATGCGCCCCGTTCGACAGGGACAGGAAGGGGCTGAACCTGGGTGAAGCTGCTGCATTCCTGGTATTGGAAAAAGAGGAAGATATTGCCGGTAAAAAAACATACGCTGAATTAACGGGTTATGGCAACAGCAACGATGCGTTTCATCCTTCCTCATTATCGGACGAAGGAGACGGTCCTTTTTTGTGTATGCAAAAAGCTTTAGAAAAAGCCGGGCTTTCGGCGCCGGCCATCAGCTTTATCAATGCGCACGGTACCGCTACTGAAAATAACGACGCCGTTGAAAGCCGGGCTATGCTGCGCTTATTTGGTACGCCTCCGCCCTTTGCTTCCACCAAAGCCAACACAGGTCACACGCTTGGAGCGGCAGGCGCTGTGGAGGCAGTATTTAGTGTTTTAAGCCTTTACTACCAGGAAATATATCCCGGTTTGCATTTCAGCAATGCAATAGCAGCCACAGGCCTAAAACCTGAAACCCATTACAGGCAAATGTCATTGCAGCATGTGATGTCTAATTCATTTGGTTTCGGGGGTAATTGCACTTCGCTCATCTTTTCGAAAGTATAGAAGAGGGATTGGGAGTTTAGGGTTTATAGTTTGTTATTTGTGGTTTATGGTTACATTCGTTTGGGTTCTGGATTTTTCGTTTCGGATTTCGGATTTCAGGCTTCGGATTTGATTTAATATTTGAATTTTATTTGCTTCTTGTGATTTGTTTTTTGGTTCTTTAATTCGAACTTTACTTCCCATGTATATCCATCACCATACCTGCATATCGCCCCAGCAAACTTTTAGAAATGCCGATGTGGAAGCATTGCAGGAAAACACTGATAATAAATTAAAGGCAAAGGAACCGGTATATGATGGCATTCCGCCCGGTATTTTACGCAGGATGGGGAAAGCGGTAAGAATGGGCATAGGCGCTGCAATACCCATCATCAAACAACAATCAACAGACGGGATTATTATAGGCACGGCCAACGGGGGCATGGAAGACTGCATTAAATTCCTTAACCAGATCATAGCTTATGACGAAGGGATGCTCACCCCGGGAAATTTTGTACAAAGCACCCCCAATGCCATTGCGGCGCAAATGGGATTGCTGGATAAAAACAGGGGATACAACATTACCCATGTGCACCGGGGGCTGGCATTTGAAAATGCATTGCTCGATGCCATGCTGATGATCAGGGAAAACCCGGGTAATCATTACCTGCTGGGAGCAGTGGATGAAATTTCCGACTACAATTATAATATTGATCTTTTAGACGGCTGTTACAAAAACGAAAAGATCTCTAATAAAGCGCTGTATACCACGTCATCTGAGGGTACTATTGCCGGAGAAGGCGCGGTTATGTTTTTAGTTAATAACGATGCTGAAAATGCCTTAGCAAAAATAAACGCTATACAAACCCTTCATACAACAGATGAAACAGAAGTAAGGCATGCGCTCCGGCAATTCATGCAACAGCACTTTGCTCCCGGGCAGAAAGCAGATATGCTGCTCACCGGTGAAAATGGCGATAACCGTTTATTAAAATATTATACTGCCGCCGAATCGCTGTTTGACGATCATACTACCGTTGCCCGTTTTAAACACATGTGCGGCGAATACCCTACCGCTTCATCGGTAGCACTATGGCTGGCCTGTTACCCGCAGCCATTACCCCCGCATATGATCAAAAAACAAGGATCAGCCGCTGCTGTGCGGAATATCATTATTTATAACAGCTACCGGGGATTGCAACACAGTTTTATACACATTGTTATTACTCACAAAAAATAAAAACCCTGTACTTTCGTTTATTATCGCAATCATATCACTAAACAAATAAATAGCCATTTGTATGAAATCACTCCCCAAAATCATCCTTCTTTTTGCAGTAACATTTGCTTCGCTCCAGCTATACGCCCAGCGCATCCGCGTAGTGGAAGGTAAGGTACCTGACCTGAAAAATGAAAAAGCGGTGAATACCGAATTTACCTATGATAATATAAGTGTAGGTAAATTTGATAAAGAAGCCGACTACATTAAGGCAAAAACAGAAGAATACAATAATAAGGAAGCAGGAAGAGGAGACAGCTGGGCAAAGAAATGGGTGGATGACCGGGAGTACAGATTTCAGCCTAAGTTTGACGAATTACTTACCAAATACAGTGATCTGACCATAGACAATAATGCCAAATACACGATTATATTCCATACCACTTTCATAGAGCCGGGATTTAATATTGGCATCACCCGTAAAAACGCTTTTATCAATGGCGAAGTGCTGATTGTGGAAACTGCCAATAAAAGTAATGTAATAGCTAAACTATCTGTTGATAAAGCTCCGGGCAATTCGTATTGGGGAAATGATTTCGATACCGGTGAAAGGCTTTCAGAAACCTACGCTACTGCTGGCAAAGCGCTGGGAAAGTTTATTAAGAAATAATAGTACGGATAAATTATGCTGAAGATAAAGAGGTTGCAAAAATCATGGCAACCTCTTTATCTTTTATATCAAAAATATTCCAATTCTCATCTTAAAACTTAAACCCAACCGTGAGCAATATATTGCCAATGGTATTGCTAAGCTTCGCAGCGTTATATACGCCTTCATCTAAACGATAGGGATAATACGCGTCTTTAATGATCTGGTGAATATAGGCCAGGTCAACAAACATTCCTTTATTACGCCAGCCCAGCCCGCCACTGATATTCATACGGCTTGCATTGGTTATATCTCCGGGCTGGTTGTCAAAATAATTGCTGGTATAGGGGTTGCTATAATAGTTGAAGCCGGCCCTAACCATTACCGTTTCAAATTTCAATTCCCCACCAATTCGAAAATTGATAGCAGATTTGAATACCTTATCTATATCCTTATTTAGTTTGTTGAAATATTCTTTATCCCCTGCGCTCGTATTATCCTGTGTATTAAATGTATTCCCTTTATAATCCACATATTCAATATCGGCAGTGATAAATCCTTTTTGAGAACTTACATCCGCCTGGGTTCCGAAAATATAGGCCAGTCCTGCGCCTATACGCATGGGGGTTTTATACCTGTATGTATATTCACCCGCGTAGCCGTCATTCAGATCCAGCGAGCTCTGCGACTTAACGCCTGCGTAACCTTCAGTATCAGTAGTAAGCGAAGCATAATAAGTATCCTTAAAAGAATACCAGGAAGGGCTATGAAAATTCAATCCTACCCGCAATGCCTCAACAGGTTTAAATATGATACCGATTTTAATGCTTGCTCCCGTACCATCTGTTCTTAAATAATCGTCTGCAACAAAACTATCAAAATAATTTCCAGGATCACTCTTAGTGTCTATTTCCTTAAAACTACTGTTACGTACGTATTTTAACGTGTTAATATTGAGTGAACCTCCAATATAAAATACATCGTTATAATTTCCTCCAACACCTATACTAAAATCTGAAATACTTCCCTTTGTTGATATAATCTGTTGCTGCCCCAGAGGCCCTCCCGTCCTTAATATATCTGAAGCACTACTGAAATATCCAAAATTGCCATTCATATCGGTTATTGTATCAATGAGATAAGTATTAAATGCAAGGGCGGGACCATACCTATAATTAGGGTCATTTAACATTTCATCTATATCATTAGGGCCGGCTCTATTATCACGATATAACTGATCAATATATTTTTCCGAATATGAATTTTGATTATTCTCCCCGCTAAGATACACTCTATTATTAAAATTAGCTGCTTTGCTAACAGCCAGCCCAACGCTCATATTCTTCCATTTGCTGTTTGCTTTATAAGAGGGAATGCCCCAAACTACACCCACAGGTCCGTAATTGAAGCTGCTTTTACTGTCGGTTGCCGAAGCGCCCCTGTAAGTAGCTTTATTGTTGCTAAAAGTAAAGCCGGGTGTTAACACGATTTCGCTCGTTTTATATAATCCGATCCCCGCGGGGTTGGTATAAAGCGCCGATATGTCGCCGCCCAATGCGCTAACAGCTCCCCCTAATGATTGCGCACGTGCCGTTCCCTGTGGCGTAAGCCAGGAGTACCGTATGGCGTCTAAAGGTTCCTGCGCTGATAAAATGGTAATGGAAAGAATAAATCCTGAAGTTAATACTAGTTTCCTCATATTTTTGAATGGTTTAAAATCAAAGGATCTGCAACTTTATTATACTAAAAAGAGCGGAAAGCCGCTCTTTTGGTTTAGAAAATAATATTGTAAAACTGTACTATTACACACTATACCGGCAATTATCTGCCCCCTCTGCCGGGTGAACGGGAAGGAGCGCTGCCACCTCCGCTGCTTCTGCTGCCTGAATTTGAACTGGGAGCAACCCTTGGTGCGGAAGGTGTGCTATTGCTGCGTTCAAATGTTCTGGCAGGCCGGCTTTCGCTGCTCCTGTCTGCAGAACGGCGCGGACTGGTGGTGTTACCCGAAGAAGAGCTGCGGGGGTTGATATAATTGTTATCGTTATTCCTGAATACTCTTACCGGTGCATTCCTGCTGTTATTTAATTCCGGATTACTGTTCCGGTTGCCATAACTGCCAAGGTTTGTTCTCCTGGGTGCGTAAGTTCCCGCAGGCCTCACATTACCGGGCTTGGTAGAAATTAAACCGGGATAATAATGCCCGTATCCATAAGAAGGATAATAAGGATTATAAAATGAATAAGGATTATAAAATCCGTTATACAAACCTCCCCATCCAAAACCCATGCCCATACCCATTCCATAATAGGAGGACGCATAAGGCGAATAGAAGGAATAAGGATTATAACCAAACCCCATTCCGAACCTGCTGCCATATGAATATGGCGAATACATACCGCCGCCATAATAGCCATAATCATCTAACGACGACCAAAGCGAGGGATTCCTTACTTTCATACGGAGATAATTGTCTTCACTGCTGTAAGCGGAACGGTCCTGTTCCGTTTGCACATTCACGTATTCATCCTGCCCGCCATTATCATCGTAATATTCATCATCGTTATTGGAGTAGGCTACACGCTGCTGTGGCGCAGGAGAATAATACACATCATCGGGTGTTTGGCCCGATTTATACATGGTGGAGCAGCTACTAAGCCCTACAGCCACCGCCGCCAAAAGTAAAATTCTCTTATTCATACATAGAGTGTTTTAAAATTACACCATGAAGTTACTACATTTGCGACAATTCGCACTGTTAATCTATTCAAAATAGTTGGGTATATATTAAAAGATATCCTATGTGAATTAACGCCTTTCAGGGTGCATAAAACAAGAACATATTAAAAAAATCATGAGCAAAGAAATTACTTCCCGGTTGCAGGATTACGCACAATGGTATAATGATCTTGTTATCAAAGGCGGACTGGCAGATTATTCTGCCGTAAGGGGCTGCATGGTAATTAAGCCCTACGGGTTTACATTATGGGAAAACATGCGCGACCAGTTAGACAGGATGTTTAAAGATACCGGGCATGTGAACGCTTATTTCCCGCTGTTTGTTCCCAAAAGCCTGTTTGAGGCGGAAGAAAAAAACGCGGAGGGTTTTGCAAAAGAATGTGCCATCGTAACCCACTACCGCCTGAAGTCCGACCCGGATAATAAAGGCAAGCTGATCGTTGATCCGGAAGCGAAGTTAGAAGAAGAGCTGGTAGTACGCCCCACAAGCGAGGCTATTATATGGAGTACTTATAAAACATGGATCCAGTCTTACCGTGATCTTCCTTTATTAATAAACCAATGGGCAAACGTTGTACGATGGGAAATGCGGACCCGTCTTTTTCTGCGTACCACGGAGTTTTTATGGCAGGAGGGACATACCGCCCATGCCACGGCACAGGAAGCGATAGAAGAAACGACACGCATGCTGGATGTGTATGCCGACTTTGCAGAAAACTGGATGGCGCTGCCGGTGATAAAAGGGGTAAAAACAGCCAGCGAAAGATTTGCCGGCGCCATTGACACCTATTGCATTGAGGCGATGATGCAGGATGGCAAAGCCCTGCAGGCAGGTACTTCCCATTTTTTAGGTCAAAACTTCGCCAAAGCTTTTGACGTACAGTTCTTAAACAAAGAAAATAAACAGGAGTATGTGTGGGCAACATCCTGGGGTGTTTCCACCCGCCTGATTGGCGCGCTGGTAATGGCGCACAGCGATGATGACGGACTAATTATACCTCCCAAAATTGCACCTTTCCAGGTAGTTATAGTGCCTATTCATAAGGGTGAGGAACAAAAAGCGGTAATAGACGCAAAAGTGAAAACGCTTGTGCAGGAGCTAAAGCTGGCCGGGATAAGAGTAAAGTATGATGATAACGATAATAACCGGCCGGGCTGGAAATTTGCCGAGTATGAAAAAAAAGGGGTGCCGGTTCGCATCGCCATCGGCGCAAGGGATATTGAAAATAATACAGTAGAAATTGCCCGCAGGGATACCAAAGAAAAAGTAAGCGTGGGTATGGATGATTTGCCGCTGCGCATTATTAACCTGCTGCAGCAAATACAACAGGATATGTTTGATAAAGCAAAAGCATACCGCGATGAGCATATTACTCCTGCCAATACCTGGGACGAATTTGTTCGGCTGCTTAATGAAAAGGGCGGGTTCATATCGGCTCACTGGGATGGTACGGACGAAACGGAAGAGAAAATCAAGGAGCAAACCAAAGCCACCATCCGCTGTATTCCTTTAAACGGGGAAGCGGAAGAAGGCAAATGCATATTAACCGGGCAGCCCAGTAAGAAAAGGGTTTTATTTGCACAGGCGTATTAAGGGAGGTATCAGGTTACAGGGTGCAGGGTGCAGGGTGCAGGTTACATGTGGAACCTGAAACCTGCAACCTGAAACAAACCTATCATATCACAAATCCATCAGGCAGTATAGCGCCCTTTTTCACCACCACAATGCCATCTTTTACGGTATATAAAGGATGATCGGAATCGGGCATATGGGTTCCTCCGTTGATACGCACATCATTGCCGATCCTGCAATTTTTATCTATAATAGCATTACGGATATAGCATCTTTCCCCGATACCCATTTTTGGCAGGCCGCGTTGCGCAGCGCTCTTCATCTCTTCCAGCGTTTCGTAATAATCACTACCCATGATATACGCACTTACGATGGTAGAGCCGTAACCAATACGGGTACGGATACCCGTAACGCTATTTTCAATACGCGAAGCATTGATGATACAACCTTCCGCTATCAGCGTTTTTTCAAGTGTAGTGCCGCTGATCTTAGCCGGAGGCAACATGCGGGGGCGGGTATATACTGATTTTAAATTATCAAACAGGTTAAAAAGCGGTATGTCTTCTGTGAGCTCCAGGTTGGCTTCAAAAAAAGAATAGATATTTCCAATGTCGGTCCAATAGCCGTCGTACTGGTAGCTTACTACTTTATGCGTACTGATGGAATCCGGTATTATTTCCTTGCCGAAATCAGTAGCATCCTTGTGCACATCCAGCAACATATCAAACAACAGTTTGCGGTTGAATATATAGATGCCCATGGATGCCAGGTATATTCTCCCGGATTGCTGCATCTCACCACCGGTATCGCTTGTCCATTCCGGTAATAATTCCTTCTTTGGCTTTTCAATAAAAGAAGTTATGAAATGCTCATCATCTGCTTTAAGGATGCCAAACTCCGGGGCTTCCCTTGCTCCAACCGGGATGGTAGCAATAGAAATATCCGCCTCCTTATCAATATGGCTTTGCAGCATTTCACTGAAATCCATCTGGTACAACTGGTCGCCCGATAAAATAAGCACATGATCAAAATCCTGCTGCTGCAAATGACGGAGAGACTGGCGTACGGCGTCTGCCGTTCCCTGGAACCAGCCGTGATTATCCGGGGTTTGTTCGGCAGCGAGGATATCCACAAAAGCTTTACTGAAAATACTGAAATGATAGGTGTTTTTGATATGCTTGTTGAGTGAAGCAGAATTGAATTGTGTAAGCACATACATCCTGCCGATATCGGAGTTCAGGCAATTAGATATAGGAATATCTACCAGGCGGTATTTTCCGGCAATAGGTACTGCGGGTTTGCTGCGGGTGGCGGTAAGCGGTGAAAGACGGGTTCCTGCACCGCCGCCCAATATAATGGCAATCACACTCTTTTTCATAGTCAAAACAATTAATTATTAAAGAAATAAATTTTAAATTATTCTTTAGCCGGTTCATCCGCTGCCTTTGGAGCTTCTTTTTTTTCAGGCAACAATGACCCGTACAGCGTAAGATACTGCTGAACACTATGCTGCCAGCTAAAATCAAGACGCATCATTTTTTCTCTTACCTCACTTATTTTTTCTTTATCCTCAAATAAATCCACAGCCCGCCATATACTGTGCGTAATGTCTCCAACAGAGGCCCAGTTATATACGATACCATAGCCATCCTTTTCGCCGTAATCTATTACGGTATCCTTTAAGCCACCTGTTCGCCGTACCATGGGTATGGTTCCGTAACGCATGGCATACATCTGGTTCAGCCCGCAGGGCTCTACCCTGGAAGGCATCAGCAAGTAATCTGCCCCGGCATACATGAGATGGCTTAATGATTCATTATACCCGATATACACATTATAATCCTTTTGCGCCAGCTTTTGCAATGAAGCCAGTTGCGTTTCCACTTCCGGAAAACCACTACCCAATATGAGGAAATTCATTTTCCGGCCAATATAATAATAACTGTCGCTGATAGCCGCAGGCAGCATATCGGCGCCTTTCTCTCCTACCAGTCTTCCTATGAAAACAATCAGGGGCTTACTGATATCCAGATTAAAGGTTTCACAAAGCCTGCGTTTACTTTTCGCTTTACCTGCCGTAACCGTATCCACTGAAAAATGCTCCT
The DNA here is from genome assembly GCA_937871285.1 of uncultured Sphingobacteriales bacterium. GTDB lineage: Bacteria > Bacteroidota > Bacteroidia > Chitinophagales > Chitinophagaceae > Agriterribacter. The sequence goes on along the minus strand of CALMQS010000048.1, from coordinate 54,379 downwards.
GAAGATAAGTATCCTTTCCCGGATCCCATACCTCCGTATCTATGCCATTTAAAATGCCGGTACATTTTCCTCTTTCATATTCAAACAGCGCTTCCAGCCCATTGGCAGACTGGCGCAGCTCTTCTAAATAGCTCATACTAACCGTAGTAACTTTCCATGCGCATTTTATACCCGAAGCCAGGGGATTAATATTATTTTTCCAGTCTAACATTCCCCATTTCCAGCTATCCCATGGCGGAAGCAAATAGCTTTTATCCCATCCCATGATGCCCTGGTACTGCGCGTTATGGATGGTAAGTACAGTAGGAATTTCGTGTAAATGCTGGTACTTATAACAATGCTTAATGATAAACGGAATTAAGCCGGTGTGATGGTCATGTACATGTATTACATCGGGGTGGTGCGCCCATACCGCGATCCAGTCTACAACAGCTACCTGAAAACCGGTGAATCTTTCTGTATCATCATCGTATCCATATACCTTTTCCCTGTCTAACAACCCGTTGATATCTACCAGGTACAAATCAAACCCCAGCTTATTGGTTTGTTCTTTTATAACAGTATAATCAAACCAGTAATCGCCAATGTTGGTTCTGCCCTTATGTACAACGTCCCAAACATTATCGAGCAAAAACTTTGTTTTATACATAGGCATTACCACTTTGGCAATATGCCCCAGTTCGTTCTGGTATTTGGGCAGGGCTCCAACAACATCTCCCAGTCCCCCTGCCTTTGCAACCGGATAACATTCGGCACTAACGTGTATTATTTCCATCCTGTTTAAATTCGGTGAGCGGGTTCTTTGATTGAATATAGGAAGGTTTTTGATTTATACAAGCGTGAAAAGAAAAAAATATTATTTTGTATACAACGATGCTCATGCCTGTTGCGGCATGAGCATCGTTGTATATGCAGCAAAGGTTTTTAAAATCAACCTTATGCTTTTTTTGTTCTGCCAATCTTATGTCCTGATGTAGCGAAAAAATAAATAAATAAATAGCAGGGAACCATTATCCAGAATGCCTGCTGGAGCCCTATGTTTTCACCTAAGGAAGCCCACACTCTTGGAAGAATGGCGCCGCCCGCAATACCCACTATTAATAAGGCCGAACCGGTTTTAGTGAATTTGCCCAACCCGTCAATGGCTAAAGGCCAAATAGCCGGCCAAATAAGCGCATTGGCCAAACCCAGTAAAGCAATGAAGAAAACAGAGGTATACCCGGAAGTGAAAATGGCGCCCAGCGTAAACAGCAAACCAAGAGCGGCCGATAATTTCAGCGCCGCATTTTGTGAAATGTATTTGGGTATGGTAGCGATACCGATAATATACCCAACCAGCATGCCGATCATAGTATAAGTAGTAAAATGTTTAGCCACATCCAAACTGATACCAATGGAGCTGCCATATATCTGGATGATGTCACCGGCCATTACTTCTACGCCCACATACAGGAAGATAGAAATAAAACCCAGCCACAGGTAAGGATAATCAAAAATACTTTTACGCTGTACAAACGAAGCAGACGGGGCTACCCCGCTTTCCTCTCCTTCAGCCTTTACTTCCGGCAGGTGAGAGAAATAAATAAATATACCCAGCAATACCAGCACAACAGCAATTACAACATAAGGCATAATAACACGGGAAGCCAGCATATCCAGTTCTGCGGCCCTTTGCGCGGCATCCATGGTAAGCAGCTTCGCTTCCAGCGCGGAAGAATCTTTAAGTACAATGGCGCCGAGAATTAAAGGCGCCAGGGCGCCGGCCGTTTTATTGCAAATACCCATTACACTAATACGTTTTGCCGCGCTTTCAATAGGCCCGAGAATAGTAATATAAGGATTGGAAGCGGTTTGCAGTAAAGCCAGCCCGGTACCTATAACAAACAGGGCTATCAAAAAAACACTGAATGTACGGCTGTTTGCCGCCGGGATAAACATTAGCGCGCCAAGCGCCATAACCAGCAGTCCTACCATCATACCGTTTTTAAACCCGGTTTTTTTCAATACCCAGGAAGAGGGAAAGGCCATTACCGCGTAAGAAATATAAAAGGCAAAGGTTACCAGCACCGCCTCGGAAGTAGTAAGCTCACAGGCAATGCCCAGGTAAGGTATAAGGGTACTGTTGGCCCATGTAACAAATCCGAAAATAAAAAACAATGCTCCAATGATAACTATCGGGGAGAGAAAATTTTTACGGGCAACGGGTTGAAGAGTGATTGCTGTTGACATGTTTGATGATTAAAATTTCCCGAACTTAACAAACATATCGGGAATAGCAACCCCATTTATGATTTTTTTTGCTGCAAACGATTGTTATGATTTAATTTCACCACCTGTTCTTATATTTACCACCTCAACGTATAAAAATGGCTCAAACCAAGCAAGCTACCAACACAAGTGCACTGAGCATACTGGTGATCGTTTTCTTTTTTTGGGGATTTATTGCTGCGGGGAATGGTATTTTCATCCCTTTTTGCAAGCATTTTTTCCAACTCGACCAGTTCCAGAGCCAGTTAATTGACTTCGCTTTTTATGGCGCCTATTATATAGGAGCATTGGGTTTGTTTGTAGCATCGGCGGTAAAAAATAAAGATATCATGAATCACTGGGGTATGAAAACCGGTATCATATACGGTTTGCTGATCAGTGTGGCAGGCGCGGCATTAATGCTGCTTTCTTTTAACTTCGGCGGCTTCACAGGCGTTCTCGTCTCTCTTTTTATAATCGGGCTCGGCTTTTCACTGCAGCAAACCTCAGCTAACCCTTTTGCTATTGCCCTGGGCGACCCTGCTACAGGCGCCCATCGCCTGAACCTCGCCGGCGGCGTTAATTCTTTTGGCACCACTATTGGCCCTATAGCAGTAGCGCTTGCCTTATTCGGACATGCATCCATCAGTGAAACCGATATTGAAAACGCATCTATCAGCTCTATGAACTGGCTGTACATAGCCGTTGGCGCTTTATTTTTATTTTCGGCATTATTGTTTGCTACCAGTAAAAAGCTTCCCAATGTAAAAGAGGAAGACAGCTTTGAGCATGCACCCAAAGCTATGTGGCTTTTAATTGCTATTACCTTAGTGATGGTGGTGATATTCGGAATAATTTTTGCCAGCTACCGCGGGCTGGCTGTAAATGAAAAGCTACCTCCCGAAGTAAGCGTTCGTAATATGTGGCTGCTGGTAGCAGGATTGGTTTTTATGGTAATCAGCTTTTTTGCCGCCAATGCCAGCGCACAAAAGAAAGCAGCGGGATGGGGCGCCATGAAATACCCGCAGCTGGTGCTGGGTATGCTGGCTATATTTTTATATGTGGGTGTTGAAGTAACCATACAAAGTAATTTAGGTGAATTGTTAAGACATCCCGAGTTTGGGGGGTACCACGAAGAGCAGCTTGCCCCGTTTATATCTTTATACTGGGGCAGCTTAATGATTGGCAGGTGGACGGGAGCCATTACGGTATTCAATCCTACCCGTTCTACCCGAACCTTATTGTGGATCATTGTTCCTTATATAGCGTTTGGCGTTATCATTGCTGCAAACCTTATCGCGGGTAACGACTTCACCCCACTGTATGCCTACGCTGGTATTATCGTATTTCAAATTGGGGGCTTCTTCCTGGGTAAGGAAAAGCCTACCGAAACACTTATGATATTTGGCGGGTTGGGCGTAATTGCTATGCTAACAGGCTTATTTACTACCGGCACAACGGCAACCTACGCTTTTTTAAGCGGTGGTTTATTTTGCTCCATTATGTGGCCCAGTATTTTTGCTTTGGCTACCGCCGGACTGGGTAAATACACGGCACAGGGCTCTGCCTTTTTAATTATGATGATATTGGGTGGGGCTATTATTCCGCCTTTGCAGGGGAAACTCGCCGATATTCCGGCAGTTGGTATCCACCAGTCTTACTGGATACCCGTTTTATGTTTTGTTTATCTTACGTTTTACGCTTTCCGTGTAAAATCTGTTTTAAAATCACAGGGTATTGATTACAGCTCCTTAGATGGGGGTGGCGGGCATTAGCCTCATGGAAATACCCGCATTTAAGTATATAATTATTTATTACGCATGAAACAGGAATATGCAATTGGCATTGATATAGGAGGAACGAATACCGTTTTTGGCATTGTTGATCACAGGGGGGATACCTTATACCGTGGCGCCATTTCGAGCAGGAAACATCCCCTGGTGGAAGATTATATCCAGGAACTGCAGCAGGCACTCCAGCCTGCTATTGAGCAGGTAGGCGGTATAGAAAATATTAAAGGTATAGGCATCGGCGCTCCTAATGGAAATTTTTACAGCGGCACCATAGAATATGCCCCTAACCTGATATGGAAAGGCATTATCCCGCTTGTAAGTATGATAACCGATGCTTTTGGTGTGCCTGCAGCTTTAACGAACGATGCTAATGCCGCCGCAGTGGGTGAAATGATGTACGGCGCCGCCAAAGGGATGAAAGACTTTATTATGATTACATTGGGCACCGGGGTAGGCAGCGGCATTGTAGCCAACGGGCACCTGATATACGGGCATGATGGCTTTGCAGGGGAATTAGGACATACCATGATTATACCCAACGGGCGGCTGCACCCCGGCACCGGCATGCACGGATCGTTAGAAAGCTATGCATCGGCAACAGGCGTGGCCAATACTGCAAGAGAGTTTCTTGAACAAAGGCAGGGACAGGACAGCCAGCTCAGAAATTATCCTGCCGATGAAATTGATTCAAGAGTAGTATATGATTGTGCCGTACAGGGAGATCCTATAGCTAAGGAAGTGTATGAATATACGGGGATGATCCTGGGAATGGCGCTTGCCAATTTCGTTATGTTTTCTTCACCCGAAGCCATTATATTATTTGGCGGCATGACCAAGGCCGGCGACCTGATCCTTAAACCTACCAAAGAGCATATGGAAAAAAACCTGCTTCCTATCTTTCAAAATAAGGTAAAACTTATTTTCAGTGAGCTTAAAGAAGCAGATGCCGCTATCCTGGGCGCAAGCGCATTGGTATGGGATATAAAATAAGAAGGTAAAAATGTTAGTGGCAGGGGCTTACAGCAGATGGCAGGAATGTCAATATTCAAAAAAGTACCATGCCGGGGGCCGCGCTCCGGAAAAGAAACAAAGCCTGCTAATTCTATATTGATCTGCAGAACCGCCTTATGGCTTACCAGCACGCATTCTTTGATCACTTTTTTATATCCATCTTTTTCAGCGGATTTGCAATAGCCTGTTCAAATTCCCTGTAAATATTTTTTACGATGCCGGCAGCAGGAAGTATATCGCCAATAAGCGCACTTACCTGTCCTATCTCCAGCTCGCCCTCCTCCAGGCTGCCCTCAAACATACCGCGCTTCGCTCTTCCCCTTCCCAGTAGTTCTTCCAATGTTTCCCGCGCTGCTCCCCCGTTCTCCGCTTCCTGAACCTGCTCAAAAAAATTATTTTTCAGCAGCCTTACCGGTACCAGCTTTTTCATTAACAACATGGTATCGCCCTCTGTTGCATGTACAATAGCATTTTTAAAATTAATATGAGAAGAGGCTTCTTCACTGGCTACAAAACGGCTGCCCATCTGCACGCCTTCCGCCCCCAATACCATTGCCGCCATCATTTGCCGTCCTGTTGCTATACCTCCTGCAGCTATAACCGGGATAGTTATTGCATTACAAACCGCAGGTATCAATACCATACTGGTGGTTTCTTCCCTCCCGTTATGCCCGCCGGCTTCAAAGCCCTCGGCAACCACCGCATCACAACCCGCCGCTTCCGCTTTTTGTGCAAATTTGCTGCTGCTTACCACATGAACCACAATGATACCTTTGCTTTTTAATATACCCGTCCACGCTGCCGGGTTACCTGCAGAGGTAAATACTACCGGCACCTTTTCTTCTATTACAATCTGTATATGCTTTTCAATATCCGGGTAAAGTAAAGGAATGTTTACGCCAAACGTATGGGCGGTAGCCGCTTTGCATTTTTGAATATGTTCTCTCAGCACATCGGGGTACATGCTGCCGCTGCCTATTAAACCCAGCGCTCCCGCATTGCTTACCGCCGATGCCAGTCTCCATCCGCTTGCCCACACCATACCTGCCTGTATAATCGGGTAGTCAATTTTAAAAAGACGGGTGATGCGGTTGGAAAAAGAAGGCATGTCAGATGGAGTTAATTTGAAAATGTGAAAATATTGAAAATGTGAAAATGAAAAAATATGGGTGGGAGGTATCAGGAGATATCAGCGGTCAGCTATTAAGTTGAGGAACTGCTGATGATAGAATGAATGAAGAAGTGAGAAGTAAGTGTCTTGTGGCTGACAGCTCAGTCAAAAGCAATCCGGCAGGCTGTTATTCCCACCGGATTATTGTATACTGCGTTAAGTGTTAATTATTTCAGCTTTGCTACTTCTTCATCGAAATATTTTTTGGTAAAGATCACATCCGGCAGGTTGTTGTACCAGTTGGATTCGTGTTCAATGGAAAAAGTTCCGTTGAAGTTTTGTCTTTTGAACTCTGTAAAAACAGCAGGAAAATCTATCACACCCTTACTTACTACCGTATCTGCCGCATGCACATCATCAAAAGTTACGATGTCTTTTAAATGCGCGCCAATCAGGTGCCCGTCTAATTTTTTCAGGCATTCAACAGGGTCTAATCCGCTGCGTGCCCAATGCCCAATGTCGGCACAGGCGCCGATGTTGCTGCGGCCCTGTATAGCGGCAAGCACAGAATCGGGCGACCAGTATCCACTGGGTTTTGGATGATCGTGTATGGCTACTTTTATGCCGTAAATGCCACTCAGGCTGTCTACCACATCCCACTGGTCTTTTTTGGGCTCGGCTGTAATATAGCTTAAGCCAAATTCCTTTGCAAGTTCAAAAGCGCTGATCCATTCGGCCTGATCTGCGGGAGAAATTACGCCCATAGCAACAATATTGATGCCTTTCGATTGCAGCAACGTTTTTAATTGGGCGCGGGTGTCGGCCGACATTTCGGGCCCGAAATTACCTTTCAGATCACCACCTAAAGGTTGTCCGAAAAAGGCTTCAATGTTTTTAATACCTGCACTGTCTACCTTGTTTAAGGCTTCTGTGAGCGAAAACATCCTGAACGTCCACATTTGCACACCCAGTTTAAAGCCATCAACACTGCCCGTATTTTCTGTTTTGGCAGTAGCATCGGCATCGCTTGTGTTACTGCCGCTGTTACACGAAGTAACAGCGATCATACATAACAGGGATAAAAAAAAGCTGTTGATCAGTTTCATTTGTACATTTTAAAAGAGTGAATAAAAATAATTGGAATATTTACCGGTTCCCAACGGTTTTTAATTTGCTATACGAAATAGCAATCCTGTGAACGGGGCGGTAAATTACAAATTTGTTTAAAAACAGCCATAATTGAAATGGATACTTTTCATTTTGGCAAACTGCGCAACCAGTCAGAAAGCCAAAATATGCAGTTTATCGGCTAAATATGCAGTTCGTGGAATAATGAGATGGAAATGTTATCCACCCTTATAATTTTGCGTGCCCAATACGGGAAAATCTTATCAATCGGCCAACAAGCCTTCTTTTTAGTAAAACAGGTTGATATCAGTAATATAATATATAAATGATAATAAAGCGCTCATGAAAAAGTTAGTTTTATCGCTTTCTGCTCTTCTCTTCTCCATCGTATTGTATGCACAAACGCAGGTTATTACCGGCGAGGTGCGCGATGAGGCTTCCGGCCTCCCGCTGGAAGGTGCAACAATTATTATAAGGAGCATGGAACCCCTGCGCGGAACAGAAGCAGATGATAACGGGAAGTTTCGCTTTGATCTTGTGCCGCTGGGCAGGCATACGGTTGCTGTATCCAAATTGGGGTACGAAGAACGCATCATTGCCGATATAGTAGTAACCGCCGGCAAATCGGTGTTCCTGAATACTGTGCTTACGGAAGCTATCCGGCAGTTAGCGGAAATAGTGATTAACGGGGAGCAGGGAGCTAAGGCAAAAAATAAAATGGCGCTGGTGAGCGCCCGGTCTTTTAATATGGAAGATACCCGGAAGTTTGCCGGCGCCCTGGGCGATCCCTCTCGGATGGCGGCTAATTTTGCAGGAGTAATATCCGGCAACGATTCCAGGAACGATATTGTTATCCGCGGCAACAGCCCAACGGGTATGCTTTGGCAATTAGAAGGGCTGAATATTCCCGGCAATTAAGTCATTTTTTTTAAACGAATTATTATAACAGGAAAAATGAACTTTGACCTTGAAGACCGTGGCAAAACTGTAGCATAATATGAAATTGATAAAACGAACAATGATAGTTTTTTTTAGTATTACATTGCTGTTAATAATCGTAACATTTTTCTATATGCGTCAACCACAATTCGGAAAAGCACCGGGAGGCAAACGACTTGAACAATTGCTAAAATCACCCCATTACAAGGATGGGAAATTTCAAAATATTCACTTTACGCCTACTATAACCGAAGGTTATTCTATGACAGGAGTGTTGTACGATTTTATTTTCAGGAAATTTCCACGCACGAGGCCGACAGACAATATTCCGTCTGTAAAAACCGATTTAAAAAAATTACCAGTTGCCGAAAATGTGTTGGTATGGTTCGGGCATTCGTCTTACTTTATCCAGCTTAACGGTAAACGTTTTCTGATTGATCCCGTTTTCAGCGGTAACGCTTCGCCAATTTCTAATTCTAATAAATCGTTTAAAGGCACAGACATTTATTCGGCTGATGATATGCCCGGAATTGATTTCCTGCTCATCACACACGACCATTACGACCATTTGGATTATCCAACCATAATGAAATTAAAGCCTAAAATCCTGCAGATTGTTTGCGGTTTGGGCGTGGGCGAACATTTTGAATACTGGAAGTTTGATAATACAAAAATCATTGAGAAAGATTGGAACGAGCGTGTGGTGATTGCGGATAATTTTACACTGCACACGGCGCCTGCACGGCATTTTTCGGGCAGAAGTTTTACAAGAAATAATACGCTTTGGCTTTCATTTGTGTTACAAACACCCAATTTGAAATTATATCTTGGTGGCGATAGCGGTTACGATACGCATTTTGCTGAAATCGGGGAAAAGTTCGGAGGATTTGATCTGGCACTTTTGGATAACGGTCAGTATAATTTAGCCTGGCAAGCTATTCATATGCTACCCGATGAAGGATTGAAAGCTGCAAAAGATTTAAGAACAAAACGGCTGTTTCCTGTACATTCTTCTAAATTCAAATTGGCATATCATCCCTGGGACGAGCCGCTAAAAACCATTAGCGAACTCAATGAAAAAGCGTATCACCTTCCCCTGGTAACACCTAAAATTGGCGAAGTGATCTATCTTAACGACAGCAATCAGGTGTTCTCACAGTGGTGGAAAGAAATAAGATAAATGGAATACTGCCTGCACAAAGTTCTGCTGTTGCCATGCTGTACGTTCTCCATGCTGTACGTAGTCTGCAGACTACGTACCCAATATGTTCTTCCGGGACTGTGTCCCGGAAATAAAGAGCAGGTGGCCGGGAGGCGGCAACAAAGATGATTAGTGTAAGCCCGCAGAGGAGCTTTTATCAAAGCCATTGCAGGAAACTATGATACCCCTGCGCTGAACATCCGATGGGGGCTGATTTAAATAAATGAATAGGTTGAATAACCATTTCAGTTTGCACCCTGTATACTACCCAATATTCAGCTCATCCGGTTCTATAAATATAATTAACCGGATAAGAATTGAACCGTAATACCCCGCTTATATTGCTATGAGAACGGTATCCCTAAAAAAAGCCGTTTATAAACGCTTAGAAGCGTTTTAAACGGTTATAAGTACTTAAAAACAACTTATATTGCGTAAAGCAAAGTGTTACATGCCATTTTAATGCAACATCTAAAGTCCTTTTTAACTCTTCTAACGTCATTGGCTTTCTTGACTGCGTGCGAAACAGAGCGTACGCCAGAAACATTTTTATTACCAGAAAATTTCAAAGGTTTCTTTTATATCGTTTACGAGCAAACAAATGGACAAGGCAAGGTATTTGAACAAAACAGAAGAATTTACAACATTCCAATAACAGGAGTATTATTTACGAAATTTAAAAATGATTGGCGGAGTATAAAATTTGAAAATGGAACAATAAACCAACAATTTTACTTTGTTGATGACAATGGTAAAAGAAAAAGAATTAAAGTTCTTGACACAGGCGACTTCAATAATGAAGCGACAATCAATCTAAAGAAACAGCAATATTCAAGAGACAGCTTAGGTGTATTTTTTATTTCTGCAGGCACAATCAGCAACGGCAAGATTACATTAACGACTGACCAATATTATATTGGAAAATATAATGACTTGGCTAAAACAAAAGATTTTACTTTTCAACACATTGACAGTTTAAGAAACCACCTGACAAAAAGCGGCATGTAACAGGCTTGGCAAAAATGCGGGCAGACGGAATACGTTCTTCAACTTTTGGTTCTTTGTTCAGCTTTTGTTCCAGCAGACGAAACACAATCGGCAAAATCTATAACTTGTACTATAATTAAATAATCAACTTCGGTAGCCGGGCGGGACGGAACGCTATTATCCGCACTTCGCCAACCTGTACCGTTAGTAGATATTTGAAACTTAAAATTTACTAAATGAAAAATGTATCAAATGGACTTTTGATTTTTGGAGCTCTATTTATTACGTTAGGCTGTAATAAAGACGGTTTGACAAAAGCAACGCAAAAGGGAGCTAATACATTTTCTTGTAAGGTAAATGGAAAAGTATTTAAACCATTTTTTGTGGGCGGTTTATTTAATAGTAGCCCGGTTCTTTCAGCAAGAAACAATTCCCAATATAATTTTAGCATTTCTGCTAAAAACCAAGAAACTTCGCAAAGCGTTGCTCTTGAAAATCCTTACATTCAAAAGACCGGCATTTATAAGTTGTATGCCAATCACCCAAACAGGGGAATTTACTCAGGCAGTACTATTGAACCAGGTTGGTACACTACTGATAGCGTTCATGTTGGTGAATTAACCATAACTCGTTGTGACAATTTAAATCATATTTATTCTGGTACTTTCTTTTTCACGGCTAAAGACCCAAATACTGGTAAGACTATAAATGTTACTGATGGAAGATTTGATGTGAAAGAATAGAGTATAAAACTCCTATAAACAGCCGCTAACATTCGGTTTTGCACAAGTATGGTTGGACGGAAGTCTGCCTGGCTGATCGCTATCAGGCTCAGTTTCAGCAGACGAAATTCAACCGGCGAAGGTTTTAAATTCAATCATCATTTTTCAATCGGGCATTTGTAACCCATCTGGACGTACTTCAAATTCCGGCTTCGCAAATGCGTTTACGTTATCGGTCAGGCTAAAAGACGACACAACGAAATAAAACAGACAATAAGAAATAAAGAACAATGCGAAAATTATCACTTTTCATAGCGACAAATTTAGATGGCTACATTGCCAAGCCAAATGACGACCTTAGTTTTCTAAAATCAGTTGAAAAAGAAGGAGAGGACTATGGTTAGGACTAACTCAACTACATTACAGACGAAAGAAATAATGGTATAAGATACACCCGGTCAGACAAAACGCCGAACCGTTATTGAGCTATAGTTCCGGCGTGATGAACAACACCGGGCTTTAGACATAACCTCAACTTTTGTAACTTTATTGGGCTGCAGTTCGGGCTTGAACGTTTTCCAAATATCCGTTCTGCCCGGCAAGCTCTGCGGATTGTATTAATTGTTAAACGACCTTTCCCTCACGTGAAATCACCAAAGATCTGAAACGGCGGTTGAAAAAATATAAGATATGAACAATTCCAACACGCACCATGAGCGTATCGCAAAAATGATCTTCGCCTCGGTCTATCCCATGTATATCGAAAAGGTGGAGAAGAAAGGCAGAACAAAAGAAGAGTTGCACCAGGTGATAGCGTGGTTAACAGGCTTCGACAGCAGGAAGCTGCAGGAACTGATAGAAGAAAGGGTAACTTTTGAGACATTCTTCCAGCGTGCTTCGCTGCATCCCAATGCGCACCTCATAACAGGACTAATCTGTGGGTATCGTGTAGAGGAAATCAAAAACCCTTTAACACAGCAGGCCAGGTACTTGGATAAGTTGGTGGATGAACTGGCGAAGGGCAGGAAGATGGAGAAGATACTGCGCGGCTCCTGAACTGATTGTTTTGAAATTGATTCTTATTAAAATACGCTCATGATAAAATATACGCTCTTCTTCTTGTCAACCTTTGTAATGGATGCACAGGCGCAGGTCTGGGGCGTGCCTGAACAGGTAGTGATAACATCTAAAAAGGAGAAAACCCGGGTACACACCAATGAGAATGGAGAATTGCAGGTAAATGTATCCCCAAAGGATGCGCATAAATTTAAAGCTGCCGGCATGGTGCGCTATAGTGATTTCGGCGCCAGGGGCGATGGCAAAACCGATGATATAGACGCTATTGCTGCAACGCATGCATTCGCCAATCAAAACGAACTTGTAGTGAAAGCCGATAAAGGAGCCACCTATTACATAGGGGGCAAGAAGCGCACAGCGGTTATCCAAACCGACACCGATTTTGGCACTGCGGCCTTCATCATTGACGATACCGAAGTGCAAAATCGCAGTGCATCTGTTTTCATGGTCAGTTCGGCCCTGCAACCGTTTACACCTGAATCTATAGCTTCACTGAAGAAGAACCAGGAGAAAATTGATGCGGCTTTGCCCGGACCCTGTCTCATTACCGTTACCAACGCTCATGTAAAACGCTATATCCGATTTGGCCCGAATCAAAATAACGGATCTCCGCAAACAGACATCTTTGTTGCTGATAAAAGCGGCAGAGTGGATATGAATGCTCCGATTATCTGGGACTTCGACCAGGTCACGGCCATCACTGCTCTTCCAATAGACGGGAAGACACTGCACGTTACCGGGGGCCGTTTTACCACCATTGCCAATAAAGCCGAATCGAAATACACCTATTATAGCAGGAATATCGCGGTCAGGCGTTCCAACGTTGTTGTGGATGGCCTTGAACATCGCGTTACCGGTGAAGGAGACCATGGTGCGCCCTATAGCGGCTTCATCACTATTAGTGACTGCGCTTACGTAACGGTTAAGAATACCCTGCTCACCGGGCATAAAACATACAGTACCATTGGCGCGGCAGGGCAGCCCGTATCCATGGGCACTTACGACATTTCAGTAAGCCGTGCCCTCAATGTGTCATTCGTGAACTGCAGCCAGACAAATGATATCAACGACAGAACCTACTGGGGGATCCTGGGTTCCAACTACTGCAAAAATTTGCTTTACGACAAATGCACGCTTTCCCGCTTCGATGCCCACATGGGCGTTGCCAATGCCACCATCCGCAACTCCACCCTCGGACACATGGGCATCAATGCCATCGGCAGCGGGGTTTTAACTGTGGAGCATTCAACAATTAACGGCAGAACGCTCATCAACCTGCGCAGCGATTATGGCAGTACCTGGCAGGGAGAATTGTTTATCCGAAACTGTGTTTTTGTGCCCCAGGGAGGCAAAACAGCCAGTGCAGCGCTGATAGGCGGATCTTATTCCGGTAAGCATGATTTTGGTTATACCTGCTATATGCCGGAAAGGATCACCATTGAAAATCTCCGGATCAATGACGCTAATCATCCGGGGGATTACCAGGGACCGGCCATTTTTTCAAATTTCAATCCACAAATGACGGATGATTCCTACCACGAGCAATTTCCCTATGTGAAAACTAAGGAAGTTGTGCTCAAAAATGTGACCACTGCCAGTGGAAAGAGCTTAAGGATCAGTGACAATCCATTTATGTTCAAAGATGTGAAGGTAGTTACCGATTAAGGTTGCCCGGTGCAGCGAATACAAAAACTAATTTTGAAAAAGTTATCAGCTTGCTGTAAAATGCGGTACAACGAAATCTTACATTTCAAGAATTGAAAATAATGCGAGCGACATTCGCCTCTCAACGCTTATGCGTATAGTAAAAGAAGGTCTTGGCGGAAATCTAAAATTGAGTGTGACATACCGATGACAGTCATGAACCGCTAAAATCAGGTTGTGTCGCGCCGGAGTCTGCATTTAAGCACCGGGCATAGCTATGCGACCCTGGCGGGGGGTTCAACATTGCTATTTGCTAGCCCGAAAAGCATCACCTGCAAATTGACATTACCGGGCGGCAAAAAACTTTTTCAATTTTAGAAATAAATAAATAGGTTTGATAACCATAGAAAATGAAGGATTTTTTTAAAGAATTATTTGAATACAGTTATCACTTCAATCAAAGATTGTGGGACATTTTTAATGAAAATCCGGACAAAACTTCTGAAAGGTCAGTTAAGTTATATAACCACATTCTTAATGCTCACCAAATTTGGAACAACAGAGTTAATCCGATGCAACCGCCTTACGAGGTTTGGCAGATTCACCTAATTCAAAACTGTAAAGATATTGATAAGACAAACTACGAGCACTCTTTGCTCATACTCGACAAATTTGACCTGAACGACATTGTTAATTATAAGAATACCAAAGGACAGGTTTTTAACAATAGTATTCGCGATGCACTATTTCACGTAATCAATCATTCAACCTACCACAGGGGACAGATTGCAGCTGACTTTAGGCAAAACAAAATGGTTCCTTTTGTTACAGACTACATTTTTTACAAACGATGATTATGTGATAAATGAATGTCCGGACTGCATATAACCCTTTTATCACAAAATCCATTCTTATAACAGGAAGCAGCAGAGGGATTGGAACTTCCACAGCCTTATTACAGGAGTCCGTTAAATAAAGCCAGTTACCCACGCTGTACGAAGTCTGCGAACTTCGTACTCAATATGTTCTTCCGGGACTTCGTCCCGGAAGTAAAGAGCCGATGGCCAAGGGTAAAAAAAGTGATTAGTGTATGTTGCGCAGGAAGGCTTCATAAAAGTCCATTCGGTCAGCCATAAGGCTCCTGGCGCTGAACATTCGCCGGGACCTCCCCAACACGCGAAAGCCCGGTTGTGAAGACTCCATCGCGACAAATAGGTTATCTTCGCGTTCTCAAATAAATTTTATGTACTGGACATTAGAATTAGCAAGGCACCTTGACGATGCGCCCTGGCCGGCAACAAAAGATGAATTAATAGATTATACGATCCGTTCCGGCTCTCCCGTGGAAGTGATAGAGAATATTCAAACATTGGAAAGCGAAGACGATTCTTATGTATATGAATCAATGGAAGAAATTTGGCCGGATTATCCCACGCAGGCAGATTTTTTATTTAACCAGGATGAATATTGATTTTAATATCCATGCTGTACGTAGTCTGCAGACTGCGTACCCAATATGTTCTTCCGGGAATGTGTCCCCGAAATGAAGAGCCGATCGTCCAGAAACGGTAACAAAGATGATTAGTGTATGCTATGGTCATCACTCTGTCAGTTTACGCAGTAGTGATACTTGTCGTATTCAGCTACTAAAAATGTCGCATTTACACTACAATAGTATCATATTTGTGGGCGAGATTTGTATCGTACAAAACCAATAGAATGAGAAAAATAATTGCGGGAATCAATATGACACTTGACGGGTTTTGCGATCATACGGCAATAATTCCAGATGAAGAATTACATCAGCATTATGCTGACCTGTTAAGTAATGCAGGCACTATTCTATATGGCAGGATAACATATCAGCTTATGGAATACTGGCCATCTGTGGTGAAAAATCCTACCGGTAACAAAGCAATGGACGAATTTGCTGTGATAATGGACAGCATTCCAAAAGTTGTTTTTTCCCGCACATTGAATAATGTGGAATGGGAAAGCGCAACAGTGGCAAAGCGGAGCCTTAAAGAAGAGGTTTTATCGCTCAGGCAACAACAGGGCAGGGACATTTTAGTTGGTAGCCGGAGTTTAATTATAGCTTTAATGAAACTCGGTTTAGTTGATGAATTCCAGCTTTGTGTTCACCCTGTTATAGCAGGAAACGGTTTGCCATTATTTGAAAACATACACGATAGGGTTATGCTTAAACTCTTAAAGACAAAAACCTTTGGTTCCGGTGCAGTAACGCTTTACTATGAGCCGGCAAACAAAAAATAATTTACCTTTTTTTTTTGCTCAGTTTTCTTTCCATCTCTTCTAATGACACACCTTTTGTTTCCGGCATTTTAAAAATCACCCATAGCAGTTGCAGCACCATCATGAACATAAAGAACAGGAATATCTTTGCCGGGCCAATGTTGGGATTGTTGGCAAAAAACGGGAACACGCTGGTAACTAAAGCCGCCATGATCCAATGCACGGAGCTTCCAAGCGATTGTCCGTAAGAACGAACCTGGTTAGGGAATATCTCGGAAATGAATACCCAAATAACAGCGCCCTGCCCGATAGCATGCGATGCAATAAAAATGAAAAGCAATAGCGGTACAATAAAACCACCGAGATAATGAAAATGAAAAGCGGCTGCTACGGCGCCTAATGATAAAATATATCCTATTGAACCGATAAGCATTAATTTTTTTCGTCCTAATTTATCTATAAGGTACAGCCCCAGCATAGTAAACACGAGGTTGGCCAGTCCTATGCCGGCACTTTGTAAAAAAGCCGCATCTTTTCCCAAACCTGCCAGTTCAAATACCCGCGGCGCAAAATAGATAATGGCGTTAATGCCCGACATCTGGTTAAACATGGCAATGAGTATGGCCATGATGATGGGAGTAGTAAATCTTTTTTTGAGGAAACCGGAAAGGCTTGCCTTTTTCTTTTCTTCGTTCACGGCCTGGTGAATGGCTTCTATAGCGGCATCTACGCCTTCGGGATCTGAAACTTCCAAAATTTCACGGGCTTTGGCATAATTCTTTTTATGTACCATCAGCCAGCGCGGGCTTTCCGGAACAAAATACAGGAGCGCTATAAATGCAGCGGCAGGAATAGCCAGTATGCCTAACATCCATCGCCAGGCGTCTTCGCCCAAACCAGATAATAAATAGTTGGATAAGTAAGCCAGCAGGATACCAAATACGATATTAAATTGAAAAGCTGCTACCAGCTTACCCCTGTTACGCGCCGGGGCCAGTTCCGAAATGAACATGGGAGCCACTACTGAAGAAGCACCCACTCCCAAACCGCCCAGGAAGCGGAAAAGCATAAAAGATATGACCTCAGGCGCCAGCGCAGAGCCTAATGCCGAAATAAAAAATACGATTCCAATCCAAAGCAGCACTTTTTTCCTGCCGTATTTTTCTGCCGGAATGCCACCGAATAATGCACCGATGATAGTGCCATATAATGCCGATGCAAGGGCCTGACCATGAAGCATATCACTAAGATGCCAGATTTCCTGTATCTGCTGTTCGGCGCCGGAAATAACCGCCACATCCATACCAAACAACAATCCGCCCAAAGCAATAACAATGCTCCAAAAAACAAGCTTTTTATTCATATGGCAAAACAATTTGAAGCAATATATGCTACAAACGGGATTGTTTTATTTTAATTTTAGCGTTGTGCAGGGGTTTTCATCAAAAGCCATAGCGGGCAATCATGAGACCCCCTGCGCTGAACATTCGACGGGCGCTCGCCCTACACGGAATAGCCCTATTGTGAAAACCCCATCGTGACAATCTTGTTAAAATGCGTTGTTGCGCAATATGCCGCTAAACCCGCCCACGCCATACTCGTCCATGTATAAACTCACCTAAAATTTACCATTATGAAAGCCATGTACAAAACCTTCATGCAGGTTGTATTCGTTGCTTTGCTATCGGTTTATGCGCGGCACAGTCCTAACCAATGCCTTAAGCAAACGTAATCCGTCTGGATGAAATACTGCCGGGCAAGCATTTTGAGTAATTTTTAGTTAATAAATTAAAGAAGTAAATTTGTGAAAACATGATTTATATGGCAAATGCATTAGAGCAGGAATGGAACAATTATTTTGTGCAGCTTAATGAATTAGAAAGAAAATCAGTATTGCTGATGTTGAAAACATTTTTACAACGACACAATGAAGATACTGATCGTATCAGTATGGAGCAGTATAACAAAGAGATAGATGAAGCATTGACAGAAGTGGAGGCAGGCAATTATATTACACAGGACGAAATGGAAAAAAGGGCAGCTAAATGGTAAGGGAAGTCAGATGGTCTCCCCGGCCACAACATCAACTGGAAAAAGCATAAAGAAATTATTATAACACGGATGCGGCATACAAGCATGGAGCCGAAACAATATTGATTGCTTATGCTGTATGCAGTAAGGAGGCTTTATAAACTTATGGGTCGTGCAGGTATCTTTATCAAAAGCCAAAGCGTACACCCATCCAGACCTCAGCGTCGAACAATGGGGTTGGTTTACTTCTTCAGCCGCATCCCAGCCTTATTTCCTCATTTTCACCCTTAATACATACATGTTTGCTGTAATGTACAGCGTTTTATCGCCATCGGCCAGCGCTACATTGCTGCATGGTTGGGGAACCGATATCTTTCCTGCCAGTTTCCCTGATGCGTTGAATATCCATACCCCGCCCGGGCCGGTTGCAAAAATATTTCCCTGCCCGTCTACCTTCAGCCCGTCTGGCATGCCCTGCTCTTTTTTTGATGCCTCCGTGGCATCAAACAGCAATGTTTCGTTATGTAAACTGTCGCCGGCATCTATATCAAACATATACCACACCGGTTTCTGCGGGTCGGAGTTGGCTACAATAAGCGTTTTTTCATTGTTGATAAAAGCAATGCCGTTAGGGCGGGTAATGGCATTCGTTAGTAAGCGTACTTCTCCCTGGCTGTTTACTTTGTAAACGCCCTGGAATGGAATTTCCTTAGCAGGGTCATCCATTGCTTTCTCCAGCCCGTATGCCGGGTCAGTAAAAAAAAGATCGCCGTTGCTTCTGAATACCGCGTCATTCGGACTGTTGAAACGCTTTCCCCCGTAGTTATCGGCCAACGACACAAATGCAGCTTCAGGAGCGTTTAACGGCGCGTCCATTATAGCCATCCGCCGGTCGCCGTGCTGGCACAGTACTAATTTACCTTCCCTGTTCAGCAATAAGCCATTGGAACCCGGTTCGCCTGTTCGTGGAACAGTGCCGGTGTAGCCCGAAGGCGTGAGGTATAATTCGGCGCCCTTGGCTTCCGTCCATTTGAATATTTTATTGGGTGGAATATCAGAGAATAAGAGCATCTTTTCACTTTCCGCCCATAAAGGACCTTCTGTCCAGTTGAAGCCTTCTGCAATGATTTCAACAGGAGCGGTGCTGTCTATGATATTTTCAAGTGAAGGATCCAGGCTTTGAATGGATCCGATGGATTGCAGGCCAGGTGTTTTATCCCTGCAGCCTGCAAAAGCGGCAAATGCCAGGAAAAATAGCAATTTATTCATATAGCAGTAATTGATAATGAAGAATGAAGATAATATAATATTGGGAGGAATAGGGTGAGGGATGAAGGTATAAGGCATGAGGTATAAGGTGTGAGGTAGAGGTGCCAGGGGTGCGCACATCATGTTTTTTTAAGGTATTTTTCATCTATAATGTGAGTATGTATTTTTACTTTTAACCTCCCTGAATGATACACGATGAGAATTAAGATCATATCCTGTTGTGCCCTGGCATTACTGCTGCAGTTTCGGGGCTCTGCTCAAAATACAATTGAAAACATTATAGCCCAAACCATTGCGTTTCTGCTGGGAAAAACATTTACTGCCGCACATCCCGTGGCGCCGGCTATTGAACAAATAAAAGAAAAATAACCCCCCTTATGAGAAGGACATCCCTTATATTATTTTTATTACTCTCCGCCTGCTTTGTGTTTTCGCAGGGAAAAGCGCCGTTGCCCGAAACAAAATATAAACTTGCCGTAATTGCCCACCGGGGTAACCATGTTAAAGTACCTGAAAATACGCTTGAATCTGTAAAAGCGGCCATTAAAAGTGGTGCCGATTATGTGGAGCTTGACCTGCGCACTACTAAAGACGGTTATCTTATTATTCATCACGACGCTACAGTTGACCGCATGACCAATGGCACGGGTAATATCAACAACCTTACGCTGGCAGAATTACAACAACTGAAAGTAGCGGATAAAAATAAACCCACTAAAAAAACATATCGCATTCCCACTTTCAGTGAAGTGTTGAAGGCAGCCAAAGGAAAGATCAATATCTATCTCGATTTTAAAGATGCCGTTGTAGCGGAAACCTACAGGCAGATCAGGGAAGCCGGTATGGAAAAGCAGGTAGTGGTATATGTAAATAAAATACCACAGTACAGGGAGTGGAGAAAAACGGCGCCGGGTATGCCTTTAATTACCAGCGTTATAGAAGAGGTAAAAAACAAGGAACAGCTCACCTTTTTCCTGGGGCAGGGAACCATTGAAGTGCTCGACAATGTTTACGACAGGGAAATGGTGGCAACAGCAAATGATAACGGGGTAGCCGTATGGTTAGATGTACAAAGCGGTGATGAAGGCGCCGATGACTGGAACCAGGCGTTGCAAAAAGGTATACAGGGCATCCAGACCGATCATCCCGAAGCACTGATCGCTTACTTAAACAAAAGCGGCTTGCGTAATGGACTGGGAAAGGATCTGACCAGCGAAGACCCCTACACGAAGTATAAAAAGAAAACCTACAGGGAACTTAAAAACATAAAATATGGTAAAGCCCCCGGCGATGAAAACATGTTTGATGCTTATTTCCCGAAAGATATGCAGCCCAATGCCAGGGTAATTGTGTATATACATGGCGGTGGCTGGACCCG
This sequence comes from uncultured Sphingobacteriales bacterium, assembly GCA_937871285.1. GTDB lineage: Bacteria > Bacteroidota > Bacteroidia > Chitinophagales > Chitinophagaceae > Agriterribacter. Next base: position 33,588 of record CALMQS010000048.1, on the reverse strand, counting down.
TGGCGATAAGGATGAGTTTCCCGGGCAACTGATTGAAGAGCTGGTGGGTAAACGCGGCTACCTGGTTGTTTCCATGAACTACCGTTTGGTAAAAAACGGGCAGGATCGTTTTCCGGCACAGATTGAAGACGTGCAAAAAGCGCTGGAGTTCATTTCTAAAAACGCGGGAAAATATAAATATAACGGCAATGAATATGCGTTGATGGGCGGCAGCGCCGGCGCTCATTTGGCTATGCTGTATGCTTACGGATATGATAATGCGAAACAGGTGAAGACAGTGATTGACCTGTGGGGCCCAACAGATTTTACCGATAAATCGGTACGCCCCGATGGCAGCGATGCGGATAAAACCGTCATTAATTTCCTGGGCGAAAAAGATGAAAACGCACAGGTAGCAAAAGACGCCAGTCCGGCTTACCGGCTCACCAAAGAAACGGGTGTGCCTACCATTTTGTTTCATGGCGGGGAGGATCCCTTAGTAAATGTAAGCCAGGCGCAAAACCTGTATCAAAAACTACAGGCGTTGGGAATACCGGCCCAACTGGAAATTTACCCCGGTGAAAAACATGGTGTTGGTCCTGCAGCAGCTATTGACGTATTTGCCAAAACCTTTGCCTGGCTTGAAAATTATTATCCCTCAAAATAAAAACAACCGTTATGCATAAAATAATACTACTGGCAGGATGGTTTATGCTTTATGGCTGCACAGGCAGCAATACCACCGGTAATGAAGAAGGTAAAATTGAGCATATCATCGTTATTACCACCGACGGTTTACGCTGGCAGGAATTGTACAAAGGCATGGACAGTCTTATTGCCACGAACGGCCGGTTTAACCAGGGGCGCAGAGATAGTGCAAAAATATTTGAAAATTACTGGGCCGCGGACGAAACGGAACGGAGGAAAAAGCTTTTACCTTTTTTCTGGGACAGCATTGCGCAAAAAGGACAGCTCTATGGGAACCGCGCTTATGGTAATAAGGTAGATGTTGCCAACCCTTACTGGTTCTCTTACCCGGGATATAATGAAATTTTTACGGGCTACCCCGATACCGCCATTAATTCAAATGAGTACAAGCCCAACCCGCATACCACGGTACTGGAATACATTAACCGCCAGGAAGGATTTAAAGACAGGGTAGCGGCTTTTGGCGCATGGGGCGCTTTTGACCGCATCCTTAATAAGGAACGTTGCGGGTTCCCGGTAGTGTCGGCTTTCAGCGCTACCGGTGGCGATCATCCCACACCCAAAGAAGAGCTGATCAACGCCATGCTTAAAAATTCTTACAAGCCTTTTGGCGAAGGAGAATGCCTTGATGTATTTACCCATTATGCCGCTATGGAATACCTGAAGGAGAAAAAGCCGCGTGTGCTTTTTATAGGCTATGGTGAAACCGATGAATGGGCGCATGCAGGCCGGTACAAAGATTACTTAGACGCTGCGAGGCAGGTAGATACATGGATAAGCGAGATATGGGAATATGTGCAGCATACACCGGAATACAGGAACAAAACCGCGCTTTTTATTACAACCGATCATGGCCGCGGCGATATCAATAAAGATCAATGGACAGGTCATGGCAGCAGGAGTGTTGCGGATTCGCATGAAATGTGGATGGCGGTGATGGGGCCCGGCATACCAGCCAAAGGAGAAGTGAAAACACCCGGGCAGTTGTACCAGCAGCAATCTGCGCAAACCATTGCTTCCCTGCTGGGACTGCGTTACCAGGCTGATCATCCCATAGCTGAGGAAATAAAAGAGATTAAGGACTGATCATAAATCAATACTATTATTTACATGATTAGAATAAACAGCAGGAAAGAGAAAGATTACCGGCATGCGGATGCATTCCAAATTGTTGCCGGCTGGTGGAGACACCAGCCGGGGGAACCGGGTTACCGGCATGCAGGCTTTATTAGCTTATGCGTTATGTTTTGTATGGCGGTACAGGCGCAAACAACAGCGGTAAACCCGTTCCCTCCCGTCCCTAACCCGGACAGGATTGTGCTGAATGTTACCCAGGATCCGTCTACATCAATAGCGGTAAACTGGCGTACATGCGATACCGTTAGAGAAGGTTTCCTGGAGATCATGCCTGTTACGGCCGATCCCCGTGCTGTTGACAAAGCATTGCAGAAGCAGGCAAAAAGCGAGGCGTTTCAATTTGAAGATATTGCTGCCAACTATCATTCGGTTACCGTGTCAGGTCTTACTCCTAAAACAGTATACATGTACAGGGTGGGGCAGGGTGCTCACTGGAGCGAATGGTTTCATACCAAAACCGCCGGAAAATCCGGCGACAAGCTTTCGTTTATTTATTTGGGTGATGTGCAGGCAGGTATAAAAACATTATGGCCAAGAGTTATACGGGATGCTTATGCCAGGATGCCGGAGGCTAATTTAATTTTATATGCCGGCGATATTGTAAACCGGGGCAACAATGACGTGGAGTGGGGGGAATTATTCTATGGCGGAAGCTTTATTCACAGCACTATACCCGGCATGCATTCGCCGGGCAACCATGAATATGCCCGCACAGGCGATACGCTTTCGGCTTTCTGGCGCCCGCAATTCTCACTTCCCGAAAACGGGCCGGAAGGTTTAAAGGAATCATGTTATTACACCGATGTGCAGGGCATGCGTTTCATTTCCATCAATTCTTACAGGGTAGAAGAGTCGGATGAAGATCTGCAAAAGCAGAAAGTATGGGTAGATTCGCTGCTGCGCAATAACCCTAACCAGTGGACCGCCGTTTTATTTCATCATCCTTTTTATTCCATACGTCCTACACGCGATAATATACGGATGCGCAATACCTTTAAACCATTATTTGATAAATATAAGGTGGATATTGTGCTGCAGGGTCACGATCATGCGTATGCGCGGGGGATGCAGAAAATAGAAGGCGCCACCAAAAATGAAAGATCGGGTACGGTATATGTGTTGTCGGTAAGCGGTCCCAAAATGTCATCCAAATTTGAAGGTGGCTGGATGGATGTATCGGCCACCTATACCCAGCTTTACCAGTTGATAACGGTTGAAGGAAATACATTGCAGTACAAAGCGTATACGGCTACCGGGGAGCTCTATGACGCCTTTGACCTGTTAAAACAAAAAGGCAAGCCCAATAAGATGGTAGAAAAAAAATAACCAGGAAATACCGTATCGTTCAGATTTTTTATCGTATTCATCATTTGACCCTATATTATGCAGCTAAAAATTAATTCCCGTATTTTTCAGCACAGCGTGGCTTGCTGTTTGGCTATATTGATTTGCGCGAAAGCGCAGGCACAGCAGAATAATCTTTATCCTCCGTCTCCTTATCCCGACAGGATCGTATTGAATGTAACCCAGGACCCTTCCACATCCCTGGCGGTTAACTGGCGTACGCACGACAGCATTACTGCCGGATCGGCCGAAATTATCATTGCCGTTTCCAACCCGGCCGATGCGGCAAAAGCCACCGTAGTAAAGGCTAAAACAGAATCTGTAACACATACCGGAATAGTGGCGAGCTATCATTCGGCTGTGTTTAGCGGTCTGCGGCCCGGAACCCGGTATATGTATCGTGTGGGCAATGGCGACTACATGAGCGAATGGTTTCATGTAAAAACTGCAGGAAATACGGGTGAACCTTTTTCCTTTATTTACATGGGAGATGTGCAAATGGGCATGAGAACTTTTTGGCCGGGCGTAATTCGTGAAGCGTATACAAAGATGCCGGATGCGAAGCTTATTCTGTATGCGGGAGATATTGTAAACAGGGGGCGTAATGATCACGAATGGGGCGAATTATTTTACGGTGGAAGCTTTATTCACAGCACCATACCCGGCATGATGTCGCCGGGCAATCATGAGCATGCCGATAATGCGGAGGGCGTAAACGAGCTAACCGCTTTATGGCGGCCGCAGTTTACACTGCCCGAAAATGGTCCCGCGGGATTAGAAGAAACCTGTTATTATACCGATGTCCAGGGTGTGCGCTTCATATCACTGAACTCGCAGGCGATCTGGTTTGGCGGCGATGGGATGCAAAAGCAAATAAACTGGCTGGAAAATATTTTATCCAATAATCCTAACCAATGGACATGCGTGGTATTTCATCACCCGGTATATTCGGTAAAATCTAACCGCGATAATAAAAACCTGCGGGAAAATTTTCAACCCATATTCAATAAATATAAAGTAGACCTGGTATTGCAGGGACACGATCATGCGTATGGACGGGGGATGCAGAAAATTCCCATGCCGGATAACAGCGGCACATCACCCACGATGTATGTGGTGTCTATGAGTGGGTCAAAAATGTATGCAGATGATAAGCCCGAATGGGCCGATAAAAGCGGTGGTCATCTGCAGCTCTACCAGTTGATAACAATAAATGGAAAGAAGCTCTCGTATCGCTCGTATACGGTAGCGGGTGAGTTGTTTGATGCCTTTGACCTGGTAAAAAGAAAAGGCAAAAACAATAAGCTGATCAGTCTGAAATAATTGTTTATGATTGGTTAATCCAAAAAGAACGCGTCAGAAAACGCAGCTCTTTTTAGTTAAATGGTGTTAATTTGTTTGCTAAAGCTGTATTGTAAAAATAAAATATATCTAATGATGAAATTTAAGTACTGTCTCTCCGGTTTGATAATGATGTCATTTGTATGTATAACGCATGCACAAACCACTGCAAAGAGCGCTTCTTCCACGCCACAGCAGCCCAAAATAGTAGTGGGTATGATGGTAGACCAGATGCGCTGGGATTATTTATACCGTTTCCAGGACCGTTATACGGAAGGCGGATTTAAAAGACTGATAAGGGAAGGGTTTTCCTGTGAGAACACATTGATTGATTATTCTCCAACTATTACGGGTTGCGGACATGCTTCTGTATATACCGGAACTTCACCTGCTGTACACGGGATAGTAGGTAATGGCTGGTACGAACGTTCCATGGGTAAGGAGATTGGTTGTGTAGATGACGAGTCGGTTAATCTTGTGGGATCAGCAGAAGGCGGAACAGGGGAATCGCCCCGTAATAACCTGTCAACCACTATTACCGACCAGTTGCGCATAGCATCCAACTTTCAGAGCAAAACAGTAGGTGTGGCTATTAAAGACAGGGCTTCCATTTTACCTGCCGGACATGCCGCCACCGGAGCTTTCTGGTACAATGGCAAAGACGGTAATTTTGTTACCAGCACCTATTATATGGAAGAGCTACCGGAATGGGCTAAACGCTTTAATGATAAAAAAGTAGTAGACAGTTATTATAAGAACGACTGGAATACGCTCTATCCTATCAATACCTATACCTTAAGCACGGCGGATGATAAGTCGTACGAGGGCACTGCTAACGGGGAGGCTAAACCCGTTTTTCCGCGCAATCTGAAACAGTTTATCGGTAAGAACTACAGCGCGGTACGCACAACACCTTATGGTAATACCCTTACTTTTGATTTTGCCAAAGCGGCTATTGAAGGATACAACCTGGGCGGAGGAAAATTCACTGATTTTTTAGCGGTGAGCTTTTCCAGTCCTGATGCCATCGGACATACCTACGGACCAAATTCTATAGAAATTGAAGATAATTACCTTCGTTTGGATAAAGAGCTGGCTGATTTTTTTACCTACTTAGATAAAAAATTCGGTAAAGGCAACTACCTCTATTTCATTACTGCCGATCATGGCGTATCCGAGTCTCCAGGCTTTTATTTAGAAAATAAAATGCCCTCCGGCGCTATCCAGGATAAAGATTTTTCTAAAGCATTGTTAGATGGATTGAAAGAAAAATACGGGGTTGAAAAGCCTGTGCTTTCCTTTGCCAATTACCAGTTGTATATGAACTGGGAGGAGTTTGATAAAAAGGGGATCAGCCGCAGCGATGTAGGCCGTACCATAAAAGAAATTTTATTGAAAGCGCCTGGTATTGCCAATGTGCTGGAAAGTGAAGCGCTGGGCGCAGCCCCCATTCCCGACCATATAAAATCAATGCTCATTAAAGGGTATTATGTAAAACGCAGTGGTGATTTTATGGTAATACCACAACCCACATGGAAAGGTGGAAACATTAAAGGCGCCACACATGGCACATGGTATCCTTACGATGCACATATTCCACTGGTATGGATGGGATGGAAAATAAAACCCGGCTATACCAACAGGGTAACCGGCATGACAGACATCGCTCCAACAATTGCCGCCCTGCTGCGCATACAAATGCCCAGCGGCGCTATAGGACAGCCTATTACAGAAGTAACAGGAGGAAGATAAGGCTGTTTGTTTCAAAGCCCGGAGTATTGGATTCGAATTTCGGATTTGACGCTCCGGGTTTTGTATTAAATATCCAGTGGTCAGTAGTCAGCGGTGGTACAGGTTTCAAGTTACAGGTTGCATGGGAAAGTCCGTTTCGTTTTGGGTTTCAGTTTTGGATTTTGTCTATCGTGGTAAGCAACGTGCAATCTGAATCGTGAAATTACAAGCGGTAGTGAATGATTGCAGCGAAGATAGATGCCTGTCGGTAGGCAAGCTGTGGCAGCATGACAAGCTACAGTGATTGGCTAAACTGTAGTACAAAAGCTGAACCTCTATTCCATTGCCTGTCAATGCTGAACGAAGCATCTGTATCTGCCACGGCTGACAGGTTTTATTTTGAATTCTCTACTATGAAGTTGAATTTTGAATTTTGTTTGGTTCTTGATTTTTGGTTTTTGATGCTTTGCATTATTTCGGATTTCGGATTTTTTAATTCAGACTTTATTTGAATATCTTAAGCCTTATGTATTACAAACGCATACTATTATTGTTCACTGTACTATTGGTTACCATTGTTGCTGCGGCGCAATCTAACCTTGACAGTATTCTTAATGATTTTCATAACCGTGCCGACAGGATACTGGTAGCTGCGCACCGGGCGGAGCATCCCGACTTCCCTGAAAACTCTGTTGCCGCCATGAAAGAAGCCATACGGCTTGGGGTTGATATCATTGAAACGGACATCAGGGAAACGAAAGACGGGGTAATGATCATTATGCACGACAAAACCGTTGACCGTACTACTACCGGTAAAGGACCTGTTGCCGGTATGACCTATGCCGAGCTGCAGCAACTTTTTCTTTTGCATGATGGTAAACCTACCACAGAAAAAATTCCCACATTTAAAGAAGTGCTTGAACTGGTGAAAGGAAAAGTTATGCTCGATATTGATTATAAGGCCGAAGGTAAAAGGGCGGCCAGGTCTGCCGCCCGGCTGCTGAGAAAAACAGGAACGGAAAAGCAGGCTTTGTTTTTTTTATACGATTATAAAGATGCCCCCGCCCTGCGCCGCATGAATAAAAAAATACAGTTCATGACGCGGGCCTATAGCAAAGAAGACGTGGATGGTATATTTAACCAGGGCATAGCAGTGCCGGTGATACATGCAGATGATAAATTTTATTCCGACTCGTTAATGGGCGTTATCCGTGGCAAAGGCATACGGCTTTGGATGAATGCCCTGGGTAAGTATGATAAAATGGAAAGAACAGAAAAAGATAGTGGATTTGATGCTTTACTGCAAATGCGGCATACCAATATTATACAAACCGATTTGTATGCAGAACTGATGGATTACCTGAAGTTAAGAGGACTGCACAGGTGATGAGTGAAATTTGAAAATTTGAAAATGTGGTAATTTGAAAATGTGGCGGCCGGTACGCAACGAAGGAAGCGTCGGGCCGCAGGTGAACGGTGAGCTGTGGGTAGTAAGGGGCAAGTGGTAAGTGTCTTCGGATTTCAGATTTGTTGCTTCGGATTTGGACTTATTTGGTTCTTGGTTCTTTGTATTTCCCCTCAAATCCCAATCGTATTACCCGCATCCGAAAGTAAACACAGCGTGGAGGCTTGCGGTATGAAAATCGCGCCATACCCGGTTAATGCCTGAGCCTTGTTCTGTTGCAATCATTCCGCAGTAAGGGTAAAGGTCATCCACCGAACTACGTGCCAGCTTAACCATTGTTCTGCACGCTTCATTCAGGTTTTCAAGATCTAAAGTATCCCATCGCTTTTCCATGCTGCCATTTTCCCAGGTCTTTTCCAGGATACGGTAAAAAAGCTGCCGGGCGTCTTCCAGCTTGCTTTGGGTGCGTCCCAATATCTCCAGCATTTCACAGGCTTCCTTTATGGCATAGCCATGGCGTTTGATCCTTTCTTCGAAAATGGGTTTACACTCGTCCATAAAATGAAAAGCTATGCCGCAGTAGTTGGCGGCAATGGTTACTTCCGCAAAAAGCTGAAAAGGAAAACGAAAAACAAGATCCGGCAGGCAGGCATGCCCCGGCTCAATAATAAAGCACCTGTTCTTTGGTATATGCAGGGCTTTTACACTAAAGGAATGGCTTGCGGTAGCCCGCATACCGGTGGCATTCCAGGTATTGTGTATTTCTACTTCCTCCTTTCTGAAAATAAATGCTTTTACAAGGGGCGAGCCATCCTCCTGCAATATCAGTTCTCCGTCTTTTTCAATGACACAGTTAGCTGTAAACGCGGTGGCATGCGGAGCGCCCGTTGCGTATTTCCAGTAGCCATTCACGGTGTAGCCGTTTTCGGTAAGCGTGGCTTTTCCGGTAGCCGCGCCACTACCGGCAAGGCATACCTGCTTATCGGAAAAAAAAGCAGCAGCGGCGGATTTATCCATAAATCCAATAAACCAGTTTGCCCCGCTGCAAAGGGTAACCGTCCAACCAAAGCCTCCGTCTGCCCGGGCCAAACACTCCTGCAGGCGTACCCCTTCGGGTAGCGACATTTCAAGTCCGCCCATTAAACGGGGTACAAAAAGGTTAAACCAGTTTTGGTCATAAATGAGTTGCAGTTGCTCGGGATGCAGTTGCCCTGTTTGTTCTGCCGCTGCGGCATACTGCCTGATCAGGGTAATGGATTCCGCGGCTAAAAGCGGCGAAGGATTGTTATTCGTAATCATATAAAGCACGTCAAATGTAGGTACTGCCACCCGGTTCATGAAAAAATCTTACATTCAAAAATGTAAAAGCGCAGCGTATGAAAAAATATTTTTCTTTTGTAATGCTACTGACAGTAACCAGTGCACCTGTTTCGGGACAAAATTTTAAAGAACAGATTGCGGATAAAGCCGGCGCAATACTTCCGGAAATGATTCAATGGCGGCGGTATTTGCATGAATATCCTGAGTTGTCGAACAGGGAATTTAAAACAGCGGAATACATTACCGCGCATTTAAAAAAACTTGGAATAGAAGTACAAACCGGCGTTGCCAGAACCGGTGTGGTGGGTATTTTAAAAGGAGGAAAGCCTGGTCCTGTTATAGCTTTAAGGGCCGATATGGACGGGCTGCCGGTTAAGGAAAGAGTGGATATTTCTTTCGCTTCAAAAGCGGAAGGAGAATATCTTGGAGAAACGGTACCGGTTATGCATGCCTGTGGGCACGACAGTCATATGGCCATATTAATGGGCACGGCATCGGTATTAAGCTCCATGAAAAAAGATATTGCCGGCACCGTGAAATTTATTTTCCAGCCCGCGGAAGAAGGACCGCCCGGCGATGAGGAAGGCGGGGCGCCTTTAATGATCAAAGAGGGAGTAATGGATAACCCGAAGGTGGATGCTATTTTCGGATTACATATTAATTCGGCAACACCTGTTGGAGAAATAAAGTATAAGCCGGGCGCCGAAATGGCCGCAAGCGACTGGTTTACCATTAAAGTGAAAGGGAAACAATCGCATGGCTCCCAGCCGTGGAGCGGGGTAGACCCTATTGTAATTGCATCGCAGATCATCCAGGGCTTACAAACCATTGTAAGCCGCCAGCAAAACCTTACCAAAGCGCCGGTGGTAATTACCGTAGGTAAAATACACAGTGGTGTGAGGAGCAACATCATTCCCGAGGAGCTCATTATGGAGGGAACGATCAGAACGCTGGATGAGGATATGCATAAGGATGTGCATGAAAGAATACGCAACACCGTTAATCATATTGCCGCTGCCGGCGGCGCCACGGCGGAAGTAACCATTGATACCAAAACAAAAGTAACATACAACAACCCTGCTTTGGTGAAGCTGATGCTTCCTTCTTTAGAAGCCGCCGCGGGAAAAGAAAAGGTATATGAAACCGAATGGACAACAGGTGCGGAAGATTTTTCTTTTTTCGGCGATAAAGCGCCGGCCTTCTTTTTCTTCCTGGGAGGGATGCCTGCAGAACAGGATCCGAAAAAGGCCGCGCCTCACCATACGCCCGATTTTTATATAGACGACAGCAGGCTGGATACAGGTGTGAAAGCATTTTGTAATATAGTGATGGATTATGGAAGAGTGAAAGGGAAGTAGGGGAGGTATGAGGTTTCAGGTCTCAGATCTCAGCTGTTAGCCTCCAGACACTAAAATTTTATCATCCTCTAATCCTCTTTAATTTTCACTCGCCTATTCAGTCGATCGCCCCGGGGACGGTACGGACAGGGGCAGGCATTTTCAAATTTTCAAATCCTCACATTTTCAAATTAAATATGCCTCTCTCAAAAAAAGCAGCCCTGGGTTTTATATTCATTACGCTGCTGCTGGATGTTATTGGGTTTGGCATTATTATACCGGTAATGCCCGCCCTCATTGAAGAGCTGATCCAGGGCGATTTGAGTGCCGCATCGCGCTGGGGCGGCTGGCTCACTTTCGCTTTTGCCTTCATGCAGTTTTTATGCGCCCCCATTTTGGGCAACCTCAGTGATAAATACGGAAGACGGCCGGTATTGCTGTTCTCCCTTTTTGGCTTTGGAATAGATTATATCCTTATCGCTCTTGCACCTACTATCGGGTGGCTGTTTGTGGGAAGGATCATCGCCGGCATTACGGGCGCCAGCTTCACCACTGCGTCTGCCTATATCGCCGACATCAGTGCCCCGGCCGACAGGGCCAAAAATTTTGGAATGATTGGCGCTGCGTTCGGTCTGGGCTTTATCATCGGCCCGGTAATAGGCGGTCTCCTGGGTAGTTTGGGGTCGCGTGTTCCTTTTATTGCTGCTGCTGTTATATCGCTGCTGAACTGGCTGTATGGTTATTTTGTGCTGCCTGAATCGCTCAGTAAAGCCAACCGCCGGAGCTTTAGCTGGAAGCGGGCTAACCCGATGGGCTCACTGATGCATCTGCGAAAATATCCCGCGCTGCGCGGACTGATCATTTCATTAATGCTGATCTATATAGCAGCACATTCCGTGCAAAGCACCTGGGCTTTTTTTAATATGGAGAAATTTAAGTGGGATGAAAGAATGGTGGGTATTTCGCTTGGCGTGGTAGGATTGCTCGTAGGATTGGTGCAGGGAGGATTGATCCGTATTGTTAATCCGAAGCTGGGCAACGAAAAGAGTATTCACGTAGGACTGGCATTTTACACACTTGGCCTGGTGTTATTCGCTTTTGCGTCGCAGGGCTGGATGATGTTTGCCTTTTTAATTCCATACTGCCTTGGTGGCATTTGCGGGCCGGCTTTGCAGGCTGTTATTTCGAACCATGTGCCATCCAATGAGCAGGGCGAACTGCAGGGCGCTTTAACCAGTCTTATGAGCGCAACTACCATTATTGGTCCCCCGGTTATGACCAACCTCTTTGCTTATTTCACCAAACAGGACGCGCCGGTGTATTTTCCCGGGGCGCCTTTTCTTTTAGGCGCCGTATTAATGCTGGGAAGCACAATACTGGCTTACCGCATGTTCAGAACAGAAAAAGCAATGGCATAAACAGCTCCTGTGGCAAAATCAAAAATTATTGTTGAGTATATATTCATCAAAATAAACTCTTTAAAAATGCCCTACTTTTGGAAGCATATTAAAAGATGGTATTAAACAATATAGCATGAAACCCATAGTTCAGATTTCTTTAGACCTTACCAATATTGATGAAGCCCTTGAAACCGCTGCCCTTGCCATGCGTGCAGGGGTAGACTGGCTGGAAGCGGGCACGCCACTGATCCTTGCAGAAGGACTGCACGGCGTTCGAAAATTACGCGAAGCTTTCCCCGGCATTCCCATTGTAGCCGATTTAAAAACCATGGACGGCGGTTATCTTGAAGCGGAAATGATGGCCAAAGCCGGTGCCACCCATGTGGTGGTAATGGCAAGAGCGCATGAAGAAACCATTAAATGCGTGGTGCAGGCCGGGAGAGATTTTGGCGCCAAAGTAATGGGTGATAATCTGGGCTGTCCCGATATGGTGGCTGCCGCCAAATGGCTGGAAGATCTCGGCTGCGATTATGTTATTCATCATATTGGTTACGACGAAAGACGGGGCATAGCGGCGCAGGGTAAACGCATGCCCAGCCCGCTGGATCAGCTAAAGGAAGTGGTGCAGGCGGTAAGCATCCCGGTGCAGGCCGTAGGCGGACTGAGCCTGGAGCAGGCCATTCAGTGCCCCGCATACGGTGCACCGTTAGTAGTGCTGGGCGCCCCGCTTACCATTGATGCCGATGCGTTCAAAACCGCAGACGGCGACCTGGAAAGTTCTCTTCGCCTGATCTGCGAAAAGATACATGCGTATGGGGAAATTTGAGATTTAAGATTTGAGATGGGATCCGTAGCGGTTGGTGGCTTGTCGTTTAAGGATTGCCAAAAAGCTCACACCTCATACCTCACACCTGCAACCTATTAACAACATTACCGGGTTTGAAATATCAAATCTAAAATTATAAATATCAAATCATCATATGAAATCAGCAGCGGTAGTTAACTATGCCCCCGAAAAAGGATCGGTTGAGATCCGTGAAATAGATAAGCCGGAGATCGGCGAGGAAGATGTATTATTAGAAGTAGTAAACGTAGGCGTTTGCGGCAGCGACCTGCACCAGTGGACAGCGGACCACAGCTGGCATGTAAATTACCCCGTAGTGCTGGGGCATGAATTTGGCGGTCATATTATTGCATTAGGAAGTCGGGTAACGGGCTGGAAGGAAGGCGACCGCGTGGTAAGCGAAACCGCGGCGGTAATAGATCCCAACAGCGCTATGACCAGGAGCGGTTTATATAATTTGGATCCTTCACGCAAAGGCTTTGGCTATGGTGTAAATGGCGCCATGACGAAGTATGTACGTGTGCCTGCCCGTTGCCTGCACCGTGTGCCCGACCAGTTGGTGTTTGAGCAGGCCTGTTTAACGGAGCCCTGTTGCGTGGCATTTAACGCCGTGGTGGAAAACAGCAGGCTGAAGCCCGGCGACAGGGTAATTGTACTTGGACCCGGAACCATTGGTATCCTTTGTGCCGCAATGGCACGGCTTTGTGGCGCAGAAGTGGCCATTGTGGGTTTGGAAGCCGATAAGCACCGCCTGGATATTGCAAAGCAGTATGGCTGTGAAACCATTATAGGTGATGCCATGCCCTGGGCCACGCAAAGGGATGGCCTGGGTGCAGACTGTATTATAGATGCGGCAGGCGCAAGCATTACTTTAAAAATGGCCATGCAACTGGTGCGGCCTAAAGGACATATTGCAAAAGTAGGCTGGGGACCACAGCCGTTAGGCTTTTCCCTTGACCAACTTGTACAAAAAAATGTAACCCTGCAGGGCAGCTTCAGTCATAACTGGCCAATATGGGAAAGAGTGATCGCCCTGCTGGCAAGCGGACAATTGGATGTAAAGCCCATTATCGGCGGCGTATGGCCCGTAACCGAATGGCACGAGGCATTTGAAAAAATGCATAAAGGAGAGGTGGTGAAGAGCGTGTTGAAACCAGTGTAGCCAGTTTGTAGTTTATGGTTTATTATTTGTAGTTAACAGCAATACTAAACCATACGCTTTTCCTCCTGCCGGCTATTGGTTTGGAAGCCTGGAGTGTAAAGAACCATAAACTGTAAACAACAAACCATAAACTATCCTTCCCGTTAGCTATTAGCTTTGAAGCCTGGGGTATAAAGAACCATAAACCACTAACCATAAACTATAAACTATTCTTCCAATGCGTTTACAAAACAAAGTAATCATCATCACCGGAAGTTGCACGGGTATTGGAAAAGCCATTGCGCAACGCTGCGTGGCGGAAGGCGCCCGTGTGGTAATTCACGGGTTGGAAAAAGAATGGGGCGAAGCGGTTGTGGCAGAGTTGGGAAAAGATAAAGCGGTGCTGCTTATAGAAGACATCAGCAATGAAGGTGCGCCGCAGCGGCTGGTGGATATGGCTGTTAATACGTATGGACAATTAGATGCCGTGGTCAATAACGCGGCTATTGTGGCTTCTTCCAATATACATACCACCGATCTTGATTTTTTGAGAAAAATATTAGAGGTCAATACCATTGCTCCTTTTGCATTAATAAAAGCCGCATTGCCGCATCTTCGCAAACAAAGCGGCTGTGTGCTCAATATCGGATCGGTAAACGCCTTTAGCGGTGAGCCCAATTTGATGGCATACAGTATATCAAAAGGTGGTTTAATGACACTCACCCAAAACCTGGGCGATACGCTTTTCAGGGAAGACGGCGTAAGGGTGAACCAGATCAATCCCGGGTGGGTGCTTACCGAAAATGAGGCTATCCGTAAGCGTGAGCACGGGCTGGCAGACGACTGGTATAAAGACCTGCCCAACGTATATGCACCGGCGGGGCGCATTATTTGGCCGGCGGAAATAGCCGCTGCCGCTGTATACTGGTTAGCCGATGAGTGCGGCCCCATAAGCGGGCAGATCATGACGCTGGAACAATATCCTTTTATTGGCCGCAATCCGCCCAAAGACACTTCTACCATACCGGTGAATACTAAATCCGGGTGAAATACAAAATACCAGGAAGCAAATGCCAAGAACCAAACTTGCCTGCCGGCAGGCAGGCCTGTACGCTGTAGCGGATAAGTTTCAAAATCCGAAGAGCTGAAATGCTACATTCATTATTTGGATAAAAGCGAAGCAGTTTTATGATAAGCGGAGAAATCAATATTAAGCGATGCGGCAATTTTTCTAACTGCCACGGCAATATGATTTTCTACGGTACGGGGAGAAATATTCAGCACTTCGGCAACTTCTTTATAGGTAAGTCCATCTTCCTTAACAAGCTTATATACGATCCGGCACCGGGGTGGTAACTCATGAATAGCCTTGTTTGCTAATTGCAAAAGCTCAGAAGCAACCATTAAGTCTTCAGGATTAGGCACCAGTTCGCTGCATATTACGTCGAGCTGGTTCAGATCCATAACGCAGGCATCACCCTGCCGGTTAATATAATTCAGGCATTGATTTTTGACGGAAACGTAGAGGTATACGCGGAGGTTGGAAATATTGTTGATGGTGGAGCGCTTATTCCAGATCTTAACGAAAACGTCTTCTACTATCTCTTCAGCTACTTCTTTTACTTTCACTATAGAAGCTGCAAACTGGAAAAGCCCGGTATAATAATGGCGGAACAACTGCCTGAAAGCTTGTTGATCATTAAAAAAAGCAACCTGTTCCTGTAGTGCAAATATCTCTTTTCCGGTCATTACAGATAGTTTAGGACTTATTGGACTGATGAAGTTATTGCTATTTTTTCTAAAAAACATAACATCGTTTTCCTTATCGCACATTCAACTCCTGTTTTCCCTTATAGCAATCGTTTGCGCATTTATTTAAAGCTGAACGTAAACCATTCATAAAGGAGAAAAGATTTTGATTATTGAAAGAAAGCGTAATGCCGTTACCTTCCAATCACCGGAAACTGGGATATCCTTAACCTTGTAGCCCCATAAGGTATTAAAATAATTTCTTCTTCCTTCGCGGTCTCCAGCCCGTAAGTATTGCTATAAGGAATAGGACCGGCCATCTCGTTGTACAGTTGCCACGATGGTATGCGCCTTGCTTTGGTTGCAATATAAACAGGAACACTATCCGCGTTCCAGGGAAAGCCGGAAACGTCTTTCTTTTTTTCAAACGTATAATGTTCATCCAGCTTATTGCGGGCTATATCGCTTAGCCCGTAATTCCACGGGGTTGTTGGCCGCACTTCATGATAACGGCTTCCATAGGCAACCGGGTCCTTATCATTTTTGATCTCCCTGGCTTCTTCGCCTATTTTTAATGCGTATACAATTGGCCCGCGTTCTATGGAAACCGAATTTTCATGCCAGGTGTTTTTGAAAATATGCATCGGTAATATTAGTTCAACAATGTCGCCCGACTTCCATTCACGGTTAATTTTAATAACCTGGTTGCCACCGGGCTCCTCCCATGTTGTACCGTTAATTTTTATGCTGCCTTTTTTGCACCATGCCGGTATGCGCAAATGAAAAGGAAAGGAGGCAGATTTGCTTTTGTTATCAATATGCAGTGTAAAGGTAACAGACTCCCCGAACGGGTAATTCGTTTCCTCATTAACAGATACGGCTGTTCCGCCCGAAACAGAGGCTTTTACAGCGCTTGGTGAATACACGAGGGCGGCAAGTCCGCCGTCGGGCGTTGCATACCACAGGTTTTGGGTGAACTTTGGCCAACCCTGGTGCATATTCGATGTACAGCAGGGATATCCGGTAAGCAATCCATAGCACAAATCTGTTCCGCCATGATTCACATCAAAATTTCGGATGTGTCTTGTTATCATAACCTGGTTAGCCTGCTGAAAATACTGCCTGCTCATAAAATCATCCGATATCTGGGCAGGTAAAGCATTAAAGGCTATTTTCTCTAAGTGATCCGCGTAGTGTGCTTCCCCGGTAATACCGAGTATTTTTTCGAGGCTGAACATCATTTCAACGGCAGTACATAGTTCTGATCCCTGCGTGGGATTGTTACCGTGCAAAGCTTCGTCGCCCCCATAAAGGCCGTGCGCCATCCCGTTATATTTCCGTATATCTGCAAAACCTTTTTCTGTTGCATCTGCATATTTTTGTTCGGGATGATGCTGATAATAAATCAGCGGCGCTTTTATTCCCTGCGCCAGGTTTACACAATGAATGCTCCCGGGATCAGACAGCATATCTGTATGCAGGAATGCGTTCGTATAATCAAAGGTTTGCGTATGCAGCAGGTCGCCTAATTCAAGCAGGAAGCTATCGCCTGTTATATTATAAAGCCAGTAAACGATCATCAGGTTGTCTCCTCCCCGGTAACGCGCCCAAAAGGTCCAGTGATCCAGTGGCTTTTGAGGGAGTTCCTTTAACTGATACCTGAAATAATTGGTCATGAGCTGAACAACGCGTTGATCGCCGGTTGCGCTGTAATACTGTTTCAGCACTTTCAGCATCACCATTTTTGGCCACCAGTCGCGGCTATTATCTCTTTGCAGTCCCGGTTCATGACTGTAATCTTTGGAAGGTCCGAAATAGCCATCGGGCTGCTGACTGTTTATAGCCCATTCAATCCAGGGTTTTGTTTTTGCTATCAGCGCTTTATCTTCTAAAATATAGGCAAGGGGTAAAAGACCATCTATCCAGTATGGTCCGCGTTCCCACTGATCTCCATCGCCACCCAGCCAGCCATTCCTGTGGTTCATTACTAAGGGATAAAGGGAATCGAGCTGACCTGTTGCCCCGTTTTTTTGCCTGATCAGCATTTCCTTTAACCATCCCTCCGGCTTTATTGCTCCTAAGGGAAGTTCTATATAAGGGTTTTGCCGGAGTGGCGCACGGTTATGAATATAGTTTTTTTTGTTTCCCTGCCCGGCAGCATGAAGCACGAAACTTATAAAAAGGAATGGCAGGAAGATTTTTTTCATACGGCAATTGTTTTGAATAGAGGCTGTCAGCGATCAGCTATGAGCAATACAAAGAAAGGAATACAAAGAACCAAGAAACCAAATAACAAGAACCAAATAAATTATAAAAGCCCGAAGCCTTAAATCCGAAATTCGATGAAAATACAAAGTGCCAAAACACAAATAACAAGAACAAATAGATACAGATGGTTCGTGCCTGCCAATGACAAGCAAAATCCGAAGCGAAATGCAACGGTAAACTACAAACGAGAAACAACAAATCAAAAAATCCGCTTCCGCCACTGTGAGATTACTTCGACCTTTTAAAATATTATGCAATATTCAAATCAGTTTAAGGTCTAGCTATAACGTTTAAGAACCAAAATCCGAAGAAGTCGCAAGCAGCAGCAATACCTTATACCTTATACCTTATACCTCACACCTTCCCCCTCAATAATCTCCCAAAGTTTCCGGTAGCTGTGCCAGCGCTTTTTGCAATTGCTCATCGTTGGGGGCAATACCGTGCCACTCATGGGTGCCTTCCATAAAATCAACCCCTTTTCCCATAATCGTGTGCATCATTATGGCAATGGGTTTACCTTTCCCCACCAGTGTTTTTGCTTTATTTAAAACAGTAATCAGGTCATCCATATCATTACCATTAGTCTGGAGGGTTGTCCATCCAAAAACTTCAAATTTTTTACTGATATCACCGAGATCCATTACTTTTTTTGTTGGGCCGTCAATTTGCTGACCATTCCAGTCTATGGTAGCAATGAGATTATCTACTTTATTATGGGCGGCAAACATAATAGCTTCCCAGTTCTGTCCCTCGTCTAATTCACCATCTCCATGCAGGGAAAATACCAGCTTATCGTCTTTGTTCAGCTTTTTAGCCAGTGCCGCTCCTATGGCCACACTCATACCCTGACCTAATGATCCGGAGGCTACTCTTATGCCAGGCAAATGTTCGTGCGTGGCGGGATGTCCCTGAAGCCTTGAATTTATTTTGCGGAAAGTAGACAGTTCCTCAAGCGGAAAATAGCCCGACCTGGCAAGCGTGGCGTAAAACACAGGTGAGATGTGGCCGTTGGAAAGAAAAAACAGGTCTTCACCCTTGCCATCCATATTAAAAGAAGGGTCGTGTTTCATTATATCAAAATAAAGTGCGGTAAAAAAGTCGGCACATCCTAAGGATCCTCCCGGGTGACCGCTCTGGCAGGCATGTACCATTCTTACAATGTCTCTTCTGATCTGGATGGCGATGTCTTTTAATTCTGGCATAATTTTTCGCTTTTAAAATGGTGCCAAAGCTAAATAAACTGTTGGATATAAGTGGATATGATTAAATTTTTTGAGAAATATTGTTTTATTTCCCAATACTAACAGATTACACCAACCGTTCTATACAGGCAGTACGTATCATTAGTAGAATCATCTGCTCACCATTCTTTGCATTGTATTTATGCAAATAAATTAATTATCATATTTTCGCACCTTTAAAGCGAACCGGATGGAAATCATTTTGCTGGCAACTATATTAGCTTTCGTTATTACATTTACTGCAATTCCTGTAATTATTAATGTATCTGAAATAAAAAAGCTCTACGATCTGCCAAATGCAAGAAAAATACATGCCACGCCGGTTCCCTCACTTGGCGGACTGGGCATCTTTGCAGGTTTCATCATTTCCTGCCTCATGACCATTTCTTTCAGTTCGGCTCCCGGTTTTCAATATTATTTTGCCGCGGCACTGGTTATTTTTTTCTTGGGTCTTAAGGACGATATATTGATCCTCACCCCCATGAAAAAGATCATCGGGCAAATTATAGCCGCTTTTATTATCATATATAAAGGAGGCATTGTTATTAAAAGCATGCATGGCTTTCTTGGCGTAACTGAGCTGCCCGAGATCATTGGCTTAACCTTAACCTATCTTACGGTAATTGTAATTATTAACTCCTTTAACCTTATTGACGGTGTTGACGGGCTTGCCGCAGGACTGGGCATCTTTACCACATTAACTTTTGGCGTATACTTTTATATTGCCGCTCATGCAGAATTTGCAGCGCTTGCTTTTGCCATGTGCGGCAGCCTGCTGGCATTTTTAATTTTCAACCGTTCCCCCGCCCGTATTTTTATGGGCGATACCGGCTCCCTGTTAATAGGATTGATTAATGCTATCCTGGTAGTGCAGTTTATTAATATCGCAGATTCACCCGGCGCCATCATGCCTTTACAGGCATCCCCTGCCATTGCCATTTCCATACTGATCATTCCCTTATTTGATACCTTAAGGGTTTTTTCTATACGTATTTTTAACCGGCGTTCGCCTTTTAGTCCCGACCGCAATCATATTCACCACATTTTGTTAGACAGGGGTATGAGCCATAAAGCCGTTAGCTTTGCCTTAATTGTGGTCAATATTTTTTTTGTAGCCATAGCGTATTGCCTCAGCTTTCTCAGCATTAATATACTTATCCCTGTTTTAGTAGCACTGGCATTCGGAGGCTTTGCACTGGTTTATTTGCGTAAGCCCCGGCTTATGGTTGTTGCCGGCAGAGATACGGAAGACATTCTGCAGCTTACCAAACCTTCCCGGATCCTGCCTTTAACTCCTGCCAAAAAAGCCGCCGAGCGCAACTAATTTGCATATTCTTTTTATTCTTTCCATTTGTTAGCTTTGCAACGCATTCAATTTTTATAAATTATGTCAGAAGAAGTATCATTTGTATTGGACGTGGGTGAAGACAGCATGAAAAAAGCCATCAGTCATCTGGAGACAGAACTGGTAAAAATAAGGGCTGGAAGGGCTACCCCCCAGATGCTCGACGGGCTGGTGGTTGATTATTACGGATCGCCAACACCCATAAGCCAGGTAGGCAATATTTCTGTAGCCGATGCAAGAACCATAACCATTCAGCCATGGGAAAAAAATATGCTGCAGCCCATTGAGCGTTCCATTATCGCCGCCAATATAGGTGTAACGCCTCAAAACGATGGTATGATCATACGGCTCTTTCTTCCGCCACTAACAGAAGAAAGAAGAAAAGAACTGGTTAAAAAAGTACATGCAGAAGGAGAACAATCGAAAGTAGCTGTGCGCAGCATACGCCGCGATGCGATAGAAGATATAAAAAAGCTGCAGAAAAACGGGTTAAGCGAAGACGCCGGCAAAGATGCGGAAAAAGAAATTCAGCAATTAACCGATAAATATATTGCACTGATAGATACTTATCTTGCTTCCAAAGAGAAGGAGATGATGGCGGTGTGAGATGATAAGGGGTAAGTAGGAAGTGATAAGTAGGAAGTGGTGAGTTTGTCGTTTCACCTCTATCGTTTCACGTTTATTGGGGTGAGAGGTGAATGGTTGTGCGTGGATGCAATACGGATATGGAGCAATTTTAATCAAAAAACCATCATGGCTGCCATAAAATTAAAGAACATCAGTACCCGTGCACCAAAGGAATACGATAAGGAAGATACCAAAATAAAGACGGCAAAAATACTGCGGGAGTTAGATGATCTGCAGAACCTGTTGTTTGCTGAAGGGAAACATGCCGTACTGATAGTGATACAGGGCATGGATGCCAGTGGAAAAGATGGTACAATCCGCAACGTTTTTGGCCAACTCAATCCACAGGGCGTAACGGTTAAGTCTTTTAAAGTACCCACTGCCGAAGAATTATCACACGATTTTTTATGGAGAGTTCACGCGGCTGCACCCGCAAAAGGAACCATACAAATATTCAACAGATCTCACTATGAAGATATACTGGTAACCAGGGTGCATAAATGGTGCGACGATGAAACCGCTAAAAAAAGGATGAAGGCCATTAATGATTTCGAGTCCCTGCTTACCCAACACAACAATACCCGCATCCTGAAATTTTACCTGCATGTTTCTCCCCAAGAGCAACAGGAAAGATTAAACGAAAGAATACATGATCCCGCGAAAATGTGGAAGTACAATGAGAAAGACTTTGAAGAAGCCAGGCACTGGAACACGTATATGAAAATGTACGAAGATTGTTTCGCGCACTGTAATGCCGTACCCTGGCATATTGTTCCGGCAGATCAAAACTGGTACAAGGAATATGTGATTGCTGCTGCGCTGCACAGCACATTAAAGCAGCTTAAAATGCAATATCCCGGCTTAAAAAAATAGCATCATCATACACCCGTGTATTATTTGTGTATAAATGGTGGTGTGCTCAGGCTGTTATTACTATCTGTTAAATATATATAGTATTAATTTGAGCAGGAATTATTTTTGTAATCTTAAAAATCAACACTATGGGCTTACTTAAAGACTTTAAAGATTTCGCGTTAAAAGGAAATGTGGTAGACCTGGCCGTTGCCGTAATCATTGGCGGCGCATTCGGCACAATTGTTTCATCACTGGTGGATGATGTTATTACCCCCTTGTTGCTCACACCTGCATTAAAGGCCGCCCATGCAGAAAACCTGGATCAGTTGATGTGGGGAGCCGTAAAGTATGGCAAATTTTTATCGGCAATTATTAAGTTCCTTATTATCGCGTTCATCCTGTTCCTGATCATTAAAGCCATGAAAAGCCTTCAGAAAGCAGAAGCCCCTGCTCCTCCTCCCGGACCTTCCTCTACCGATCAGTTATTAATGGAGATACGCGATGCATTAAAAAAATAATTTGCTGTAACAACTCTAGTACATTATTTGCACAGGTACCTGGTACTTTTTTGTAAGTGCCAGGTATTATTATTTTACCGGGACAAGCCTTTTTTTATAATTTCGCGACAAATTTTTAGAACCATGAAAAAAATCTTATTGAGTGCTTTCCTTATTTCTTTTGCTTTCTCTGCCACGCTTTATGCCCAGGATCCTACCGTATCAGAAATGCGGGATGCTGCCGGAAGAACCGTAGCCAAAGATCCGAATGATACGGTTCCCCAGATTTGGAAGAAAGGTGGATTATTCAGCATTAATGTTAACCAGGGGGCTCTAAGCAACTGGGCCGCCGGTGGCGACAAATCATCGCTATCTATTGCTTCATTGCTTAATTTATATGCTTTTTATAAAAAAGACAGGCAAATCTGGGATAACACCTTAGACATTGCCTATGGCTTTGTAAATACAACCAGCCTCGGCAGCAGGAAAGCAGACGATCGCTTTGATTTTCTTTCCAGGTACGGCTACCAGCTCGGCAAAGGAAGCTGGTATGCCAGCGCATTATTTAATTTCAGAACCCAGCTAACCGGGGGATACGCCTATCCCGATGGTGATCCCAAGGTGCTTACTTCTAACTTTCTTTCTCCTGCTTATATATTGGTTTCTCCTGGTATAACATATCAGCCTAACAATAATTTTTCAGTATCGCTCTCCCCTGCCACAGGAAGATGGACGATTGTAAATGACGATATATTATCTGCCGCAGGAGCATTTGGAGTTGACCCTGGCAAAAAAATAAAAACAGAATTCGGTGCCTTTGGCTCCATAAATTATAAAGCGAACATTAGTGAAAGCGCTTCTTATGTAGGGCGGCTTGATTTGTTCTCTAACTATTTGCATAATCCGCAAAATATTGACCTTTATATGACCAATATGCTGCTGGTAAAAGTAACCAAACTGATTACCGTAAGCCTTTCCGTAGATATGATTTACGACGATGATGTAAAAACCGTTGATGCAAACAGTAACCCTGCCGGTCCAAAAATTCAGCTCAAAGAACTGATGGGCATAGGTTTAGCTTATCGTTTTAAAAACTGATAATCGTTGCTTACATTTGCTGCGTCCCGTTTCGGTTACACTATGTAAAACCGGCAGGACGTAGTATTTAAATATTGTATAGGTGAATACAGAATCATACCAGATTAAGCTCCCGCAATTTGAAGGTCCGTTTGACCTTTTGCTATTCTTTATTGAAAGGGATGAGCTTGATATTTACGACATACAGATCACTAAGATCATCAATGATTTTGTAACCTATATGCACAGTATGGAAGATCTAAGTATAGAGCTCAGCAGCGAGTTCATACTTTTTGTTTCCACGCTCATGCGCATAAAAGCAAAAATGCTGCTTCCCCGCAAGGAAATAGATGAACAGGGTAATGAAGTTGATCCGCGGCAGGAACTGATTGATAAGCTGCTTGAATACAAACGGTTTAAAGAAGCTTCCGCTAAAATGGCGGAAATGGAAGCCATCCGCATGCTGATGGTGAAAAGGGGTAATATACAGAAGGAAATGACGCAGGTGGGCGAAGACGCAGGCGAAGGCACCGAAATACAAACCATTACCATGTTTAAGCTAATGAAGGCTTTTGAACGGGTAATGCAGCGGCTGCACGATCGTAACAACAAGCCCCAGCATGTGGTATACAACTACCATTATACCATGGAAGACAGCAGGGAGTATATGATAGACATGGTGCACACCGGAAAAACGGTAACCTTTGATAAAATATTTGAAATTTGCGATAACCGCATACACGCCATATTCCTTTTCCTTTCCATGCTGGAACTGATACAGCAAAAATACATGAGCATCATTACCGGTGAAGGCAGGAATAATTTCATTGTAGAATGGAATGAGAACAGGGAAGAGCTGTTATCTATTGAAGAAGCAGGGGAATAAGGTGTGAGGTATAGGGTACAAGGGTATAGGGTACAAGGGTTTCCGCTTTCAGCGATCAATTCATCCTATAGTAATTACTTACGCTGATATCTGATCGCTCAATGCTGACGGCTAATCATTACCTTTGCAACAACCCAGCGGCTACCATATTACATGAAACAAAAAGCCATCCTTTTCCTTGTTTTTCTGTTGCCTCTTTTCTGTGCTGCCCAGGAAAGTCCTTTGCAATGGGAGGTAAACAGTACAAAAAACGATGGCAGTTCCTACACGATTACCATAAAAGCCACGCTCAACCAGCAATGGCATATATACGCTGATTCCATTGCAGCTATAGAACTGGAAGGTTTACATATAACCTGGGATAACGACAACATACAAAAAAACGGGAAGCTTACTGCAGGATCCGAAGCCACCATAATAAAAGATCCTGTTTTTGACAACCGGGAACTTGGCGTATATACCGGCGATTTCACTCTCACGCAAAAAATAAATATTGCAGGAACGGTGCCGGCCTCACTTAAAATAAAACTGCAGGGATTTGCTTCCAACAATGAAGAATTTGTTCCGGTTGATGAAACCAAAACCGTGTATTTTGAAGGCGGTATAGCCACTGCCGCCGCCAGCCAGATCAGGCTGCAGGAAGTTGATTTAAAAAACCCGGTATCGCCCTGCGGAGATGAAACCCAGCCGGGGCAGGGTTTGCTCACTGTTTTTTTCCTGGGTTTTGTGGGTGGCCTCATTGCCCTGCTTACTCCCTGTGTATTTCCAATGATACCCGTTACCGTTTCTTTTTTCACCAACAGGGCATCTCATAAAAAACAGGCCATACGCAACGGGATCATGTATGGGTTTTTTATTTTTCTTATCTATGTTTTAGCCAGCATCCCTTTTCATATTATCGGCAATGTGCAACCCGAAATATTTAATAATATTTCCACCAATGCATGGCTCAATGTTTTTTTCTTTGCTGTTTTTATATTCTTCGCCATTTCATTTTTCGGCTATTTCGAAATAACCCTCCCTGCGGGTATTGCCGGCAAGGCCGATGCTAAAAGCAATATAGGCAGCATCAGCGGCATATTTTTCATGGCGCTTACGCTGGTGATCGTATCCTTTTCCTGCACCGGCGTAATTTTAGGAACCCTGCTGGTGGGTACCGCCTCTGAAGGCGCATGGTCGCTTACCAGCGGTATGGCAGGATTTGGAACAGCGCTGGCATTGCCTTTCGCTCTTTTTGCCATGTTTCCCAACTGGTTAAAATCGCTGCCTAAAAGCGGCGGATGGCTCGATACCGTAAAAAAGATCCTGGCATTCCTGGAACTGGCGCTTGCTTTCAAGTTTCTTTCCAATGCCGACCTGGTAGAGCATTGGGGCTTACTGAAAAGAGAAGTATTTATCGGCATCTGGCTGTTAATTACGATAGGACTCGGTTGTTATCTTTTTGGATGGCTAAAGCTGCCCCACGATTATAAAGGCCAAAAAATACCGCTAGCACGAAAAGTGCTGGGCATATTATCTTTTATTTTTGCCGTATATCTTATACCCGGACTTACCCCAACGCCCTATGCCAATCTCAAATTATTAAGTGGCTTTCCACCTCCTTTAAGCTATAGTATTTATGGCGAATCCAACGTGCAGGGCAAAGGCGTTGAACCGCACGTGATCAATGATTTTGAAAAAGCAATACAGCTATCCGCGCAGCAAAACAAACCGATTCTTATTGATTTTACCGGATGGGCCTGTGTAAACTGCCGCAAAATGGAAGAACAGGTTTGGACAAAGCCCGAAATTTCATCGCTGCTCAACGAAAAATTCATACTCGTTTCATTGTATGTTGACGATCGTAAAAAGCTCTCCCCATCGGAGCGGTTCACCTATACTTTTGCTGATGGAAAAGGTAAGGATATTGAAACCATAGGCGATAAGTGGTCTACTTTTCAAACGGAGAACTTCGGAAAATCTACACAGCCGCTGTATGTTATTTTAAACCACGAAGGTAAATTACTGACCCATCCTGTTGGCTATACGCCCGATGCTAAAAAGTACGAAGATTGGTTAAACTGCGGGTTAGAAGCCTACGCTTCAAATCAATAAAATCGCTTACATTTAGGCTACCTAAAATTATCATGTTATGCCCATACGGATGACAGACGATCCGCAGGATCAGCAGGAACAATTTAATGATGGAGGGGGTGGCAGACAAAGTGGAGGGGGCGGTTTACGCGGAGGCGGTGGCGGATTGCTGGCGCTTTTGCCTTTTTTACTGCGGATTTTCGGAGTGAAAGGAATGCTGGTGATAGCAGCCATAGGAATTGGAGGTTATTTTTTACTTGGGCGCAGTGGCTGCGGAAATATGCTGGATCAGGCCGGGCTACTGGCTACCGGCGGTATACTGGACCCCCAACAGTTTCAGAAAGCCAGTATATATGAAGCACTGGAAGACGACAATACAAAAAACCCTTTACCCGAAGCTGCTAACCTTCAGCGCTATGCGCCGCAGGCGGGCAACCAGGGAGAACAGGGCAGTTGCGTGGCCTGGAGCAGCGCTTATGCAGCCAGAAGCATACTGGAAGCATCGCGTACCGGGCAAAATGCCGGGCAGGTAGCATTCAGTCCCGCTTTTTTATATAACCAGATCGGGCTCGATGGCTGCCAGGGCTCTTATATCATAAGGGCAATGGAATATATGACCAAACAGGGCTCATTACCTTATGAACAATTTCCATATTCCGACCAGGATTGCAGCAGGCAGCCTTCCGGCAGCTTAATTCAGCAGGCTGCCCAATTTAAAATGCGCGGCTTTAACCGGCTAACCAAAGGCGATAACACGGAAGAGCTGGATATGCGTGCCGTTAAGGAAAACCTGGCCCAGGGCGCACCGGTTGTTATAGGGATGATGGTGGGGGAAAGCTATATGCAAAATATGCTGGGTAAAGACGTTTGGATCCCCGGGCCCGGCGATGCGGGCATGATGGGCTTTGGCGGACATGCCCAATGCGTGGTAGGCTACGATGATACAAAATATGGAGGATCGTTCCTTATCATGAATAGCTGGGGTCCGGAATGGGGAAACAACGGGTTTGCCTGGGTGCGCTATCCCGATTTTAGAAGATATGTAAGGGAAGCCTACGGGCTGGAACCAATGGTTAAAACAGGAACTGCGGCCAACACGCCTTTTGGCTGTGAAATTGGACTGGTGGAGGTACAGTACGATGGTAAAAAAACAAGCCCTAAAGGATATATCCCTTTACGCATAAGCACAGGTAACCGCTTTGAAACGATAACGCCTGTTAGAACAGGCACCAGGTTCAAAATGGAAGTGAAGAACAGTACGGAATGTTATATTTATGTATTTGGCAAAGAAACTGACGGCACCAGCTATACGCTGTTCCCTTACCCGGACGCTGCAGACCCTTCTAAAACAAAATATGCCCCTTTTTGCGGCATTACAGGCTACCGGCTGTTTCCAAAAGACAAAAGTATGATGCCCGACAGCATCGGTACCAAAGACATGATAGTGGTGGTGGTAAGCAAGCAGCCGCTTGACTGGTATAAGCTTAATCAAACCATCAGCCAGCAACCACAGTCCGATTTTGCCACACGCGTAAATAATACCTTACGTACGCAAGCTTCATCCAATATCCGTTACGAGAGCACCGCAACAGGCACCATTGAATTCCAGGGTGCAGCGGCAGCTAACCAGGTAGCAGCGTGCGTGGTAGAGATCAGTAAACAGTAACCAATAATGTACGCTTCAGCAACATTTCCCTCAAATAAATCTGCACCGTATGAATCCATTTATAAAACTGGCCCGTAATCCCGTAAAGTTCCGGTTGTTCCTGCTTTTCAGACTGCCCAGCGCTTATTTTGCGGGCGTAAGAATAAAGTCCATTTCCGAAGAAAAGTGCGTAGTAACAGTACCGTATAAGTGGTTTTCGAAAAACCCTTTCCGCTCCACTTATTTTGCCTGCCTGGCAATGGCCGCGGAAATGAGCACCGGTGCTTTAGCGTTGGCCAATATCTATAAACGCAGCCCCTCTGTATCTATGCTGGTAACAGAAATGAGCGGGGAATACTATAAAAAAGCCACCGGAATTACTTCCTTTATATGCCGCGACGGCATAGCCCTGCGGGATGCAGTAGAGGAGGCCATTGCTGCAAATGGCGATAATATTATTACCGTACAAACTGCAGGTACCAATGAAGCCGGTGAGATAGTGGCTGTATTTAATTTTACCTGGTCTTTTAAAGTGAGGCGCAAATAAGTGATTATGAAAAAAAGAAATGGCCGGGGATTGATTTTTAAATGCTTATTCTTTTAAAATATAAAGACCGGACTCAAATGCCCGGTCTTTATAAAACCCCTAAATTAACTTCCTGAATATAACATTCCTGTATCAAATAAATATGCCAGCATTTATCTAAGCTGATTTTAAAGCTTAACTTTACTGCTGCTACTGGTTTTACAGGGAGATATTCCACAGGCTGGGGAATTAATTGCTCATTAAGAAATATAAGAACCGCTTCCAGTATGTGTTTGTGCGGTTAATGCAGGGTATTTATTTCTGGCAGGGAAATGTATTACTATACCAGTAATAAAATAAATGATTATTATCACTATTAAAATCAACTATTATGAAAGCAGATTCTAAAGTTTTGCTGGGCTTATTAGCAGGAGCAGCCATTGGCGCCATAGCGGGTATTCTTTTCGCCCCCGACAAAGGTTCCGAAACCAGGAAAAAAATAACGAAGAATACATCCGATATGGGCGACCAGTTAAAACATACCTTCAATGATTTTATTGATACGGTAAAAGACAAATACCGCAGTGCAAAAAATGAAGTGGAAGATGTAGCTGAAAAAGGTAAGGTGAGTACATTCAGCAACCAGGCAAAAAATTCAGTGGTTTAAAGGCCGAAACAAATGAAGTGCTAATAACCATTCCGGCGGCATAAAAAAATTCCTATAATGAAAGAAACGATTTCTGAAAATATAACAATGTTAGTGGATGACGCAGGTCGTTATATAGAAGCGAAAACGGAATTGTGGAAGCTAAAAGCAGTTGATAAAACTACAGAAATAGCCACAGCGCTGATATCGAAGCTTCTTTTTATCCTTATTGGTTTTATTGCAGTTATTGCGTTAAATACCGGCATGGCATTGTTAATCGGAAAATGGCTCGGGGAGGCGTATTATGGATTTTTTATTGTCGCCGGTTTTTATTTATTACTGGGTATTGTGCTGTATGCGGCAAGAGACAGCCTGATCAAAAAACCATTTTATAAAACCGTTATCAATAAAATATTGAAATGAACAATACTTTGCAACCGGAAGATGTAAAAGCCAGGATTGCATTGCTGGAAGCGCAAACACGTGTTATGGAAGATGGACTAAGGGAAAGGATAAGGGCAACTTATAACAGTCTTACCCCTGTCAACCTGCTCAAAAGCGCTTTCAATGAAGTAACTGCCGATTCCGGGTTAAAAAGCAGCATCCTTAATATAGCGCTTAAATTGGGGCTTGGGTATATGGGTGGCCGCCTGTTCTGGAATCCTACCGGAAGCATCGCTAAAAAAGCGGTAGGAGCGGCATTGCAATTAGGAACCAGCAGGGAAGTAAGTAAAAAATTATCTATCTGGAAAAAGTTTATCGCCAATCTTTTCACTAAAGATAAAAAAGCGGCATAAAATCCCTCTCTCCCATCCTTTTCGATCACTCTTTGAATGGGTTGTTCTGCTTATAGTGAATAATTCTCTATCTTTCATAACTGAACAACCCGCATGTATGAAAGACTTATTGCTTGTTCTTCCTTTTATATTGCTCTGCAGAAGCGCAGATGCACAAGCCTGTGCATCGTTTTATCTGTTGCAGGATAATAAAACAATAGAACTGGCGGTATATAACAATAAAGGAAATCCAAACGGAACCATCCTGTACAATACTTCCGGTCAGTCTGTTAAAGGCAGCACCACTACGGCAACCCTGCATACCACTTTGCTGAATAAAGCAGGAAAACCGGTGAATAAAGGCGTAAGTAATGTAAAATGCAGCAGCGGCACACTCATGATGGACATGAACCTTTTTCTCCCGCAGCAACAAACCGAACAATTTAACACGGCGCAGGCCAAAGTAAAAAATGCATTCATAGAATATCCCGCTGCCATGCAAACCGGCGACAAATTAAGAGACGGTACGTTTGATATGGAAATTGACAATAACGGGGTAAAGCAGGTTTTAAAAATGCAGATTTTAGACAGGACAGTAACCGGCGCAGAAAAAATAAGTACAAAAGCCGGCGCCTGGGATTGTGTAACCATAACCTACCGGGTAAAATTAAATATCCAAACAGGGCCTATCAGCATCCCATTAAACTTTGAGGCAACAGAATGGTTTGCTCCCGGGTTTGGCATTGTTAAAACCGGAAGTGAAGCCGGGTCTACAGAAATCGTGGCTATCCGATAAAAAAAATTAAACCAACAATTGAACTGACAGGTGACATTTATCTGGAGGACGACAGCGTTTTATTTCTGAACCCTGACGGCACGATACCAACGAACTACAACTGATGCTCCTTTCGTTGGAACTTCTTTTAATGGAACACAAAATATTTACTTATCATTTTTTTTACTTTAAATTGCCATCCGTTATTCCGGCAGACAGCATTCAGATATAGCACCTGCAGCAATACCTGAACGTTATCTGTCATTTTACAAGGCGGGCGTAAAATAAAAAACCACATTAAGTAAAAAAAACAGTATGACATATCCCTTTATTCCAATCGGACTAATAGCAGTATTTATTGTTTACATCTTATATCTTCTTATCATCAAAAAAGATATCAAAAAACTTAAATCCGTATTATATCCAGGTTTATTCTTTATTGTTATTTGGGCAGTCATTTATTTTTTTTTGTTGAAATAAATTTACACCCGGTAACCCTGCGCTGAACTTCGCCGGGATCCCGTATCTTCTATACCGGCCCTTTTAAGACAGCCTTACCTATAAATCCAGATATCTGACACAAAAGATTCCCGCTGAATATGATGGCTTTGCGGGAAGGCCGTGCTGATTTATATTATCGTAATAACTATCGCATGATAATAAGAGTTTAAAAAATATTCAGACGAAGATGTGAAGAATATTACAGCGATCAATCTCCAGAAGCAAACCACTTACTTAGTTCATAGTTATATTGAGGTGGTATCAGCCAAATATTACGCTTAAAAATCAGCTATTTGGCACTTATATTGTCTATATAAAGAAATAAAAACTAAACTATGAGCACAGAAAATTTTCATAATACGGAAGCCATTGAAAAGCTTAAAGAGCTGGTGAATAAAATTGACATCGGGATGCTATGTACCTATCCTTCAGAACAAGGCTACATTCACGCCATTCCTATGAGCCGGCAGGAAGTGGATGAAGAAGGAAACATCTGGTATTTGTTTTCTTCAGAAAGTGAAACATACGCTAATTTGGAAAGGAACCATAAGGTGAGTGTTTTATTTTCGCACGTTGGTGATTACACTTTTTTAAGTGTAAATGGTGTGGCAGAAATTTCCCGGGATAAGCAGCGGGTGGAAAAATACTGGAACAAATTTGTAGAAGCCTGGTTTGAAAAAGGTAAAGAAGACCCCCGCATTCGTGTGTTGAAAGTGAAGGTGGAAGATGCACATTATTGGGACAATAAGACAAACAAACTGGTCACCTTTTTTAAACTGGCAGCCAGCGCAGTTTCCGGGCAGAAACTTGACATAGGGCGTGAAGGGGAATTAAATATTTAAAGCTAAATATCCAATTAATGACTTGCAATAAATATGGACTTAAAATCAAATGAACCATTCTGGCTGGTTAAAAACGGGATCCTCAACAGTTACCCTTCTCTTCGTGAAGATGCTGCATGTGATGTATTAATCGTAGGTGGTGGCATTACCGGCGGCCTGATCGCTCATCAATGTATAGCCGACGGGTTTGATACGATTTTAATTGACAAGCGCGAAATTGCCAACGGAAGCTCTTCGGCTACCACTTCCATGCTGCAATATGAGATAGATACACCCTTATATGAACTGACAGAGATGATTGGTGAAAAAGGAGCCGTGGCGAGTTACAAAGCTTGTGCTGAAGCTATCGGTCAGTTGGGTGGCATTGCAAAAAAGATCAGGTCAAAAGCAGGATTCAAACAAAAGGACTCGCTCTATTTTGCGGCTTTGAAAAAAGATAAGGAATGGCTCAGGAAAGAATTTGAAGCCCGGAAGAATGCCGGTTTTGAAGTGAAATGGATGGAAGCAGAAGCCATACAAAAAAAATATAAGCTGGATAAAGCCTTTGGCGGTATTCTTTCTAAACAAGGCGCCAGTGTGGATGCATTTATGCTTGTACACGAAATTCTGGAATACAACTGCAAAAGAGGTCTACAGGTGTACGACAAAACCGGGCTTGCCGATGTCAGATACGGCACCCGCTTAAATGAAGTTAATGTGAGTACAGGTGCAACCATTAAAGCAAAGAAGATTGTGTATTGCATAGGTTATGAAAGTACCACAATGATTAGGGAAAAGTTTGTAGATCTTATCAGCACTTTTGCGATTGTCTCTGAGGTTGAACCCGGATTAAGCAGGCAATACAAAGATGTTCTTATTTGGAACACTTCAGATCCCTATGTTTATTTACGTACTACGGATGATGGCAGAATGCTGATAGGAGGTGAGGATGAGGAATTCCGTAACCCGCAAAAGCGGGATGCACTGATAGCGAAGAAGGAACAGAAACTGGTCAGATCTTTTGAAAAATATTTACCGCAGGCAACCTTTCATACTGATTTTGCCTGGGCAGGAACATTTGGAGAAACAAAAGATGGTTTGCCCTACATAAGCGAACATAAAGATTTTAAAAACAGCTATTTTGTTTTGGGCTTCGGCGGTAATGGTATCACCTTCTCGGTAACAGGAATGGAAATGGTTTCCTATTGGCTGAAAGGCAGAAAGCATTTGCTTTCGGAATGGTTTCAATTTGGAAGATAACCGAAAAGAGGCTGCTTGCTGAAGAACAGGCATCCAGGATGGTGGCAAATGAAAGTTTTTAACCCAACATAATCCTCCATTGCCTGACCCGGAACCCCTCAAAGCTGGCTAAAGGAGAAAACAGGGATTTCAGAGAAATCATACTCTATTGTTATTGTCTGTCCACTGTGTAATTCAGTTCAGTTACCCCGCAGGTAAATTGACGGGTAGTTAATAGATTCAGTTTTATTTTGTCTTTGATATCTGCAAACAATGGAATGCCCCGTCCAAGAATAATTGGATAGGATTAGGTATTTTATTCTCAAATAGCTTTTAGTATTGAATAGGGGTGTG
>CALMQS010000047.1 GCA_937871285.1 uncultured Sphingobacteriales bacterium | reverse complement strand
CATCATTGTTATTAAGCGTAATTGCTTTTACCCAGGTTTCTAAAATAAATTTCCCCGAGGCCTCGCCTATCTTTTTTTTAATGGCGTAAGCTGCATTCCCTTTGAATAAAACGGCCCCTTCCCCATTCAGTTTTTTATCGGCAGGCGCATCAGCGAAAAACAAAGGTGCACCCGAGCTTTTTAAGTCATTGCCATTGCCGCTCATATCTTTCAATATCTCCGGCGCAGCCGCAAAAGTAACAGTACCCGAGCGTCCCATATTGTAATATGCATTTGTAACCAATTGCCCATAGCTTTGCGCATAAAACACTACAGTAATTAATATAAAGCCCAAAAATATTTTTCTCATTTCCAAAGAAAGTTTGCCGTTCGGTTATATTTTATCCCCCTTTTATAAAAATAGAATTTGTTATTATAATGCGGAGAATACCCCGTATATGCTCAAGCGTTTGTTTTTATAATTTTTAGAAGATTATTTATTCCCTTTCAGCCGGC
Source organism: uncultured Sphingobacteriales bacterium (assembly GCA_937871285.1). Taxonomy (GTDB): domain Bacteria; phylum Bacteroidota; class Bacteroidia; order Chitinophagales; family Chitinophagaceae; genus Agriterribacter. The sequence goes on along the minus strand of CALMQS010000047.1, from coordinate 155,467 downwards.
GGGAAATACCTTTCAGTGATTCAAGATGCGATGTTTCTATACTACCGTCTCTAAACAAGCATATATCAATGCTCACCACACCACCATTGGCATTGCATTTACGGATGTAATCGGCCATAAAATCAGGGGTATACCGCAAGCCAGGTGCGGCCCACTCATTTCCGAGGTAAGACAAGACATGCCACTGCACACCATCACGCCAGCGAGACAAGGGTACTTCACCAAACTTGTTCTGCTCACCTGTGGTATAGTCATCTTCAGTCGTTGATGAATTGGAGCTTGTCATTTTAGGGTTGTTCAAAGCAATGATCCTTTTTGCATTGCCTGCCCGGAGTCCTTTTGCGAGGATAGCCCACTTTTCTTTGTTGTACCCAATATATTCATAACATCCGTCTGTCCACCATCCCGCCACTTTATCTTTATATCGTTCCCCATATTCTGCAGCTACATCTGCCCATTTCTGTACATAAGCTTCTGTTACTTTTTCAGTATAGCCCATGGCCTTAGCGGCTTTTTCATCATCACGCGGCCCATCACCCGTCCAGTATAACATTAGTTTAATACCTCTTTTATGAAGCGATGCATACAAATCTTCCACCAGGTCGCGTTTAGCACAGGCTTCGCCCGGTTTATACCCGGTTATTTTGTCGAAGGTTTTATTCGGCGCTATAAGGTGACGGGTTCTCTGCATCATGGTAAAGACTACATACGAGGCCCCTGTTGATTGTATTTGCATTGCAAATTTTTCCGTATCAAATTCATTCACGCAGGCATCCCAATCGGTTGTGCCATCCATGGTGTTAATACGGTTGCCCGCACACTGTACGCTATACAAATAATGCACAAAAACACCCCATCCAGCCGCTTTAAACCAATCCGTATTCCCCGCTCTTTCAGCAGGAATTCTACTACTGGTTTCAGGCACAGTATCTTTTAATGGCACAGGATGTTGTACATACCCGTTATTAGCAACCATGGGCTGCATAACTATGGTTGCTACATCGGTTGTTACATCCCGTTTTCCATCTAAAAAAAGAAAAAGAGATAAGAATGGTATATAAAAAACAAGCAAATAAATTTTCATTATTATTTGTATTATACTAACCGGCAATTCTTTTGCTTTTTGCATAGCTTACATTAAGCCATGCAAAAGATCAAAAAGTATAGTATGCGTAAGCCCTCCGTTTATTAACCAGGGGCTTACGCATAAACAATACATATCGCTGCAACTTTTATAGCAGGAGTGGATATATTTTAATTACTGCAAAGGATCAAAGTTTCCTCCCCAGGTATTATTTTGCTCAATCTTGCTGTTGCGCTCTAAAACTGATTTTGGTATGCCAAAGAAGGAATACTTGTCTTCATCCAGCATCACTATTTGACGGTAATCCTCGTTTTCTGTTACTGTAAATTGATCCCAGATTGTATTAATATCGGTTAAACCTGTTGGCCGGTTTGCAGCCGTACCGTTCCATTCAAACCTTAATCCATGAAAGTATTTGTCTTTAAAACTATTAAAAGTGGAAGCGTACATACGCCACCTGCGCAGATCCCAAAATCGCTGCCCTTCAAAAGCGAATTCAACCAAACGTTCGTCCATTATAGCCTTTCTAATGTCAGGAATTGCTGCAGCAGTAATTCCATACTTCCCACCAGCTCCCGGTTCAATTCCGGCTCTCTGGCGAATTTGGTAAAGTACCGTCAATGCTTCGTCAGTTTTGTCTATTTCATTTGCAGCTTCTGCCATGTTCATCAACACTTCGGCATATCTGATTTCAATCCAGTCAACCTGTCCATCCTCTACGGTCGTTCTTGTTATGTTGCGGTCCAACATTTTAGCAGGATAAAATCCTGAATGGGAAAATAAATTTTCACTGTTATCGGCCCTGGCTTCTTTACCGTTTATACCAGTAGCTGCATTCCCGTCCGCATCATAAAAATATGTCCACATATTTTCCTTCCCAAACATTTCGGCCAGAAAAGGTTCAGCGCCGTTATATGCAATAGAAGCGTAAAAACGTTCATCACGGTTTTGAAATAATTTCCTGTAGTCCATTGTTGCCGGATCATATTTTGACCCATCCTTCATTGGGTATGCATTCACTAATTCAAGTGAAGGAATATTTCCTCCTACACAACCACGTGCATACAGCAAAGGGCGCATACAAGCCTGAGAATAGCCATTGGCAAATCCCGGATATTGGAATCTTTTTACCATAATCACCTCTTTGTTCATTTCGTCGGTCCACAATTCTTTATAATTGTTGTACAACCCTTTGCCGTGCTCACCTAAAAATGTAAGGGCATCCTTATTCGCATTATATGCATCAGTCCAGCGTGAAAGATCATTAGCCCGGTTAAACTGAGGACTGGCCCAATACAGCAATACCCTGCCTTTAAAAGACATAGCAACACACTTATCAATACGGCCAATTGCACTAACAGGTTCTACCAATGTAATAGCTTCATCAATGTCTTTTAAAATCTGGGTAAAGCATTCTGAAGTTTTACTCCTGGGAACAAAAACAGCTTGTTCATTATCCGGCGATTCGGGTGCTAAAATCAATTCAACGCCCCCATAAGCTTTAACCATCCTGAAATAGGCCCATGCACGCCAGAAGAGCGCCTGTCCTTTTAATGAACCTTTGATACTGTTATCAAACGTCGCGTCATCTATTTGCGCCAGGAAGAGGTTGATCTTCCTTATATTATCATAAGGAAAATCATTATAAGTATCGGAAGTTAAAGTACCATTCAGGTATGCGCTTAGTGCTTCTGCATATTCGCCGTTCACCACCATTGTTTCATCTGTTCTTCTGCCAACAGTAAATGGTGCGGGCATAAAGTTGGCGTAAATATCATTTACATACGCTTCTGCAACTGCGGGATTTGTCAGGATATCTTTACTTCCCAATGCCTCAAGATTCGATTTATCTAAAGGGCTACACCCATTGAACAAACAATGGCATAAAAAAGCACTTAATAATATTTTAATTAGTTTCATATTGCTGCTTTTATACTTTACTAAACAAGAATAAAATTGATCAGAATAAAACATTTGCACCAAATGTAAATGTCTTCATCGTTGGATAAGCATTCATACTTCCAACATTGGGATCATGATAATCATATTTCGAGAATGTCAGCAGGTTTGTTCCTGACACGAAAAACGATATACCTGACACTGTGATTTTCTGGCATAAGCTTTTTGGAAGCGCGTAGGAAAGATTTACATATTGTAAACGAAGGAAGCTTCCATTCTTTAACCAGAACGTTGAAGGCAGATGATCCATAGTATAATCCCATGTAACAGGCCGCGGATACCGGGCATCAATATTATCAGGCGACCAGGAGTCTAACCAGAAGGTAGGCGGTCTTGCGCCGTCAAAGAATCTTCTGCCATATCCATCATCATACAATTTCGATCCGCCTGTAACACCCTGGAAGAATACATCAATTCTCAGTCCTTTCCAGCCTGCATTCAGATTTAATCCAAAAGTATACGGATTAAGCGCATGCTTTCCTTTCAGCACCTGCCTGTCATAATCATCAATTTTGCCGTCGGGAATGCCATCCTGGCCATTTACATCTTCAAAATTAAGCGCACCCAGTTCCGGTGCACGGCCATAGATCGTATAAGCGGAAGGCAGGTCGTCTATATCTTTTTGAGTGCGGATAATGTCGGTAGCAACCAGCATCCTGATATAATCCGTAGGACGTCCGTTCGGATTATCAACATCCTGAACATTCTGAGCCACATCCCTCAGCTTCACTTTATTTGCCGCATAGGAAAAGTTGCCCTTAATTCCGTACTCCACCTGTCCTGCACTGCCTATGTAACCCAATTCAAGCTCATATCCATGTGCGTCTACAATTCCATAATTTTCCGGAGGCATACTTCCCCCAAAAGAAACAGGTAAAGAAGCTATCCTTGTATCAAGAATGTCATAATTGTGCCTGTTGAAATATTCAGCAGTAAACAAAAAGCGATTAAATAAACGTGCGTCGATGCCTAAATTCAGTTCCCTGGTTTTTTCCCATGTCAGCTTTTCATTTACAATTCCATTGTAAGTAACACGTGGCTGCGGAGCCGTACCCAATAAATAATCGCCGCTTACACCATAAGACTCACTCCATTTCCAGCCACCCACTGCATCATTTCCCGCCAATCCCCAGGAACCGCGCAGTTTCAGAAAGTCTATATCTTTTGCTTTAAAAAACGTTTCTTTCGATATTACCCAACCTGCCGATACAGAAGGGAAGGTTCCCCAGCGGTAATCAGGGCCAAAAAGCATAGAACCGTCACGGCGGGCAGTAGCATTAACAAAATATTTTTCATCATAGTTATATACAATCCTGCCGATATAGGAAGCACGTCCAAATTCTCTTTCCGTACCACTTACATAGGAATCATTTCTAGAAGCAGAAGTTGCCCAGAACTGGTCATTTTGTACCAGTGGGAAGTTTTCCCGCACGCCATAAAAGTAGTCGTATGCACCTTCACTCTGCTCGTAAATAAAAACAGCATCAATATTGTGCCTCCCAAATTGTTTGGTATAATCTGCAGCGAAGTTCAATTGGTAATTATCGGTTGCTTCCTGTATTTTGGCTAACCGCTCTTTATTCGGATATGCTGATTTAATAGTGCCAATCACTTCATCAGTATAAATGGCACCATTGGTACCTTCTCTTACCACATCGTATAAGGTGGTTTTGAGCTCATGCAACTTCATTGTGGTAGCTACATAATTCGGACTGTACTTTCCGGAAACGGATAAGCCTTCAACAAATGGAACTTTGTATGTTAAACCAAGCAATAAAGCAACATTCCGTTCAACCCTTGTATTCGTACCTCCTTCTTCAACGAATGCCAGGGGATTTCCTATCCAGCCGGGGTTAATGAATTTTCCGTCAGATGTTTTTGGTGGTACATTAGGAAGGTAATAAAGCAAACGTCCCCATAAATTACCAAACTGAGGATTAACATCAAATCCTACCAGGTCCTCCTGCATTGCGAACCTTTTTTTGGTTCCCTGGTTATAAGCAACATTAAAAGTACCGGTAAGATTCTTTGTGAAATTTACATCTATATTGGAACGGAAATTATATTTCTTGAAATCTGCATTTTTTATAAAAGCTGTCTGATCAAAATAGGAGCCCCCCAGGAAATATTTTACCTTATCGGATCCCCCGGTTGCAGAAATGGAATGGCGTTGCAATGTAGGATCACGGTAAGCCAAAGTATACCATGCTTTGGCTGGATCATTTTCATTAAAAAAAGCTACCTCCTCATCATCATACATTGGAGGTAATCCCCTGTAAGTACGTGCTTCATTATTCAGCCTTACCATATCTTTAGCCCCTACATATTGCGGTATTTTAGAAGGATTGTCAAAGCTGTATGAGTAGCTGTAATTAAGCTGAAATTTTCCTGATGCTCCTTTTTTAGTAGTTACCAGAATTACCCCGTTTGCCGCACGGGCACCGTAAATAGCACCGGAAGCCGCATCTTTAAGAACAGTGATATTCTCCACTTCATTATAATCCATTGCATCGAACAGACGCTTATCTGATATTATACCGTCAATGACATATAATGGATCATTACCTGTACTTTTCCAGGTATTTACAGAGCGTACCCGAATTGCGGGAGCGTAACCGGGTGCACCGGAACTCTGATTCACATATACACCGCTCAACCGCCCTGCAAGGGCGCTGGAGAGATTGGGAACAGGGATGTCTTTAACCTCATCGGCTTTCATGGTAGCAATGGCTCCTGTAACTGACGCTTTCTTCTGCGTGCCATACCCCACTACTATCACCTCATCCAACCCTGAAGCGGCTATTTTCAGCACAATATTGTCTAACTGATTTCTTCCATTTACCGGTATTTCTATGGTTTCGTATCCTACCATACTTATTTCCAGCACAGCTTTCGCATCTACGGCAATAGAGAAAGAGCCATCAGCCTCAGTAGTTACACCAACACTCTGACCTTTTACTTTTACAGATGTTCCCTGCAGTGGCTCGCCGGCTTCGTCTGTTACCCTGCCACGCACATCTATCTGGCTAACAAGGTCTGCCTGGCTGGGGGAGATTACCACCATGTAATTATTCAAAATCTTATAGGCCAGGGTATTGCCCAGCACTTTCTGCATGATCTCCGGTATGGTAGCATCCGTAACATGGATATTTATTTTACCAATTTTTTTGATATCGTTCTGCAGATAGAAAAAGCGGTAAGCGCTTGTTTTCTGGATATTCGCAAAAACCTTTGCAGCTTCAACCTGATCTAAATTCAGTGAAAATCTCTCCTGGCTATACCCTTCGGCAGTGGCGTGGAGAAAAGGAATGACCAACAACAAAACAGTTATTTTCATACACAGTAAATACTTAAATACCGGACTGCATATATCATGCAGCCTGTACCTGCTTTTTTTCATATATTTGAATTGAAAAGTTAATAAAGGGGAATAAGCTGTCCCTACAGTCTGGCTGATTCCACGGTTTAGTACATTAGCTTTTTCGGGGAAGAGTTCCAACCTCTTCCCTTTTTTATGGATTGTTTATGGCGGATCGTAATAAATCATAAGCAAGTTTTTGGGTTTATAATATGTATGTATAAGCATTACCTGATAAAAACATCGTTGCCATTTATATCGTACGCAAACCCTACCATGATCTGTAATACATGCATCGCCTCATTAAGGCTTACATTATCAAAATCACCGGTCATGAGTAAGTGTTTCATTTTTTCATCTTTAAAATGAATATGCACATTATACCAGCGCTCCATTTTCAGCGCTACTATCTCAAGTGGTTCCTGGGTAAAAACCACTTTTTCTTTCACCCATACCGCTTCTTCCGGTATGGTCGTTTCCTTTTTATCGGGCTTTACGGTCTGCACTTCATAGCTAAGCGGGGTAGAAAGCGTATGCGCATGCCCCTCCTCTTTTGCTATGCTGCTGTTCCTGAGGGAAATTTTTTCATTGGGTAATAAAATCACTTTTTTCTCGGCATCTTCTTTCAGGCTAACCTCTACTTTACCTTCTACTACTGTTGTTTCTATATCTTCTTTTGTGTTATACGCCTTTACATTAAAAACCGTACCCAGCACCTTCACCATCATCCGGCTGGTATTCACTAAAAAAGGGTGAGCCGCATCTTTGGTTACCTCAAAAAAAGCTTCCCCGCTTAACCACACTTCACGATTATTACCACCAAAGTCTTTATTGTATACCAGGCGGCTGCCACTATTCAGATGAACTTCCGTACTGTCGGGCAATATTATTTTTTTTCTTTCCCCGTTCCTGGCCACGGTTACAGAATCCTTCGTACCGGCTCCAGTTCCGGCTACAAGTGTTTGTTTTTGTGAAGGCTGAAATAACCATATGCTTAATAACACAAGCGCTGCCAAACCTGCGGCTACACCCATAGCCCGGCGAAACAACACTTTTTTTGCCTGCCGCTGAAACCCGGGAAAAACAGTAGTATCTTCTGTTTCCGCCGGGAAACGTGAAGCAGTACGCTCCCATTTTTCATCCAGCTCCGTTTCATTTACCCTGGCTTTCTTTTGCCAGATCTCCTGTAGCAGCTCTGCCAGGTAAGGCTCAACCTGCTTCTCCTGCAACAGTTGCTCCAATTCACTCAGCTCATCTTTCGTTGCTTCATTACTTAACTTTTTTCCAAATAAAATATAAATCCTGGCTTCCTTCATTATATGCGTTGTATATGTAGGACACAATAACAAGCCTTAGCCCCTAGCGGGTAATAAAATATTTTTAATTGATAGAAGGATGTAAAGCGGGAAGCGGGAAATTTGAAGTAAATTTTAAATCCGAAGCCGGAATTTCGAAGTCCGAAGGGAATACAAAGCACCAAATAGCAAATAACAAGAACCAAATAAAGTTCAAATATTAAATTTTAAATCCGAAGCGAATCCCAGCGGTAAACTAAAAACGATAAATTGAGAAATCCGAAGCCGGAATTTCGAAATCCGAAGGGAATACAAAGCGCCAAATAGCAAATAACAAGAACCAAATAAAGTTCAAATATTAAATTTTAAATCCGAAGCGAATCCTAGCGGTAAACTAAAAACGATAAATTGAGAAATCCGTAGTTGTAAACTCGAAATTCGAAAGGGAATCCAGCTAACAGCAAAGTGTGAGTTAAAAAAGGAGTATTCAGCGTATCGTTAGTAGCTCATACCTCATACCTTATACCTTATACCTTATACCTTATACCAACTGATAGCTGACCGCTGACCGCTGACCGCTGACAGCCGATAGCTGACCGCCGATAGCTTTAACGCAGAACCTTACACCTGATCACCAGTACTGGCTGATCTTCTTTCTTAAAAAGGCCACGCTTCTTTCCAACTGTGCCATGCCATCCACACCATCCTCAATGCTGATCCAGCTATCGAAACCAACCCTTTTCAATTCGGTAAAAATAGCATCGTAATCGTTCAGCCCTTTGCCTATTTCACCATGACTCAGCCTTTTGGCATATCCCTGTGCTCCACCTTCCTCTTTCCTAAGGTCTTCAATCGTACCTTCTTTCAGGTAGCGGTCGCTGGCATGCATGGTTACCACCCGGTTAGATACGCGCTTCAGCAGCTCAATGGGATCTTCACCGGCCAGGTACGTATTGCTGGGATCGTAATTAACACCAAAATGGGAGTGATGAATGCTATCTACCAGCTTACAGAATACATCCACTTTTTGCGCGAATTCGGGATACTCCCAAAAATCGTCTTTGTAATGATTTTCCAGGATCAGCGTAATGCCGCGTTCCGCTGCATAGGGCAGGCAGGCATATATACAGTCTGCCGCAAGCTTAACGCCTTCGTCAACAGATAATTCGGGCCGGCGCTGGCCCGACAGTACCCGGCAATAAGATCCGCCCAGGGTATGCGTCATATCAATCCATCCCTTTTGTTTGGCGATTTCCTTTTCGCGGAATTTTGCATCGGGATGCGTAAAGTCGGGAGAACAGCACATCATTGGAATTACTTTTCCATGATCTTCTACTTCTTTCCTGAACCGCAGCCAGTTTTTCTGATCTGCCATTTCTAAAAAGCCGGCATACCATTCCAAACCGTCAATATCTAAAGCTGTGGCAAGTGATATCCATTCGGAAACAGTCATCGTTCCATCTTTACAAAGCGCCTGCATAAAGGCTTTGGGAAAAGCGGCTAACCGGGGCATGATTTAATTTGAAATTTGAGATTTAAAATTTGAGATTTAAGCAAATTACAAAGTATGGTATGTATAGGAGGAAAATATTGCTTTTTAATACCTGCTACAGGTTAATAAATTCATTATTCCTGCGTTTGGCGGGTATTGTCTTGCAAAATAAACCGGGTACTAAAAAAGGCAAAGGTCCAACATTGTGTGGACCTTCAACCATAATAAACCTGCCCGCCATTTTTATTTCACCAATACCATTTTCTTTTTTTGGCTGATACCTTTACTGCCCCTGGCATGCACAAAATACAAGCCACTGCTTAAGTTATGCAGGCTTTTGGTAATTTTCAGGTTACCGCTGCCGGCGCTGCCGTTGTATAATTCAGCTACCCGCTGCCCGGATGCGGAATATACGCTGATAAGGAGCTGCTGTGTTTCTGCTATATTTAGTTCAAGGGTTACCGTACCATTGGAAGGAACAGGGTAGAGGGTCAGTTGGTCACCATTATTGACAGGTTCTTCGGATTTCATATGCACCGTTGCTTCAGCAGAAGCCGATTTATTTTCAAGGTTGCCAACTTTATCTATTGAAATGCTGTAAAAGCCATAGGTGCTTCCCGGATTGACCTTAAATAAGGAAGAATCTCTCATTTTACCGGCGTATCTGTAAGGTTCATTATTTTCGGAATAATACAAGTTATATACCCTGATACCACTTTCTGCATCATTGCCATTGATCTTTACTATGATTGTGCTATCGGTGACCTTTCTGGCCTCTGTTACAATGGAGGATGGAAGATTACGGTCAATGGTGTTGCTCCATATATCGGTTATAATAGGTTCATTTGCATCAAAAACAATAGAAGCCCTGTTTGCAATTACGGTTCCATTTGGCAGATTATCCTTTATGTCAACAGAAAAGCTGATATATCCTTCTCCCTCCGGAGCAGTTATATTCGGCGGTAAAAATCCCGCCAGCGGATCTTCCGTTACCACCCCTGTGGCTTTGTCAATGGTTTTAAACGTAGCTTTTACAATACCCGTTTCTTCATCTAATTTGATATAAAACCTTACTGATAAATCCTGCGTGTAACTAATATCTTCTACATATTCCGTTGCTCCGGCAGGTATAAGGTATGATTGTGATCCAAACCCGAACTGCCTGGGTCTGAACGTAGATAAATCGTATACATTCTTATCGAGCGTATCCAGGATGATCACCTCCTGGGCCGGGAGCGTAGCGATATTCATATTTTCAAATAATACGGTATAGCTCATTCGTTTATCATTACCACTTATAAACCTCGCTTCCCCGAAGCCGGAGGGCCCTGACTTGGTATTGGGGTCGAGAGAAGCCCTGGAATCTATCTCTTTTTCTTTTTCATCTTCAGGATCATCTTTGCATTTCTCCTTGATATTTATAATATTATCTCCAAGGTTTAATCCGAGCAATACAGCATCCGAATAAAAATCAACCAGTTCCACAAACGGGGCTGCTTCAGCGCCGACAACAGATATCAAAGCAGCTTCACCTGCACAGTTTTTAGCCGCACTCGCCAGGGCTTTGGAAAGCGAAGCGGCGGTTTTTGCCCCACCGGAACTACCTCCCGTGAACTTGTTCCACAAATAGCTTCCTGCCGTATATAAAGACGTAACACCCAGCTTAACAGCATTTGCAACACAGTCTAATCCAGGTATAACACTGATTCCATCCATAGAAAGATCGCCGGCTGTTTTTAGAATTGATTTAATACAGTCGTCAAAAATGGAACTATATTCCGAACCTGAATAAGGTCCTTTTACCCAAAGGTGTATTTTTTCTTTTCCTATAGTAGCAGTATTCAGGTTAAAGCTTATATCCTGGTATTCTCCGGCGGGTATGCCGGCAATATAGTATGCCCATAACTTTCCATCATACGGATATCCCCTTTCTTTGGTAACAAGCGTGTACTCCTTAATGGTATCTAGCGCGATGTCGTTATATGAGCCCAGCAGCAGGCTGTCCAGTCTTGTCACTTCCATGTCCATCGGAGTGAGAAGATAGACTTCGGTATGACCGGCCATCGTATTACCTTCATTATGTACTCTCATGATGTACACATTATCTGTATTAAACCGTATGATATCTCTACCTGCTATCTCCCCTCTCAGCTTCCTTACGAGATCTTCCGTAACGTACCCTCCGGGTATATTGTAAGTGGTATCATTCGTTGAAATGATCACGTCATATACACCAAGCGGTGCATCGTGCATATCTACAACAGCAGTAAAGACACTGCCCCTCTCATTTACCCAATTGACAGAATCAACTGAGCTCCTGGTGAATCCACCCTGTTTTAGCTGAACAGTCATACCTCCGTGAAAACCACCGCCATAAGCAGTAAACATTATATTACCCGGCCCTCCCGATTCAGGCGTGTACCTGTCCAGTCCGTTCACCACCAAACCCACTACGGTAGTGTCTCTCAGGCGGCACAATTCATTTTCAACAATTAACCGCACATCATACCCTCCCGGTTTATAGGTGATCAATGGCGGTGCTACAGTGCTATACTGCTCTCCGTTGCCCATGCTCCAGGTGTATTTCGTAGCAAGGGTTGATTCGTTGGTAAACTCATAGGTGCCCCCAGCCCTGGTATAACCAATTTTTGCTTCGGGTTGCTGTGCGTCAAATGCGAACTGAAAATTATAGGCAAATGACCTGCCGGACGATGGCTGGTAAACCAGCACGTATACCGAATCGGATGTTATACAGTTAACAGTTAGTGTGTCTTTCAGCATATCTCCCGGATCAACGGCTGTTAAAGATTTAACTCCAACCTGCCGGCGGTTTTTATCATATACATATATAGCAAATCCTGCCCTCCCCGCACCGGTATTCTGAGCATCTATAAATATTTTGAGATTTCCATATGCAGGGATGGCGGTTTTGTAGTAATCATTGACATCGTTTACGGCATTGGCCACATACCCAATCAACCCTTTAACCGTATCTGCAAGATTGACTGTTACTGCCTGGTCAAAAGTATTGTTGGGCTCAGGGTCACCCTGCAGCGCATCGGGCATGGTATAGCGCAGCTTATAGCTGAAAGACTGGCTGCTGTTTTGATAAAGCAGGAGGTATATGCTGTCGGCAGCACGGGAAGCTATTTCTATGGTATCACGGAAGGCTTCGCCAGATGGAATGTTCTTTCCACCCAGGGTACCTTTTACATGAATCTGCCTGCGGCTTTTATCGTATGCGTAAAAATCAATGGAGCCGTTGCCGCCACCTGTATGAGTACCTTCTATATAAACCGTTACCGTACCATCCACCGGCAACAGGGTTTTAAAATAATCGTAGCGGTCGGTAACATTATCTGCCACATACCCTATATGACCTTCAATGCTTTCTCCATGCGCTATGGGTTTAGCCTCTGAAAAGTCATTATTAGGTTCAGGATCATTGGCGCTCTGGTTCAATACCGTGTAGCTGAGCGTATAGGCAAAGCTCTGGCTGCTGTTTTGGTAAACCGCAAAATAGACCGTATCAGCTGCACGGGAAAATACCTGAACGGTATCGCTGAATCGCTCGCCCAGCCCAATATTTTTGCCACCCAGTGTTCCTTTTACACCAATCTGCCGGCGGCTTCTATCATATATATACAGATCAATGGACCCGTTGCCGCCGCCTGTATGTACGCCTTCTGCATAAATGGTTACCGTACCGTCTGCCGGCAGTACTGCGCGGTAATAATCGTAGCGGTCGGTAATATTATTGGCTATATAGCCAATATGCCCGGCTACAACCTCCTGGTAAGGGAGTGGTAATGCCTGTGGAAAATCATTGTTGGGTTCGGTGTCGTTGGTGCTTTGATCAAGCACTTCGTAGCTCACCGCATAATCGAAAGACTGGCTGCTGTTCTGGTATACTGCGAAATAGACCGTATCGGCAGTCCGCGAATAAACGCGAAGGGTATCTGAGAACTGCTGACCTAATGTGATATTTTTTCCACCCAGTGTTGCTTTTACGGCTATCTGCCGCTGGCTTTTGTCGTACACATACAGATCTACAGAGCCCGAACCGCCACCGGTATGGGTACCTCTTATATAAATGGTAAAGGTTCCGTTGGCCGGTAATACTGCCCGGTAATAATCGTAGCGGTCGGTAACATTACTGGCAACATATCCAATGCGTCCATACATGGTATCATTGAGCGCTATGGGTACGGCTTCAGCAATTACATCATTAGGTTCCGCATCATCAATGCTTATATTAACCATTTCGTATCGTATGCTGTAATCAAATGACTGGCTGCTGTTTTGATAAAGCAAGAGGTAAAGACTGTCTGCAGCACGGGAATGTATTTCAATCGTATCGCTGAAATGTTCTCCCAATGCTATGTTCCTGCCACCCAGTGTTCCTTTTACATGTACCTGGCGCTTTTCCTTATCATAGGCATAGAAGTCTATGGAGCCGGAACCGCCGCCGGTATGGGTTCCTTCTATATAAACCTTTACGGTTCCCGTTACCGGCAACAATGTTTTGTAATAATCATGCCGGTCGGTAACGTTATTCGTAACATACCCTATCCTTCCGTACATTGTTTCCTGGTGCACAATAGCACCAGCCTGCGAAAATTCGTCGTTGGGTTCTGCATCATTAATGTTCTGATCTGCCACCTCGTATTGCAAAGCATAGCTGAACGACTGGCTGCTGTTCTGGTACACCAGTAAATAAATGCTGTCTGCTTCGCGTGAATAGATACGGACAGTATCTTTAAATCTTTGCCCCAGGGATATATTTTTACCCCCCAGTGTTCTCTTTACCTGTATCTGGCGGCGCGATTTATCATAAGCGTACAGGTCTATAGAACCCGAACCGCCGCCGGTATGGATGCCTTCTATATAAATGGTTACTGTGCCGCTCGTTGGCAACAATGTTTTATAGTAATCAAGGCGGTCGGTAACATTATTGGCTATATAACCAATCTGTCCTTCTTCCTTTTGCCGGTGGTTAAGCGGTTTAGCCTGTAAAAAATCATCATTCGGTTCAGGGTCAGTGGCGCTTTGATCCAGCACCTCATATTGCAAAGTAAAATCAAAGGTCTGGCTGCTGTTTTGATACAGCACCAGGTATATGCTGTCGGCAGCCTGCGAGTAAAGGCGAACGGTATCTGTGAACTTATCACCCTGGGATATATTCTTGCCGCCCAGCGTTCCTTTTACACCAATCTGCCTGTGGCTTTTATCGTATGCATAAAAATCTATGGAGCCGGTACCCCCCTGTTTGTGTTCTCCTTTTATATACACGGTTACCGTACCATTGGCAGGCAACAGGGTTTTATAATATACGTAGCGGTTAGCAGGGCCAATGGTACCGGACTTACTGTTTCCGGTAGCTAACGATTCCGCTGTTGCAAAATCAGATTGTGCCGCCAGGCCATTCCATGATAGCAAAGCCACCAAAAAGAGTAAAGTTAATCTCATACAGTAAATTTTTTAAGGAAGAAACTATTGATATAAGCGAATAGATTTAATAAGCATTATTGCTCCAGTTAAGCAGCAATGAAAAACGCAGTGTATTGGAAAGCGGATGCTGGGTTATACCGTTCCCCGATGGTATGAGGTATGAAAAATTAAATCCCAATATATTATAACGTACACCAATACCTGCTGTAAGGTATTGCCTGTCTCCTCTCTCCTTTGCTTCAAAATAATAACCGCCACGCAGTGCAAACAGCTTATCGTACCAGTATTCCAGCCCGGCAGCAATACCCACCTGCCCGGGAAAATCGCCGAAGGAATTTCCCCAGCTTTCCGCCACGCCTTTTTGCCTGTACCTGCTCACTGCATCGGGGGAATCTCCTTCCGGTACCGGCACCAGCAATTTATTTACATCAAGCCCTATTGAAACAGCATGTATTTCATTGAATACTTTATTCCATGATGCCCCGATACCGAGGTTGGCAGGTATGAAATCTTTTTCCGCAGTATTTTTTATATAGGATATCTTACTGCCGAGGTTCGTAAAGGCAGCGCCAAAAGTAAAGCCATCTCCTTCTGAACGGCTATCGTAATACAGCCCTATATCGGCGGCAACAGCCGTGCCGTTTTGGTAAACCACACCCGGATCGGCAACATTATTTACCAGCCCCGAATGAACATACCTGGCAGCAATACCCAGTCCCAGCCCGTCTGTTAGTTTCCTGGAATAGCCCAGATCAACGCTGAATTCTCTCGGGTTGCTTCCACCCAGGTTATTTCTGCCATCAGAAGTGAATTGAATATTACCGAGGCTGAAATACCTCAGACCAATGCTTATTGCCTGGTTTTCATCCAGTTTATAAAAGCCGCCTGCCGATGCAAAATACACATCATCGCTTATCTTTTTCAGCCAGGGAATATAGGAAACGGAAGCGCCTCCGTCTTCTTCATTAAACACTACTTTGCCCATATTCCAAAAGCCGGCGCCTGCATCGGGCAGGGTGGCAATACCTGCATCCCCCATTCCGCCGGAACGGGCATCGGGCGCGATGCGTAAAAAAGGAACGGGTGTAGTAGCAATGTTGAGGGGTTTTTGCGCTGTGGCAACCGATAGCACCAGGCAGCCACAAATAAGCAGTGCCATTCTTCTCAAAAGCAATAATGGTTTCATGTGCAATGGAATAATTGTATCTCTATATCAATTATTCTCCAACACGGTAAACAGCAAAACCGGTTTTTTTTAAAAAATTCGTCGAAAACTTATTTTTTCCTGAAACCAGGGCGAAAGAACAGGAAGCCGAGCATAGCTGCCAGAATGAGTGCACCACCTGTAAACCAAAGCCACGCATACGATGTATAGAGCGGGCTGCTGTCGCCCACCAGCGTCATACCTGCCCAAAAGTAGGGGTGCGATAATGCCGGATGAGAGGCTTCGATATGATGCAGCTTGGCAGATCGGAGCGCTTCACTTTTGGAAAGGCCTTTGGCAAGGTATTTATAAAAGCGGGTAATAATATCCGCGCTGGCTTTTTCATCAATCTTCCACAAGCTCATTACTACGGAAGGGCAGCCCGCATACATAAAACTGTGCGCCAGCGACATCACCCCTTCTCCCTGGCTCCAGTTGCCGCTTCCTGTTTCGCAGGCTGTTAATACCGCCAGTTCGGCCTGCAAAGGCGTGGCATATATTTCATAAGCATGGAGGTAACCGTCATCCATACCCGTTGAATCTGCCGGTACCGGCTTAGCCATGAAAAAGCGGGACTGTAATGGCGCAGTATGGTTTACTTCGGCATGGGTACCCAGGTGTAAAATATGATAACCTGCTGCCAGTTGCTTAAAAACACTTTCAATGGCGCTTTGCCCGGTAAACAGGTCGTTTTTTACATGCCTGCTGATCTGCTGCGCTGCAAGAAGCGTAAAAGGCTGCCGCAATAAATTATAATACTGCGGGTCGGTCATGGCGGTGTCGCCTACAGATGTGCGGTAAGCATCTTTCATTTCATCTGTAAATACCGGCACCAGCAACATAGCCCTATCGCCTGCCGCAGGCCTGGCCGATTGCAGAAGCACGGCATTGGTTGCCGAAAGCTGGTAGGCAATATTATACCGGCGAACCAGGTAATTCATCTTGTTAAACTGAACCGCATTATTATCAGATACCAGCAGCTCAAAATTAAGATAATACAGTTCTGCGTCCGGTACCACAATCAACTGACCGGAAATAAAATGCTGCTCCACCGGTTGAATAAGCTGCTGGTACAGGCGGTAAGCAGGTTCCCTGAAAGCTGTTGCAGACAAGCTGTACAAATCTTTTAAAGCCGTAACATCATCCAATACCCGTTTCTGTAAACGGTGCATATAAAAGCCTTTGTTGTTCAGTACAAAAATAAAAACAGCGGTATCCGTAACGGCGTATTGCAATAAAGTTTGTCCTTCACGCAGCATTTGCCTGCGTATTTCATTTATACTTAAAGGTTGTAAGTTATATTTCAGTTTTGCAATACCATTACCCGATTGCAGCATGCTGTCCTGGAAACGATAATAACCTTCCATAGCAGCCGTAAGCAATGTAAGCAGGGAGTCGTTCCTGCTGCCGGCATCTATGTATTGGGTATTTAAGGAGCTGATCCGTTTACGCCAGTACAAATCTTTCTCATCCGCCGCATTTTTGGTACTGCGGCTGGCATCTACCATAATATTATTGGCAGCCAGCCGTAACAGTAAAGCCTTGCTTCTTTCTGAAAATTCAAATGCTTTTTCAGCAAAATTTTTAGCGGGTTCTTTTTGATGCAGTTCCCAGCAAGCTTCCATAGCGGCATTATAAATGGCTTTATGCTGTGTTGCCAGTTGCAAAAGCGATGCCTGCGTTCTTAAAGCCGGTAAGCTTTTTTGCAGGTATATGCCATAGCCGTTGGCTAATTGGAGCAGCTTGTGCAACTGCTGCGTTTTTCCGTTTTTTTTATATAACCGGGATTCTATCGCTGCCCGGTTTTGGAGGTACCGGATAATATGGTGATTAAAAGGCAGCTTTTCTATCCAACCGCCATCGGGCAGCACGGGAATCTGCAGCAGCTCTAAGAAGGTACTGTCGGAATAAAGCAGGGCCTGCGCCGGCTGATCGTTCAATAAATACGCATTGCTTATTTTGTTGTACTGCCCGGCAATAACAATATTACCCGGCGGGTAAACGCTGCGATATTTTTCAAGCACCTTTCGCAATATAGCTATAGCCTCACCTGATCGCCCTGTATGCGCATACACTTCAGCAAGCGTGGTACGTGTTTGCTCAACGATACTGGTGCTGGTAATACCTGCTTTTTTATTATTGTTCAATGCCTTCAGGTAAAAATCTTCGGCCTCAGCGTATTGTTCCCTGTTAAAAAAAAGGTCGCCATATTGCGACTCAACATAAGCGAGGTTGAGCCAATCGCCACCGGCATAAACTTTCTGCAGCGCATAAGCCCTGGCATAGAGGCTATCCGCTTCATCGTAATTGCCAACAGCACTTTTAAGGTTGGCCAAATGTGTAAGCGGACGAACAATACCGGCGCTCTCTGCCCCGTAATTAATTTCATGCAACTGTTTGGCTTTATCATAATATTCCAGTGCAAGCTGCAGCTCTCCAATTGTATGATAAAAGCTCCCCATATTATTGTAGGCGATGGCCAGCAGCTGCGGGTTTTTATGTTTGGCATAATCCTGCTGAATAATATGCACCATTTGTTGCTTGTGAAAAAGGGCTTCATCAAGGCGGTACATGCTTTCATATAAAATACCAAGATCATTATGCATCAGCCCTTTATTGGGGTGGTTGGCCGGCAGGTTCAGGTTGGCAAGCCTGTAAAATTCCAGACCGTACTGCTCTGCCTGGTTATACCAGCCCGCGTCGTGCGCGATCAGCATTAATGACTGGTATACACCCAGTAACTGCCGCGCATCTTTCCCGTATAAATTTTCATTTATTTTTTTTGCTTCTTCCGCATAGGCCAATGCCGGGGTAAAATCCTGCAGCTCCAGAAACAACCATGATAAATTGGTGTATAAGGCGGAATAGATACCGTTAGGCGCCGCATTTTTATCTACGTGATCCAGTGCCTGCAGCAAATATTTTTTTCCTTTCTCCGCTTCCTTATTATGTACGTGGATCTGTCCCTTCTTATTAAAGGCAGCTACATGCAAAGGATTTTTAAAGGGCAACTGTTTTGCTATTATAATGGCAGAATCAATTACAGCCAGTGCAAGAGGCGTGCTCTTTTGGCTCCATACCATATCCGCTTTTTGTATGTATGCCAGCACCAGGCTATCGGTTACCCTAAGGGTGCGGTAATGATTAAGGGCAGTTTCAATATACAAAAAAGCACTGTCGTATTTCAGCGCCCGGTAAGCATCTACCGATTTTTGGTAGTAACCCTGCGCCGACAGATTACCGGTAAGCAAACCAAAGCATAAAACAATCAGCCAGCGCATTGTTCAGGAAGATAATTTTTGAAGTGCTTTAATGAGTAATTGTGCCTGGCTGTCGTCCTCTAATTGTTGCAACCATTTCATTGCCTCTGTTATATTGTTGGTTTTTACATAGGCTAAAGCCAGGTACCAGGCGGCTTTTTGCTGCCATTCACCCGCTTTATTTTCCGCTACAGGCAGGAGATGCTGCACGGCCCCTTCGAAATCATTTTTATTAAGACTAGCAACACCTATATAATATTGCAGCGTGTCTGTGAGCAATCCCTTTTCTTTTAACCCGGTCCATATTTCGATCGCTTTGTTGTAATCGCCTTCTTTGTAACTCACCATCCCATCATAAAAACCATACTCGCTTGTGCTGCTCATCGCCACCGGCAACCCGGGGTCGGCATGAAAATAGCCGGTAAATAGTTTACCGGGAGTAACGGATATGCTTTGATAATACCATGTGGCGGAAGCAACCAGCAACACTGCAGCCGCGGCATACCACCATTTTAATGAAATCTTCCTTATAGGAACTGTGTTTTCTGCCGCCGGTATATGCTGAACTGTTTTATCATCAAAAATTGCCGTTTGTACGGCAGCAACCAGCTTTCGCTGCAGGTCAACTTCATTCCTAAGCTGCTCATCTCCCACCATAGCCGCTTCAAACTGAAATCTTTCCGAAGCGTTCATTGTATCAAGCAGATATGCTTCTATCCGTTCAAACAGTTGCTGATCTATATGCTCCCTATACTCCTCCATGCTTTTTATTTTGCTCCAAAAAAAGTTTTCTTAGCTGCATCATGCAACGGTATTTAATGGTCTTTATGCTTTCTTCCGTATTACCCATGCCCGCCGCAATTTCACCGAGCGATTCCCGCTTGTAATAAAACAACCGCAGCACCTGCTTACACTTGGCGCCCAACTGCATAAAGCACTCCTGCAGCAAACCGCTTTGCTGCAACTGGTCCTTTAGCACCTCATGACCGTTATTTGCCACTTCATGGTCCAGTAATGCATCGTTGTAAATTATTTTACTTCTCGCGGCAGATCTTATTTGATTGATCCATTTAAACCTGCAAATCTGGCGGAGGTAAGCATTAAACTGTGCCTTATCTCCTTTAAACCGTCCTTGCTGCAGGCTCATCCATGCCGCAGCAATACTTTCCTGAAAAACATCTTTTGCGTCTGAATCATTGCCGGAGTTTTGCCGGACATAATTTTCCAGCCAGGGATAATTGTCTGCATACACTTGCTTTAATAAGTCTTCAGGGTTGCTGGATGACCAGTTGGTAAGGGTTTCCAAAACGAATAATATCTTTTGAAGGGAAGATACGATTTTTGGATAAATCCCCTTATAAAAAGAACATAAATCCCCTTATAAAAAAGACGTTCCACATTGCCCGCCCATACTTCTTTTACGGCGATGTTATCATTCTGATTATATATCAAGCTGATGGCAGCAAGGTGAACACCATTTATCCTGGTTAATGAAAAAAGCTAAAAGGTTCGGGGTAATATTTGCTTAGCGGAATATAGCAAGTGTTGCGAATGCGCGGGGCCTCCAGGTTTGGTTCAATCCTCTATTTTACCCAGTCCTAATTTATCTACGGCAATCTGGGAAGCGATCTGGCTGGCATCTTTTTTATTATAGGCTTTCCCTTCCGCCAGTAATTCCCCATCCACCACTGCTCCTACCGTAAATAAACGTCTTCCGTTTTCAAACCGTTCTTCTAAGGTTTCAAACTCCAGGTTCTTTCCATTTTTATTGGCCCAGCCGTAGAGCTTATTTTTATGATTGATCTCTAATGTTTCCAGGTCTTCTATAAACATATGGGGAATAATGATGCGTTTTAACACCCATTGCTTGGTTTGATTAAATCCTTTATCGGTATAAATAGCGCCAACCAGCGCCTCTAAGGTGTTGCCAAAGATCTGGCTCACCTTTAATGATCCGTCGCTTTTATTATAAATAGTAATTTTTTTTAGCCCCATTTTCACGGCAATTTCATTAAGGGTTTGGCGGTTTACCATTTTGCTGCGCATTTCCGTTAAAAAGCCTTCTCCTTTGTAGGGGTATCTTCTAAAAAGATAATCTGCCACGATACCGCTGAGGATGGCATCGCCCAGATATTCGAGGCGTTCATTGTTTTCGTCTGCGCTTTCCTTTACAGAACGGTGGCTTAAGGCTGTTTTATAGAGAGAAAGGGTGCCAGGGGCAAAACCGAGAACGTTGCATAGTTGTTTATAAAAGGACCGGTTGGTTTTGTCAATTCCAAGATACTGAATAAAATACCGCACTAATGCCAAGTGAATGAATTTAGGAGTAATGTACCACAAATGTAAAGCAACTCTTTAAGAAGTTAGCCGCCTTCACCGGGTTAAACGCCAAAATCAGGCAGAATATTTCTTAATTATAACGGAAGCATTATGCCCGCCAAAGCCAAAAGTATTGCTCAGCGCTGCACGAACTGTGCGTTTCTGGGCTTTCCAGAATGTAAAATTAAGTTTTGGATCAAGCCCTTCATCATCTGTAAAATGATTAATGGTGGGAGGAACAATGTCATTTTTTACGGCCAGCACACAGGCAATAGCTTCAATAACGCCTGCAGCGCCTAACAAATGACCTGTCATGGATTTGGTGGAGCTGATATTGAGGTTATAAGCGTGTTCACCAAAAACAGCCTGGATGGCCTTTACCTCGGAAATATCGCCTAATGGCGTTGATGTGCCATGAACATTAATATAATCAATGTCTTCCGGCTTCATACCGGCGTCATCAAGGGTAGCGAACATCACATTTTTTGCCCCCAGTCCTTCCGGATGCGGAGCGGTAATGTGGTGGGCATCGGCAGTTGCTCCTGCGCCTGCAATTTCACAAACAATATTGGCGCCACGGGCTATAGCATGCTCCAGACTTTCCATTACCAGCATACCTGCACCTTCGCCAATTACAAAACCGTCGCGGTCTTTATCAAAAGGCCGGGATGCGGTTTGCGGTTCGTTGTTCCTTTCACTGAGGGCTTTCATGGCATTAAACCCACCTACCCCGGCTTCTTTGATCACACTTTCGCTTCCGCCTGCCAGTATGATGTCGGCCTTACCCAAACGAATAAGGTTAAAAGCATCCATAATGGCATGTGTGGAAGAAGCGCATGCCGATACCACGGCATAATTAGGGCCGCGGAAGCCATGTCGCATAGATATTTGCCCTGCGGCAATATCCAGGATCATTTTGGGAATGAAGAATGGATTAAACCGCGGCGTACCATCGCCTTTTGCAAACTCGGTTACTTCCTGCTGGAAAGTAATTAAACCGCCGATACCACTTGAAAAAATAACCCCTACCCTGTCCGGATTAACAGTGTTCTTACTGATGCCCGCGCTTTTCACCGCCTCATCGCTGCATACCAGTGCGGTTTGCGTGAAACGGTCTATTTTACGGGCCTCTTTTTTGTCTAAGAAATCGGTGGGTTCAAAGTTCTTTAATTCGCAGGCAAACCTTGTTTTGAATTTTGAGGCATCAAATAAGGTAATAGGATTGGCCCCCGAAACGCCATTGATAAGTCCATGCCAGTAGTCGGGCACAGAATTTCCCAAAGGGGTTAAGGCGCCAATGCCGGTTACAACAACTCTTTTTAAATCCATAAGCAAGTTTGCCTGCGATCAGTGGAAATGGGGAGAAAATTACTTTGCGTGCTCTTCGAGATAAGCAATGGACTGACCTACCGTAGTAATAGTTTCAGCCTGCTCATCGGGAATAGAAATATTGAATTCTTTTTCGAATTCCATGATCAGTTCTACGGTGTCTAATGAATCAGCACCCAGATCATTGGTGAAAGATGCTTCAGGGGTTACCTCAGCTTCATCAACACCGAGTTTGTCAACAATAATCTTCTTAACTCTTGTTGCAATGTCAGACATGGTTGTAAAATTTGGTTAATACTGGGTGCAAAAATATAGTTTTTGAGGTAAAAACAATATCTATTTGAGTTTGTGTGTAAAAGATAATTATTTACCCGCTCCGGCAGGAGCGCTTAATTTCCATAGCAAGCTTGATACCAGCCGCTTTTCCGGGCAAAATGCGGGGCGGTATTTCTACCGCTTTTTTTGTATTTTTAAATAATACACCTGTAAATCAGCAGTATGCCGTTAAAAATTATTGATCACGACTCAAAAGAATACCACCAGATGATTGAACTGCGTGATGAAATATTGCGCAAGCCGCTGGGGCTTTATTTTGATCCTGAAGAACTCAGTCGCGAAAAAGATGATGTGCTGATCGGCGCTTTTGAAGACGATAAGCTCATTGGCTGCTGTTTGCTTACCCGTACCGGCGCCGGTACCTGCAGGCTGCGCCAGATGGCCGTAAGCAGCAATCTCCAAAAAAAGGGCATCGGCGCTACGCTCATGAATTTCGCGGAAAATGTAGCCAGGGATAAAGGTTACCAAACCCTGGTAATGCATGCCCGCAAGTCGGCTGTAGGGTTTTACCAGAAATTCGGCTATACTATTTCAGGCAATGAATTTTATGAAGTTACGGTTGCGCATTATGTAATGGAAAAGAGGCTGAGATAGGAGCTATCAGCTACTAAGATGAATGCTCCTTCTTTTGTACTGCTCATAGCGGACAGCCTTCCCCTAAATTCGGCTTCGGATTTAATTTGTGGTCTATTCTTGCAATTACCCTCGGATTTCCGGCTTCCAATTTGGCATTTGAATTTTATTTGTGATTTGGTTTTTGATGCTTTGTATTCCCTTCGGATTTTCCGATTTGTGATTTGGTTTTTATAATATTGTATTTATGAAAATATTCAATATCACCTTCTGCATCTTATTCCTTATTTCCGCGGCACTGCAATACAATGATCCTGATCCCTGGCTATGGATACCCATATACCTGTACGGTGCAGCACTGTGCTGGCTTGCATTCCGGCGCAGGCATTACCCCCTGGCCTCCCTGCTGGGAATGGCTGCATATGCAGTATATGCCATCTATCTTTTTTTTGAAAGAAATGGTGTATGGGACTGGCTCACTAAACATCATGCAGAAAATATTGCGGCCAGCATGAAGGCTGAAACACCCTGGATAGAAGATACCAGGGAGTTTTTTGGACTGGCTATACTGATAGCCGTACTGCTTATTAATTATATATATGTAAAGAGAAAAGCAAAAAACAAAACGTAAACATCGCTGTCACTCCATGCTTTTGAGATATTGGTATCTATTTGATGGTGCCGGTTACCCCATAATCCTTAATTTTCCTGTTTACCTGAAAGCCTCATGTTTGGGGTCGCCACCGGATCGCAGGTAAGCGATCAGACTGCTCAACTCATCTGCATTGAGTGAATTGATTAGTCCGGGTGGCATTTGCGAAACAGGTACCGGTTCGATAGATGCTACCTCAGAAGAGGAAACAATATCCGGCGCCCGGTTAGGCTCCCTGCTGTATACCCTGATAAAAGCTTCATCTTTTACCACCAGTCCTTCCAGGCTACGACCACTGTTAAGCGTAACGCGCGAACTTCCATACAGATCAGAAATGGTTTCACTGGGATGAATGATATCTTCCAGTATTTTTTGAACCGAAAAACGATTCCCTACAGCGCCCAGGTCAGGTCCGATGTTACCTCCCATGCCATCGAAACGATGGCATGACGCACAACCTGTGGCAAAGAAGGCATTACGTCCCTGCTCGAAACTTTTTGCTCCGGAAGGTTTATTCACCGCCTGCAAGGCATTGTCCACTGTCCAGTTTTTCCCGGGGCCTTTCACCGGTTTTATTTCAAAGGGAGGCGCTTTTGCAATAGGCTTTGAAATAAGCTCACCGAGCGCAACACGGTGTTCATCCGGAACGCCAAGCAATGCTTCATTCCGCATGCGTTCCAGGAATCCCCAATAGCTTTCACCACCCATGGCACCCGCTGCTTCATTGATCATGCTGAAATAGTTTTTTCGCTGATCAATCGTCCACCCTTCTCCCAAATCTCTCAGCATAAACAGGTATTCCAGTTTATTCACCGGTGGCGGATCATCCAGCATACGTTGAATAGTACCGCCATAGCTGTTATTCCGCTTAATGACCGTTCCCCAATCGGGAGCAGGCGGGGTTTTGCTGCTGCGTATCAAATCCAGCGCTATTGAAATTACACGGGCCTCTTTCAGATAGATTAATGACCGTACTAATTCTACATTCACCCGTTCATCTTTATCGGGTAAAAACTTCATCAACCGGTCAGCGATCTTCTGACCTGCTGCCTGGTCCGGTTTTCCCAGTCGCATAAAACTAAGTGATAATGCACGCAGATAGCCCAGCTTTTTCAAATTATCCAGGGTAACGAAGTCTAATTTTTCCAGGAGGGTTAAAGCATCATTCAGGTAGGTTGAATCTCCTGCGCGTGCCAGTGCAACTGTGCTGGTAATAACAGCCTGGGGACGTGTTTCTGCTTTTGCACGTGCTATCCAGCCCGATATGGGTTGAAATTCAATGGCTACACGTGCGGCACTCCTGATAAACTGGTCTTCATCTGCAAGATATGGCCAGGCTGCAGCAACCGCCCCGGCATCACGGCGTCCGTGAAAAGCTTCCAGGCGATGCCTGATTTTCCGGGACGCAAGTCCTTCCGTATCTTCCCGGTATTGTACCGGGTCCGTAGACGCTTCACCGGTATAGGTTACACGGTATAATTTAGTGTCGTTACTCCACCCGCCTGTGATGAAATACATCGCTCCATCTTTTCCGATCACGGCATCAGCAACAGCTAAAGGGTGACCCGATAAAAATTCTTCTGCGGTAGCAGTATAACTTGCTCCTTTCGGTTTCAGATGAAAAGCATAAATAGTGCCGTAGGTCCAGTCTAAAGCAAACAATGCTTTCTGATATTTTTCCGGGAACCGGGCCCCCGTTCCAAACAATACCCCGGTGGGGGAGGCTGGTCCTACATCCAGTACCGGAGGATGGCTGTCTTCATAGAAATCCTTCCATTTTCCGCTTCCGCTGCGCCAGCCGTAATCACTGCCACTCACCACATGCAAGATTCTGGTAGGACGGTACCAGGGCATTCCTATATCCCATTCCATATCCGAGTCAAAAGTAAATAGCTCTCCATTAGGATGAATAGCTACATCGTACTGGTTACGATATCCTACGCTCAGGATATCCCAGTTACGTGCATCGCCGTCTATTCGGGCAATATATCCACCGGGAGCTAAAATGCCCCTGGCATGACCTCTGGCATCCCATTGACGGGTAAGCAAAATGTCTTCTCTCCAGTTGAGCACACGACTGGTATATTTTTCCGGCAGCGGCGTATGATTCCCATTGACTACATAAAGACCGCTTCCATCAGGTATTGGCACCAAAGCATGATTGCCGTGGTCGCTGGAAACCTGAGGCCCTCCCAGAAATTTCATTTCATCTAAGATGCCATCTTTTTGGCTGGCCGACATACGAAACAATCCACTTCCATATACATTAGCGTATAAATTTTTTTTAAACCAGGTCAGTCCCTGCGCGCCTGTAGCAGGCAGCACCATTTTGGTAACCTGCACTTTGGGTTTCCCATCATCATTTGTCTGTACATCAATCCGGTACATTCCCTGGTGGTATTCATCAGAGGCAACCATACTGCCCTGCTCATCTATGGCCAGGCTAACCCAGGTCCCCTGCGACTTCCGGGGAACTTCATATAATAATTCTGCATTAAAACCCGGAAGTGTACGGAGCTCACCGGATGGTACCTCTTTGGACTTATCCAAAGCAGGCTCCCGGGTTGAATTATCGTTCTGCGCCTGTTCCTTATTTTGACTGCAGCTAAAAAGAAAGACCAGAAGAAGTATTGTTAGTGTTACAGCATACCATTCGTTTTTTCTAAGGACAGAAAAAAAAGTTTTTGCACTTGCGTATATCATATCACCTATTGATTATTTGTTTATGCTAATGTTGTTGAATGTTGAACCTGCCTGTAAATATAATATTGCGTTAATCAATGTGCTTTGTCTTCGAACAAAGGATTTAAATCTCTAAACCAGGCATCCCTGAATTCCACTTTCATGGGCGGACCCTGATGCAATTGAAATCCAAACAATCCTTTTTTAACCCGGTTTTTTGCATTGTCTTCCACCATTGATACCATTTGTCCGTTTAATTTTTGAACAATCAGTGTACCTTTTACGATCAATTCATATGCATTCCATGTATTGTCTTTTATATAATCTTTAATCGTTTGATCACCGGTGAAAATGGGGAAAGAATGCAAACTGTCCATTTCTGAAATGCGAACCATCCGTCCCCGTTCGGCCAAAATCTTACGATGTCTGTTTATAAAATTTTCATACACTATCCCGGTATAGGTATGTTGTCCGTCAATATCCGCCTGGTAACCCAGCAGATCATCATAACCTTCGGGGCCCTGTTCACAGCGGTAATAAATACCACTGTTTCCATTGAAAGAAATACGAAAGGAGATGTTCAGGATGAAATCTTCTACTTCCCGGTTCCAGATCAGAAAAGCGCTTCGTTTGATCGGATTGGTTTCGGTAGTTTCGCCTGTCAGTATACCATTTTCCCAGCGCCAGTGGTCTGGCGATCCCTTCCACTGGTTTTGATATGCTTCGCTGAAAATGTATTCGGCGCCAATAGCTGACGAATCACTATCCTTCTGCTTACAGGCACCGGTTAAGACAAGAAAAACGATAGATACAAGTAAAGAATATTTCATTTTAACCTGCTTTTTCATTTCATTTTTTCTGCTTTGCGTATTACATCTTTGATATAAACAGGAGTGCCTCCTTTTACTTTGCTTTCATCGGCTGCTTCAATAAAAGCACAGATCTCCAATGTTTCAGCAGGGGAAACGGGGGGAATACCTGTAGTGAAAAATTTTGCAATCTGCACCAGCAAATTATTATATCCATCGAAAGGTCCTACAGTAGCAATTCCTTCATCACCAAATACGGTTCCTCCAAACCCTCTCCCTTTTCCTGAATTGCGTAAACCACGGAATGTACCGATCCTTTGATCTTCCCATTCACCTACCACCATATCTGTATCAGGGGTATAAACACGGCTTACACTTCTGCAGCCGGTTCCCATCACGGTATAAAGTATCTCTATGCCATGAATGCCATACCAAAACAGGTCAGGATGTGTTTTTTCTATCGTAGCCGGACTATAGGTATCGGCACCATTTACTTTTCCTATTTTTCCTTTAGCCACTTCCTGCGCATTTGCCATGAACCGCAGCGCTGATGAAGAAAAAACAGGCGTTTTATAGCGGGATGCCATTTCATAAATAGCAAGCGCGTCAGAAAGAGAAGCGGCAACAGGCTTATCAATAAAAAGGGGTTTCTTTGCCTTTAAAACCGGGATAGCCTGTTCCAGGTGCACCCGCCCATCGTTGGTTTCAAGCATTACCGCATCTACTTTTGAAAGTAATGCTTCTATTGTATCTACAATCGGGATATTAAGATTGCGCATATCTTCTGTAACAGCAGGTACATTCTCCAGCGCTGAGGCTATATCCCTGCTTCCCCTGGAGCAGGCTGCCACCACTTTAAAACCTTCCAGCCCAGGATCTGCATCCTGTGCATTAAAGGCTTTTGAAAAAATGGCAGTATGGGAAGTATCAAGACCTATAATGCCTATCCGTTTCCCCTTTGGCGGGTATTGTTTTTCCCAAGTTATATCAACACCAGGAACCAATGCAGCACCCAGGGTAGCGTTTGCAGATATCTTTAGAAAATTCCTGCGATTGAAAGTCTGTCGCATAATCATTTATTTATTTAAAAAATATACCCAATCAAGATTAAAAAGATTCTTTTTCCCTGCCTTAGGATTGCTGAACACAAAATATAAATCATGTGTTCCTTCAACAGAACTTACCTCTGTTACCAGCTCTATCCAGTCTTTGGCCCTGTCCTGCACTTTTCCCGGGGATATAGTAAGCGTGCTTACCAGTTTTCCATCAGGGCGGTCAAGCCGTAATTCAAGTGTGCCGCCTTCTCCATCTAATTGTACACGGTATTTCAGCTTTTTAATACCTGAAAGATCAAGTTGTTTAAACTTTACAAATCCATTGTGCTGTAAACGGCTTATGTAATTTAAGAAAGAAAGGCTGGTAAGAGAAACGACACTTGCCGTTCCCTCATCAAACTGCTCCATCTTTAATAGCGGAGACCGCAGCACAATATATTTCCTGGCAGATAATGGCTCTATTCCATTAGCACCGTTATCTGTATATGCGGCTAACAACAGGTACGCTCCTTCATCATTTTTATGCGCTTTGAACTGCAGATCCCCTTTGGCAGGCAAACCAATTTCTGATGTATCAGCCAATGATAAAATGTATTGTACTATTTGTTTTGCCTCCGCTTCACCCAGATCCGGATGGGGGCTCATTTGACGGTCGCCCCAGTTACCACCACCTCCCTGTATGATTTTTTTGGATAGTTGTTCCACAGCCCCGTCTACATTGAAATATCTGTGTGCAACAGCCCGGTAAGAAGGTCCAGCCGAGGAATCTTTCATACTATGACAGGCTTTACAATCCAGCGTAAGGGTAAGCTGCCTTCCTTGTATGAACCTTGTATCTCCGTCATTTTGATCATCCGCAAGTACTACCTCGATATCTTTTCCCTGAGGAAAATATTTAAATGAAATCCTGAGCCGTTCCGGATCTATCTTAATGTCTTCCGGATCGGTAACCTGCACATCATAAAACATTTTGCTATCCGGCCAGTAAAAGCTGCGGTTGCTCTTTGTATGGATCATCACTTCGGGGGGCGTATTGCCCACGCTGATGCTGGTTTCTGCCTCCGATCGTCCTCCGTGGCGGTCTTCTACCGTTAGCCTTACTTTGTATACGCCGGGTGCAGCAAAGCGATATTGCACCTGTTCGCCGGTCAGTACATCGTTCCCTATCTTCCATGTGCTGGCGGATATGCCATCGTCCGGATCATAATCAACAGAGCCGGCGCCCGAAAAATTCACTGTTAAAGGTGCCGCCCCGTATAATTTATCGGCACTGATAACGGCATGGGGGTTCCTGTTGCCTTCGGCGTATTCTATACGGGTTAACCGGGCATCGGCATTTTTAGCAAACCAGTTGGTTCCGTATTCGAGGAAATAGATCGCACCATCGGGCCCGATCTTCATGTCTATAGGCGCCGTAAGGTGAAGATGTTCGAGGAAGGGTTCCATGCTTTTGTAGTTGCCCTGTTCATCAAGGGTTACCGCCATGATCCACCGCCGCATCCAATCGTAAATGAAGAGCTTTCCATTATAGTAACCGGGCAATTTGTACCTGGCATCCTTATATAAATCACTATAATAAACCGGGCCTGCTATTGCAGTGGCTGTTCCCTTGCCCAGCAACGGGAACTGAGCGGAGCTGTCTATCCCGTACCAGATCAAAGCCGGCCGGGCAGGCGGCAGTTGTTGAATACCTGTATTGTTGGGAGAAGTATTTACAGGATGCTCCGGGTCAAACCGGGGTCCCGCTATTTTGGTCGCATAATCATAATCGGGGTAGGCATCATTATTACCTATAAAGTAAGGCCAGCCAAAGAAGCCCGCAGACCGGGCCTGGTTGATCTCGTCATAATTGGCTATGGTGCTGTCTTTTCCTCGCACGATCGTATTGGGTCCTACTTCGCCCCAATATACATAACCATTTTTGGGATCCACCGATACACGGTAAGGGTTACGGCAGCCCATCACATAAATTTCAGGACGTCCTTCTGACCCGTCTTTCGGAAAAAGATTACCGTCGGGGATTGAGTAGCCGCCTTCGGGTTCGGGTTTGATGCGGAGGATTTTTCCCCGCAGGTCGTTGCTGTTGGCCGCGGTAGCCTGTGCATCAGCCAATTCTTGTCCTGGTCTTTCGTCTATAGGCGGATAGCCCTCTTTTGAAGCGGCAGATGCGGCAGTATTGTCGCCGGTGGAAAGGTAGAGCAGGCCTTCCGGATCAAAAGTGATGCAACCTGCAGAATGGCAGCAGTACACGCGCTGGGTAGGAATTTCGAGCAATCGCTTTTCCGATCCAGGTACCAGTTGGTTATCTTTTAGTTCAAACCTCGAAAGCCTGTTTCTCCACTTGTCACCTGCTACTGAATAATAAAAATATACCCAGTTGTTCTTTATGTAATCCGGATCGGCGGCCATCCCGAGCAACCCGTCTTCAATACCGCTGAATACATTAAAATTAGCAATGGTGAGCACTTTTTTTTCATCAGCCTTATATATTTTCACCGATCCTTTTCTTTCTATGAACAGGACGTCGTTATTACTCAGCACTTCCATTTGAAGCGGCTCATCCAGCCCGGCAGCCAGCACTATTTGTGTAAACCTGCCGGGGTCGGGCTTTGATACGTTTGCAGCACTTCCATTAAAATCACAGGAAATAAAACACACTAAAAAAACGATCGTTATGCACCTTATGTTTTTCAATAAAGAATGTTGTATAAGCATAGAATTATCATCCTCCTGTTGTACCGTGCTGTCTTCCATAAAACAACCCATCTATAGCCTTTGTATAAAAATATAAATATTTTCTGTCCGCAATCATCATGGGGGCATCCCAAATTTTCGCTTTGCATATTTTCCTGCACGTGAGATACGTGCCGGGGCGGCCGCCGCGGTACGTGTCTCACGTGCCACCAGATAGTGATGTCTGCCTGCTAAAATTTGGGATGCACCCATCATCATCGTTCATTTGTTTTAACCAGTTAGGTAATTACGGGTAATTTATTTACTAAGCGCTTCTAATATCTGTTTCCTTCTGTCTCTTAAAGCCAGTATGCTCAGGTCGTACTTATTAAAATCAAATACTGTTTCCCGGCAAATTTCCATTGCCCTGCCGGGGTATTTCCGGTCAAGCATTTGCAGCAAGGCATAATCGTTGATCCCTTCACGCATGGCTTCCAGCCGGATAGAGCCGTACAGCTTTCCATAGCCGGGATATACAATATAGGAATCTCCTCCGGGCAGCACCGACCCTCCTTCGCTGTTCCGGTCTGTTGTTTCTTCGAAAGGACGAAGACCATGATGCCATTGATTGAATCCCCAATGCAGATAGCCGGTAATGCCATAGCGGAAATTGATCCAGTGCAGGAGGCGGGTCTTGATCAGCGGCTGCTCAATGAAGCGGTTCGCGTACTCACCCTGCGGCCACATGCAGGTGTAAAACCACAGCTCGCTGCCTGCCTGTTGCTGCTGACAGTAAAAGCGATATTCATCACGCAGGAAATTCAACTGCGGGACCCATATATCCATCTTTAACTTATGTGTATGGCAGGCGTCCATAATGGGAACACCCGGGGCCAGTTTTTTAATAAATGCCGCTATCTGCGCATACGTCTCGGCATTGGAATCGGTGGGTTCATCTGCAATATGCTGCATATAGCTGCCGATCCAGCCTTTTTCCTTTAAATGTGCCACCAGGGCAGGAATGAACTGCTCATAAAAATCCTGCGCCTGCCGGTCGGCAAAGGGCCGTTTTTCAAGAACAACAGTATCGGTCGTGATACGGGGAACAAGCACCCCGATATCACTGTTCCAGCCGCCCATGCGTGCTGCAATGTGTCCTCCCTCTATTCTTTTTAGTGCACCTGCAGTTTTTAATATTGCCGCTGTGCGATCAAACCGGCTGAAATCAAAATAATATTTCCCGTTCTCCAGCCGGTATTGCGTAAGCTGCAATGGTGATATCAGGCTCACATTCTGCCCGTAGTCTGCCATCTTACGTGCCAGCACGGCCAGCAGCTCCCAGTAGCGTGGGCTGTACAAAGGAACATCCTTCCCGTTGTTCATCATTCCAAAAGTCAGTGGGGAAGCCTGGTACCATTGGGTCACCCAAAGTGATGACGAGTCAATGGTTACCGGGTAAACATGAATCGTAAATCCCACCTGCCGGGAAAAGCTTTTATTCATTGTTTTTCCCGTTACCACCAGGCTGCCATGGTACTGACCTGCCTCTATGTTTTTAGGTATCTTCACGCTTACCCAGATCGGTTGCGTGCAGCCGGGAGGCAATTCCGACTGCATCGTATCAATAATAGGATCAGGGAAAAGGCCTGAAGCGGAAATCAATCTGTCTGTTGGCGGGTCGGCCAGGGGCCGTCCAACACCTACATAGCCAACATATCCTACCGAACCCTTACTGATAAAAGCAGATGCGGCCGTGTTGCCCCAGAGGGAGGCCTGCAACCCCTGTACAGGTGCATTGCTGCGGAAGGCAAACTGGAAGCTGGCATATTCTCCTCTCGCAACATCGGCCAGGGCCGGCTGGTCAGGGAAAAAAGCCGCTTCTTTAAATACCTTTTTCAGCGGATCCACATACTTTAAGCTAATATAGGCCGGCTGTGCTTTAACCAAAGCCGAGATAACCAATGCGGTCAATACCAGTATGATCTCTTTTATTCGTGGTTTCATGTATTCCTGTTTTACCAAACAGCATCAAGTCGGTTAACTTCAGAACAGCTCAGCAGGGTATACCCGGCCCTATCCCTGCTGAAGCTATCCCTGCTTTTTGTTCTTATTAAATGAGCCAGGCTTCTGCTACCATCCCGGGTTCTGACCCAGCGCCGGGTTAAGTGTGAGCTGATCAACCGGCAGGGGCAACAGGTAATCCCTGTTCACATCGAACTGGAAGCCGTTTGCAAGCAACTGATCCTGCTGGAAAGGCTCAATGTTTCCTTCGGCATCCAGAAATATATTTACGCCGGGAACAAGCGTAGGAAATTCTCCGTCCCATTGTGCCCATTTGGCTCCCTTGTATTTGTATCCTTTGATAAGTTCGTCTGCTGCTGCCCAGCGCATGATATCGTCAAAACGGAATCCTTCACAGGAAAGCTCTACGCGACGCTCTCTTCTTACCTCGTTGATCACCGGCGACAGGTCGGTAAAAGCCCAATCGGGGTCGGTGGTAATGGCAGCAATGACCATAGGAGGCATGCCCACCCGCTCGCGAAGGAGGTTGATGCTTTTGTCTGCATCCGCCTGTGTAAGCGTTCCCAGCTCTGCCTTCGCTTCCGCGAAATTGAGCAGCACTTCTCCAAAACGGATATATATAAGTCCCCTGGTGGTATAGTCTATCTGTGCAGCATCTGTATTGTTGCCCTTTTGTAACTGGTATCCTGTTGTATTGCGCTGGTCAATTGCCAAAGTAAAACCGGGCGTTGTGAAAAATATATCTATCCTGTCTGAAGTGTTGGTCGTTACCAGGTCGCCGGGCGTATATAATATCTGTTTCAATCTCGGGTCGCGGTTCTTCACTACATCCGCTAAGGTAGCATCGCCTTCATAAAGCGGGCTCACCGATACAGGCTTACCATCGGTGCACAGGAAACTTTCAACCAGGTCTTTCGACATGCCGGTTCCTCCGCCGCTATTGGAGTACCTGTTCCAGTAAGTAGTTAATACGCCTATCTGGTATTTGCGCCAGAAAAGCACTTCTTTACTGCTGCTATAATCCACCTGGTTAAACAGTTCACCATATCCGTCTTCCGCTCCAACATTATCCAGCCCCACCGATTCAGATTGCATCAGCGCTTCTGCTTCCTCCGCTGCTTTTTGAAGGAATGCGCTTCCATCCCGGCCCTCAACGCCAAAAGCTGTTCCGTTGTGATATTTTTCCCAGGTGCCTTCATAAAGACATACACGGGTTTTGAATGCCTGCGCGATCTCCTTATTGATGCGCATAGCGGCTGCAGAAGCTTTCGGCTTCAGCAAACTGATGGCCCGATCCAGGTCGGCCACTATCGAATCGGCTACTACATTCCTGGGCAGGCGGCCGGCCAGCAACGCATCTTTATCGGCAGGATCGAGCGGCGTATTTACCCAGGGAAGCGCCCCGTAATTTTTCAGCTTATCAAAATAGAACCAGGCCCTGAAGAAGTAGGCTTCCCCGATGTATGTTGCAATCTCGGCCGGCGCTGCATTTACTTTCTGGTAATTGGCAAAAAAGTAATTCACATTCCTGATCTGCTGCCAGTCTGAATAGGCCCATCCGCCCCCTGAAGCAGGAACCACATTTTCTCCGTTAAGCCTCATATTCCGGGTGGTAGGGCAAAGGTTATCGCTGTTATTGTCTATATAATAGTTGGCATTGTTGCCATAGGCGCCGGGGTTTGGCAACAACTGGTAGAAGTTATTGCAGTATAGTTTTAAATCATTGCTATTGTTCCAGAATGTAGCATCGCTGATCCTGTTGAGCGGATTTTGGTTAAGCATGTCCTTTTTACAGGCCCCGGCAAAGATCATTATTGAAAACAACAGGATGTATATGGATGAGCTTTTCTTGATTTTCATCTTCAGTAGATTTTTATATTACTATTGAATGTCTAAGTTGATACCCACGGAAAAGGTGCGCTGTATCGGGTAAATGTTCCCATCGCTGAGCAGCAGCTCCGGATCAATCTGGTATCTTTTGTGCAGGCCCGGCGCAATGGTGAACAGGTTTTCGGCGCTGCCGTATATACGCAATCTTCCGATATGTGCCCTTCTTGTGAGGGTTTGCGGTAATGTATAGCCAATCTGGAGATTTTTTCCACGGAGGTAAGCACCTTT
Organism: uncultured Sphingobacteriales bacterium; assembly: GCA_937871285.1. Lineage (GTDB taxonomy): Bacteria > Bacteroidota > Bacteroidia > Chitinophagales > Chitinophagaceae > Agriterribacter. The sequence continues at coordinate 119,796 of CALMQS010000047.1, read as the reverse complement.
TAACAGGTAGCGGGTTTGTGCCTGCTGGTTCTTGGCATTCAATCCGCTCAGATAATACCGCGGAAAATAACCGTTGGGCGTAGCTGTTGTCCACCTGTCGAGGTTGGTAGTAAGCACCTGTGAGCCCCATTCGCTGCCACTGCCCGGTATACCCCAGAAGAAGGTGCTGTTGCCCGGCCAAAATTCCCGTTTCCCAACGCCCTGTATAAACATCATAAAATCAAATCCTTTATAATCCAGCGAAAGGGTAAAGCCATAATTGTATCGCGGCGTAGTGTTTCCGATTACGGTTTTGTCGCCGGGGTTAGCTAATGTATTATTACCGAAATCAACTTTCCCGTCGCCGTTCAGATCGGCGTATTGCACATCGCCCGGGTACCAGTTGGCAGAGATCAGCGACTGAGAAGGCGCCTTGTTAACGTCATCCTCAGTTTGGAAGAGCCCTACTGTGTTATAGCCCCATATTTCACCCATTTGCATACCGTTATACCAATTCGTAATAGAGCCTGTGGGGTTGGGATAGTTCAATACTTTCCCCTTATAATTGCTGAAGATGAGCCGGGCATTGTATCTCAGCTTTCCTATATTGTCGCTCCAGGAAGCCGTAAGGTCAAAGCCTTTCGTTTCTATAGACGCATTGTTCCGCTGGGGAGGATTGATCCCCAGTATGCCGGGATACTGTTCTGTTGGACCGTAAAGATCCTTTGTTCTGCGCCGGTACCAGTCAAAAGTGATCTGAAGGCGGTCGTCTAATGCACCGGCATCTATACCAAAGTCGAGCATGCTGGGTTTTGCCCAGGTAACATCAGCGCTTACCAGCGAACCCGCGGTTACATAGGGTTGTCTTACCGTATTGAATAACCAGTTCGTTGAGGTTGGGGCTACATTCGATAAGGTAGATTGGGAGAGATAGTAGCTGCCCGCATTTATGAGGGAGGAAATATCGCCCAACTGCCCGTAAGACCCTCTTAACTTTAAGCTGCTTACCACTTTTTTCAAGGGATCCCAGAATGCTTCTTTTGATATATTATAGCCGGCAGAAACGGAAGGAAAGAACTGGTACCTGCGGTTTTCCGGGAAGAGGGATGTTCCGTCGTAGCGCCCGTTAAATTCCAGCAGGTATTTTTCATCGTAATTGTAGTTAAAGCGTACAAAAGTTCCCGAAGTGGCCCAGTTATACAATGCATCATTAACCGTATAGTTGGTGCCGTATGTGAGGCTTAATGCAGGAAGGGAAGACGTATACAAATAATCATTTCCTGCAGTTAAAGATTCAAAATGCTTGAATTCTCTCTGTACACCCGCCATTAATTTAAAATAGTGACCACCAAGCTTCCTGTCGTAGCTCGCGTACGCATTATAGTTGTAATAGTTGCTGGTTTGCGAGTATTTGTTCAGCGTGGGGATAAGCCCGATCCATATATAGCTCCCATCGGTAGTCTGGTACTGGAAGTCTGTTGCAGCGGAAACGCGGGTAAAAAGGTTATAGTTGTAATTAAAGCTGCCTTTTATTTCAAGTCCGGGCAGAGGCGTAACCGTTACGTCGCCCATGAGCCATCCGTCTTTATTGGACCCCAGTGTGGCACCGCCATCCTTGATATACGTTACACCGTCTCTCCAGTAGCCGCCGGTGGGAACCGTTACAGGAGAAGTTACCATCTTTGAATATAACCCCGCCCAGTTGCCGCGTGAATTGGTTGCGGCGCGCTGGCTGTCTATGGCAAGGGAAGTGCGGATCCCGAACTGCAGCCAGTCGTTCACCTTCGAAGTAATGTTGGTCCTGAAATTGTAGCGGTCATAGCTGTCATCAAAGTGCCTGTTCACAGATCCTTTGCCATTGTAGCCGACGCTTACATAATACTGGAGCTTTTCGGTTCCCCCGTTAACACCAATATTGTGTTGCTGGTTGGTCGCCCATGGCGTTGTGAATTCTTTGAACCAGTCTGTGTTGGCGTAGGAGCCGAAATAACCCAACCAAAGGTGGCCCCGCCCGGCGCCGGGATCCTGTTCTGTGGCGGGTGCGGAAGGATCGGCCAAATGTTCTTTTATTTTTTGAATGGTATAGTCAGAAAAAAGATTCCCTCTTCCTGCATTGATGGCAGCTTCGTTTATAACAGTAGCAAAATCAAGGGAACTGGCGGGTGTGGGGCGGTTGATCGTTTGCGAAAAAGAGATATTGTTGGTGTAACTTACCTTGAATGCCTGCCCCTTTTTTCCCTGCTTGGTAGTAATGAGTATTACGCCGTAAGGTGCCCGGGAACCATAAATGGCCGATGATGCCGCATCCTTTAAAACCGAAATGGATTCAATATCATTCGGGTTTACTGTATTGATATCTGCCGGAACACCGTCTACCAGTATTAAAGGCTCGCCCGTTGTTCCCAAACCGGTATACCCGCGGATATTGATGCTTTTGGTAGTTCCGGGTTTGCCACCGCCGGTGGTGGTCGTTACATTCAGGTTGGCCATAAGCCCCTGTAATCCTTCGGATACATTCGTTATCGGACGGCTTTCAAGCCGGTCGCCGCTCACCTGGTCTACCGCTCCTGTTAAATTCAGTTTTTTCTGTGTGCCATATCCCACTACCACTACTTCATTGAGCCCCGACTGTTCGGGCTGCATAACGATATTGATCACACTCCGTCCCTGTACCCTCACTTCCTGGTCTCCGAAGCCTATATACGAAACAACCAGTACTGCATCATTTGGAACACTATTAAGGGAGTAGCTTCCCCTGTCATCCGTGGAAACGCCCCTGTTCGTGTTCTTTATTTTTATACTGGCTCCCCCAAGCGGGGTGCCCTGCGGGTCGGTAACGGTTCCGCTCACGTTTACAGTTGGTGCGTCTTCACCGGAAGCTACCGGTTCATGCACCCCGCGGCCATTGGCCTTTTGCGTGATGACGATCGTTTTATTGATGATTTTATACTGCAAAGGCTGATCTTTTAAAACCAGGTCCATAGCATCTTTAAGCGGCACATTCTGGAGGTGCACGTCTATGTTCCCGAACCGGGCAGCCAGTGAAACCCGGTAAAAGAAATGAAACCCTGTTTGTTTTTCTATTTCCCTGAAAACAACCTTTAACGGAACGTTTTCCGACGACAGCGTTACATGCTGGGAATACGTTCGGGCGGAAACCTGCAAACAGCCAATAAAGATCAGGATAACCGACAGTTTCATAATCAGTAGCAGTTGGATTAATTTTTTCCGCTCGGGGAGCGGATTGCTGAAAAGAACCTTAAATTTCATACATTTGGTTTTGGTTTGGTTAAACAATACCAGCGCTATACCGTTTCGCGGATAGTGCAGTCTTAGCGGATGGAAAGGATTGGATGACCGGCCATGCCGCCGGGAAGTGTTGCGATCACTTTCCGGTTTTTTTACCGGTTTCCATACCAGAAAATTTTACTCCAGGATTAATTCACCGATTTTATTTTTATTGTTTTGTTTTCAATTGAATACTTCACCTTATTCAACTCCAGCACTTCCAGTAATTCAGACAGCCGGGTGTCCATAGATATTTTACCCTGGAAACGGTCGACCGACATCTTTCCTTCGTAAATCACTTCAAGGTCGTACCACCTGGCTACTATCCGCATGATCGTACGGATATCTGCGTTGTCGAATATGAAAAGCCCGTTCTTCCATGCCATCACTTCTTCAAGATTGGCATTGTCAATCACCTGCAGGTTGTGGTCTATCCTGGCCTGCTGGCCGGGCTTCAGCAAACGTTCTGCACCGGGTATATCCACTTTCACACTGCCTTCAAGCAAGGTTACTTTTATATCTTTTTCATCATCATACGTATTCACATTAAAGCGGGTACCCAGCACCGTTATATTCGTTTCGCCTTTGTTCACAATAAAAGGCATAGTGCCATGATGCGCTACTTCAAAATAGACTTCCCCCGTAACCGATACTTTCCGTTCGCTTCCAGTAAACATTACCGGGTAAGTAACAGAAGAGCCGGCGTTAAGCCATATCCCGGAGCCGTCCGACAGGGTCATCCGGATCACCCTGCTCCCCCTGGGGTTGGATAATGTGTTGTATGCCACACTGCCGGCTTTTGTACCGGGTGAAGGCTGGTAGGCAATTTCCCCGTTCGCGAGCTTAATTACCTGCACATTCCCCTGCTCGGCCAACGTGCCCTCATCTGCATTTTGCAGGGCTATTTTTTGCCCGTTGGCAAGCGTGATCATGGCCTGGCTCAACTGCGGCGGTTCAATATCTGCCGACCTGACCACCGGACGAACAGCAGGCGAGTGTGGCTTCAGCTCATTTACATGCATATAGTATATTCCTGCGACTAAGAGCACTACAGCCGCGGCAGCCCAATGCCATTTTGCCTTTAACAGGCGCCTTACCGGTGTGGAATGCTTAGCATCATCGTTCACCCGCTCATCCTGCACTTTGATATCCCGTAAAAGCCGTTCATGCATTCGCTTACTCACGGTATTTTCAAGCCGGAAATCCCCGTTTATCTTTTCTTCAAAACGCAACCGGTCATCCGGGCCAATAAATACAGCCGCTTCTTCAGCATGATCTGCTATGTATTTAAAAAGTTCTTCTGCTGCTGCTCTGCTAATGTCATCATTAATGTATCCTTCCAACAGCGCTTTGTAATAATCCGGTTTGTTGTTCATATGCTTATTAAAATACCTTCAGAAAGCTATCCCTGTACTATGAGACTGCAAACGGTGAAAAAAGGGTGGGTGAAAATGGAGTTTTTTCAAAAAAACTTACCAAGTATAATAACAATAAGGGCCGGTTGACCCTTTTCGGCAAAATAGTTACGGAGAAAACGCAGCGATTGCACCATATGATCTTTTACCGTATTTCGCGAAATACCTAATTCCATTGCAGCCTCCTCATAGGTTTTACCTTTTTCCTTGCACAGGATAAAAATCTTCTGCCGCTGTGGGGTTAGCGCAGCCACTGCATTCCGGTACAGCTCTTCATAATGGTTGAGCCTTTTATCTTCCGATTCAAATTCAATGAAATGAGGATCCATCCATTCCAGTACTTCCTTTCTGAGTGTTGCATCTTTCGCTATTTTTTTTAATGCATCAATCGCTTTATTGTGCGATATCCTGTATAAATAGGCAGAAAAAGAAACAGTGATCTCCATTCGCTCCCGGGCTTCCCATATTTTCATAAATACTTCGTGAACAAGGTCTTCCGCCAGTTGAGGCACTTTTACAAAATCGAGCAGGTAAGCGTATATACCCTGGTGGTAACGGTTGTATAACCCGGTAAATGCGGCTTCGCTTCCGCTTTTCAACTCTTGGAGTAACCGGGCTTCGGTATGGCAGTCGTTTGGGGTCAAAACAATTTGCTCAAAAATGTTTAATGGTGTAAATCTAAATAAAAACTTTAACTCAGCCATACCGGGCTGTTGATCGGGTTTTCAAATTCTCCGGTGGAGCGCAAATCAGCGTATCAGATAAATGCTAGTTTTTTCCCGGAAATGAATTTAAAGACACAGATAAACCACTTATTGATGCGATAAAATCGGAGAACAATATGCTAAAGGTTCACCAAAACAAATGTTACAAAATTTGACGGACCTGGTGCTGAACAATTACTACGCATATCGGGATTATTAGGGCCTGTTAGATTAACCTTCGTGCATGAACAATTGGATAAAATACCACTATAGAACAATCAGACATTTCTTCCTGTATTGATTTTTCCGTTTTTTGAGCAAGCCCTGATCATATATGTAAAAAGATAAGTGAAAAGCAGGACGTGGTATCCTGCTTTTCACTTATCACTTACTACTTACCACTACTTAACACTTACTTCGCCATCAGCTCAAGCACCCCCAGCCCTATTGTGCTGCCGTCATCTTTATCTTTCGGTTTGCTTATAATATAAAGGCTTTGTTTTCCTTCTGCGGTAATCACGTCAAAATTAAATTTCAACTTTGCCATTTTCTGCTTATCCTTAACAGCAGTTCCGTCAAGCACTGCTTCTGCTATCTTCTGACCGTCCGGAGCGCCCAGCTTTAACTCCAACACATACCCCGCCTTTGGCGCATCGTTATCACCCTGCCAGCGGGCCAGCAGCTCAGCACCGTTTACGCCCTGTAAATCAATGCTGTCAACACTGAACCAGCCTTCTTTATCACCGGGTACAACCATAAACCTCATGCCACCGGCATTCATAGCACTATACTCTTTCATATTGGTTACTCCCCCAAACGTTAGCTTACTGCTGCGTAATGCAAAAGCCGCTTCTCCTGAAAGTGGTTTTATGGAAGCGCCGCCTTTATCTGTGTACGTGGCGGAAATGTACAGGGCCTCATTTTCTTTTACCGCTTTAACAGGAATGGAACCCTTTTCGGACAATGATTTTTTAATAGCGGCCGGGTTTGCCAGCGTAAGTATCCAATGCACAATTTGTTTTGCATCGTCTTCTGCCAGTTCGGGATGTGCCGCCATGGCTACTTCTCCCCATACGCCGCTGCCACCTTTAATAATTTTACCCGTGAGATAATTTACCGCACCTTCATTTTTATGATACCGCTTTGCTACTTCGGTAAAGGATGGTCCGATGGATTTTTCATCTGTTTTATGACAGGTTTTACAATCCAGCGAAAGCATAATGCTTCTCCCGCTTACGGTTGCCGCAGCGGTTTGGTGTCCCTGGGGTATGGCTGCTTTATCAGCGCCTTCTAAGTAGTCGGCTGTAACATACAGATGATCTGCAGTAATACCGCTTCCTTCCTCCTTATCATTAACCGAAACGGCATAATATACAGGTTTGCCCGGGAAGTAAAAAGACTGGTTACCCGTAATTTGTATCGTTACTTCCGGCGCCGTGTTGCCCGCATATACATTTATCGTATTGCTTTTTGAAACGGCGCCTTTTTTATCTTTCACTTCTACCGACAGCACATAATCGCCGGGCTTGTCTAACGTAAGCTCCGCTTCGGGAGACGAGGTTTCTTTCGTTTGCCCGTTACCGGTAGTCCAGGTGTAGGTCATGGCATCATTTTCGGGATCTGCTGCTTCAACGGTTGCTTTAACCGTTAGCGGAAGCGCGCCGGAAGTTTTATCTACCTTAATCGCCGCAATTTTAGGCGGCCGGTTTCCCCCATTATAATCTATACGGCTCAGCCCGGCATCTTCATTTCTTGCGAACCAGCCGGTTCCATATTCCAGTACATACAGCTTCCCGTCGGGACCCACTTCCATATCAATGGCATTGTGCCATTTGGTATGCTCCATGAAGGGTTCCATCTTGTCGAAATCACCATTGGGCAGCATGGTTACCGCTTTTATCCATCCTCTTATCCAGTCGTAAATAAATAATTTACCATTATAATAATCAGGCAGCCTGGTTTTTGCAGGCCACATATCGGTATAGTATACCGGGCCTGCCATGGCATTGCGGCCGCCGGTTCCTACCTGGGGGAACTCGGCTGATGCGGCATAAGGATACCATATAAAAGGTGGCGCCACGGCAGGCAGCTCTTTTAAGCCCGTATTGTTGAGCGATTCATTCAAAGGCTTTTCGGGGTCAAACACTTCCCCTGAAGTTCCTGTCGCATAATCGTAACGGTTATACGCATAGTTTTTTCCTACAAACAAAGGCCATCCAAAAAAACCAGCCTTGCGTGCCTGGTTCAGCTCATCATAGCCACGGGGGCCTCTTACGCCAAAGCTGTCGGTACTGGCATCGGGACCAACCTCACCCCAATACAGGAAGCTGTTCTTCTGATCAACAGAAATACGGTAAGGATTACGGTTACCCATTACATATATTTCAGGCCGCGTTTTTTCGGTTCCTTTGGCAAACAAATTCCCGTCGGGCACTTCGTATGTGCCATCTTCATTCACTTTTATCCGCAGTATCTTTCCCCTCAGGTCGTTGGTATTGCCTGAGCTTCTCCTGGCATCATACTGCAGGTGCCCCGGACGATCATCTAATGGCCCATATCCCTGGTTGGTATACTTTTGATTGGGTTCATTAAAAGGTGTGGAATTGTCGCCTGTGGATACATACAATAAGCCATCGGGGCCAAACGCGATAGAGCCGCCGGTATGGCAGCATATTTCTCTCTGCGAATAAAACTGCAGGATCACCTGCTCTGTTTTATTATCAATGGTGTCGTTCTCAAATTTAAAACGCGACAACCGGTTTACAGAAGTATCTGCAGGGCTGTAAAAAATATATACCCAGTGATTCTTACTAAAGTTGGGATCTTTGCTGATACCCAAAACACCTTCTTCTGCATTTGCGCCGGCTGTGCTTGTTTTGAAGTAGGCGTTTAAAAAACCAACCTGCTTCAGTTGCCTGGTTTCATTTTTATACAGCATGATCTCTCCCCTGCGCTGTGTAACAAGGATATCGGAATTGGGAAGAATGGTCATTTCCGTAGGTTCAAAGAATCCTCCCTGCACCAGGGGAGTTTTAGTAAAGCGGTCTTCATCCGGAGGGTACTGCGATACCACTCCACTGTAATCTAATTTTTCATTACCGCCTATGGCATATTGAATGCCTCCCAGTATGTGCTGTAAATACAGGGGTTCGCTGTATGATTCATCCGTATGACCCAGCTCTGTATAAAAAGCCCTTCCTCCGTCATATTCATGATACCAGGCCATGGGGTGATTGTCGCCATTTTTACCGCCCTCATAACTTTTTTCATCAATACTAATCAGCACATGAACATCCTTATTCAGCTTTTTAAAATTATACCACTCATCTTTTCTTGTCCATACATCCGGCAGGTGTTTGGTTGATGCGTGGTTCTTGTCTTTTACTATCAGTTTAGCTTCCTGCTGGCGGGGATGGCTTTCAAAATTAGCCCCTGCCAGGCGGGTATACCAGCCCCAGTCGTACTCTGCATCGGTAGCAGCGTGTATACCTACATAACCACCACCCGCCTGCATGTATCTTTCGAGCGCAATACGCTGAGCAGTATTAAACAGGGGGCCTGTGGTATTCAAAAAAACAATAGCTGAATATTCACGCAGTATATCATCTGAAAACATATTGGCATCAGATGTGGTATCTACATCAAAATCGTTCCCTGCACCAAGCTTTTGGATAGCGGCAACACCTGCCGGTATAGATTCATGATGAAATCCGGCTGTTTTGGTAAACACCAGTATCTTTGGTTTACCACTACGTTTGTTACAGGCAGAAAAAAGAAAGAGCACAACGCAACATAAGAGAAGCGGAAAATTTTTCTTCATTGTGGAATCGTTGAAACATTTTTTAAGAGGGATAAATGTAAGTTCATTTCTTCAATTTACATTACTCACCCGCAAAATTGTTCGGTACCCGCACGGGATGATACCTGTAAAATGATGCATGGAAGGGCATATATTATCGTTATTTTTATCTTTGGTAAAATAAGTACTCCTATACGTTAACCCAATTATAAATAAAACAATGCGTAACCCCTTAATCGTAAAAAACAGCATTACCATCAATGCTGCTCCTGAAAAAGTTTGGGATGCTTTAGTTAACCCGGAGCAAACAAAAAAGTATATGTTCGGCTGTGAAACGGTTTCCGACTGGAAGACGGGGAGCGATTTGTTGTGGAAAGGTAATTATGAAGGAAAAGAAATGGTTTTTGTAAAAGGTAAGATCCTTAGTCTTGAACCCGGTAGTTTTCTATCGTACAGTACCATTGACCCCAATTCCGGGATTGCCGATATACCGGAAAATTACCTTACGGTAACTTATACCCTAACGCCTCAAAACGGGCAAACCCTTTTAACCGTAACGCAGGGCGATTATGCAACGGTGGGCGACGGCGAAAAGAGATACCGGGAAACGATAGATGGCGGCGGCTGGGATCCTATCCTCACTGCGATCAAAAAACTGGCAGAAGAGCCTATCTCAAAAGGGCAGGCAGGTTAGCGACTTTGGGGCAAAATAATGTATGTGCCTATGTTTCTATGTGGTTCAATAACATCCAAAACGCACGTTATTACTTTTTAGACAGGCTATTACAGCTATTCATTCCATAATTCCCAACTGGCTTCAGCCTGTGCAATCAGCATATCATACCCGTTCTGAACAGCCGCACCACGCTCAGCTCCTTTTTCCAGGAATAATGTTTTTTCAGGATTATAAATCAAATCGAAAAGAAAGTGCCGGTCTCCTATAGCTTCATAAGGAATATCCGGACATTTGTTTACATCAGGGAATGTGCCTACCGGCGACGCATTAATGATCAATAAATTGCTTTTAATGATCGCTGCGTTGAGCATGCTGTAACTAATGGCACCCTGCTTCGGGCTGCGGCTTACCAATGTATAGTCAATGCCCAGTTGCTGCAACACGTATTCTACCGCCCTGGAAGCGCCTCCGGTACCAAGTACCAGCGCCCGGGTATGATACGGTTGCAGTTGCCGCATCAGCGACTGCTTAAATCCTATAGTATCCGTATTGAACCCCGTAAGCCTGCCATTGCTTATCCGGATAGAATTGCATGCTCCAATTTGCTGAACGCCGGGAGATAATTCATGAAGAAAGGGAATGACCTTTTCTTTATACGGAATAGTTACGCATAACCCCAGCAGGGAAGGATTATTTTGCAATACGGCAGGAAGGAGTTCTATATTTTCTATAGCGAAATTTTCAAACCGGCAGTTGAGCAGCTCTTTTTCAAATTTTTGCGTAAAGTATTTTTTTGAAAAAGAATGCCCGAGCGGATAGCCAATCAGTCCGTACAATTTCATTCCACATCATCTTTATTTAAAAACAAATGAAAAGTGTCTCCCCGCAGCCCGATACGCATGGATTCCAACGGGATCACTTCCGATGGAGCAATATTACCCAGGTTGGCATTGCAGCCCAGCAGTTCAATAAAATACAATTGCTGCGCTTTTTGCGGGGCTTCCCAAATAATGCTTTCTTCCGGGATCTGGGTCAGGATTTCCTGCACCAGCCCTTCCCGCACTTCGCCCGTACCCCTGTAAATACCTACATTACCGGCTTCCCGCGCTTCAGCGATCACATAAGTTGAGCCCGCGTTCAGCTCAGCTTTCATCAGCTCAATCCATTTATAGGGCGGAATGATATGCTCGGCATCCTTACTTCCCACTTCACTAAACACTACGCCGTATTTGGTAAGCTTCTCAATATAGCCACACTTTTCGGCATGCGGAATAGTAATAGAACCATCGCTTACCTCCATATACGAGATGTTGTATGCTTTAAGAGTATTAATATAATCCTGGAACTGGTTGCGGATCAAAAAAGCTTCAAATAAAGTACCCCCGAAATACAGGGGCAAATCATAGGACTGGTATACCTCAATTTTTTCGCGAAGCTGCGGAGTAACAAATGAGGTTCCAAAACCCAGTTTAACAATATCAACATAGGGGTGCGCTATACTCAGAAAATTTTTTGTCTCTTCAATACTTAAGCCTTTATCCATTACCATTGTGATACCTGAACGACGGGGTTTACTTTTTCGTTCGGGTATCTGACTCAGATTAAAATTCATGAAAGATGAGATGTTTTAAAGAATGCGCAAAAATAAGGAAGATTCTGTTTCCCGTGCAGGTTATTCCTTGCTAGATGGAACGTTTCCGTTTGTAATAGGCAATTAGATCAACTACCTGCTGGTTCTGAAGTATGGTAGGATTAAGTTCTATAAACTTTTTAAGCAGCCTTGGCGCTCTTTCCATAGCCTTTTGCAGGATCAGCAGCGCCTCCTTGCTTTTACCCATAGCAAACAAAACAGCGCTTTGGTAAAACAGGAACAATGGCTTATCTCCCGCAACCTGCTGTGCATTGTCTATCTGCTCTGTCGCTTCTTCCAGGAAATCTTCTTTGTACAGGCATCTTATAAGCGCTTCCCACCCGGCAATTCCCCGGGGTTTAGCCTTTACAACATTGGAAAAGTGTATAATGGCATCCTTGATATTTCCTAATTCCAGCAAACATTCACCCATAGCCAGGTTATACTCCGGTTGCATACGATGGATACGCATGGCCGACTCCAAATATTGCACGGCTTTACTGAACGACAGCTCATTAATATAAGTACAGGCGATCTTATAATACAATTTGCTGTCGTCGCTGTTAAGATGCGAAGCTTTTTTATAATAAAATCTTGCCTGGGCATATTGCTTCAGCCTGTCGTAACAATGACCAATAGCTTCGTAAATCACATCTTCCGGACGTGCCAGCTCAATTACTTTTTCCAGCGATTCAATAGCATCCCGGTATTTCCTTAACCTGATGTATGCATCGGCCATATTCCTGTACGCATAGTCAAATTTTTCATTGATTGCCAGGGCGTACTTATAAGCGTCAATTGATTTTTCAAACAGCTTCAAACCCTGGTATGCCGCGCCAAGGTTAAACCATGCCAGCTCGTTATACGGATACTCATTAATAATGTGCTGGTGCAACCTGATGCTTTCTTCACTTCTTCCTGTAAAATCCGTCCAGAAGCATATTTTATAGAGCGCTTCTTCATTATTAGGTTCGTATTCTAATATATGCACCAGGCAGTCAAACACTTTATCGAACTCTTCGTAATCATCGTATACATCCGCCAGCTCAAACAACAGGTTAATACGGTTTTCTCCTTCAAACAGGCTGATGGCTTCTTCCAAAAGCCCCACCGCTTTCTCATGCTCGTCTAATGCGAGGAACACATCGGTTTTAAGAATGTAAATATCAATATCGGAGCTGTCGAGTATTTCGGCCTTTTCTAAAATTTCAAGGGCATCGTTATACTTGCGGGTAGCAATTAATAAATCGGCCTTTTTAACCATTAAAGAGGCGGAATACGGAAATTGGCCAACACCCAGTTCTGCTGCCTCTAAAGCTCCGGCAATATCATCCTTGTCGTCAAAATAATCTATGATCTTTTCAAAAGCATCTTCTTCCAGGAAGCCATGGCTCATACCGGTCCGGAGATTTTCAAATTGCCTTAGCAAATCCCGCATCTCATCCCTTTCGTTTCGATAAGAATTGTCCTGCATTGTGATGTAAGTTAATGAAAGTTAACACTTTATTAAGAATAAAAGTATTTTTGTAACTTTTTTATTGTGCAAACGTTAAATAACCTGTAAAATTTATGATGAACGGTATAGGAAATACTGAATATAAATCATTATTTTTGCTGAACAATGAAACCGAACAAGAACATACCTGCAAGAATTGTTAAAAATAGCTTCATACTGGTGGCTATGTTTGCAATTGCGCAATATGTATTTGCAGTGAGCGGGATCAGGATGAATGCAGGAGAGAAAGAAAGAAGTAAAGAAGCACGACATGCCTCCGGCGCTTTTTCTGATCTTAAATCTACCATTACCTTTTCTATTAAAGATAATTATACTTTTAATAATAAGAATTACGGGAAAACTGATTACAGGTCTTCCGAACCGGCTAAACAATCCAGTTCCATTATCTCGTACAAAAAAGGAAATACCGTATACATATTACCTTATAAGCCACAGCCTGGTATCAAATTACCCGGTTTCATCAGCATGACCCCATCTGAGCCGGTATCCAGATAGTAAACATTCTAAGCCATTCTCCGCAATACAGGCTAATTAATTATTTTGATGCGCTGCATGCGAAAATAATTCAATGATAAGGCCGTAGGCCTGTCTGCATATTGTAACTCCGGAATAATAAAGCATACTAAGACTTCATTGCTTACAGCTTTCTGTTCTTTACTATCTTCCTTATGCAACGGGCTGAAGCTCGTTGTTACAAAAAAGAGACCGAGGCTACGCCTCCTGGTTCTTACATTATCTGTAATAAAAACGGGTATAGCACATCAAAATATTAATTAGCCATAGTATTCTTCTATGTTCTAAACGGGATATAATGAATATATTAGCGGAACTATAAAATATAAACCATCAAGGCACAGGTATGAAAAATTTATTACTCCTCGCTCTATCTTTTCTTTTCAGTTTTAATTCGCTTCCCGTTAAGGCGCAAAAAGCTACATGGACAAAACTATTCGATGGCAAAACGCTCCAGGGATGGAAACAGCTTGGAGGCAATGCAAAATACACTGTTGAAAAAGGTGTTATTGCAGGCACAACGGTAGCTTCCACCCCAAACAGCTTTTTAATAACCGAAAAAGAATATAGCGATTTTGTTTTAGAGCTGGAAGTGCTTATGCCCGATACCGTTACCAATTCGGGTATACAGATCAGGAGTCATTTTAACCCCGCCGCCAATGATGGAAAGGGACGGGTATATGGCTACCAGTATGAATTAGACGCATCCTCCCGTGCATGGACTGCCGGGATATATGATGAAGGCCGGCGGGGCTGGCTATATCCTTTAGATTTAAACCCCGCGGCCCAAAAAGCATATAAACAGGGGGCATTTAATAAAGTGAAGGTGGAATGTATAGGAAACACCATCAAAACATGGATCAACGATGTGCCCGCCGCTTACCTGGTAGATGACGCGGATGCTAAAGGCTTTATTGCCCTGCAGGTACACAGTATTGGCAAAGCCGAAGATGCCGGGAAAAAGATCCTTTGGAAAAATATCCGTATTCAAACCGGTAATCTTTCTCCTGCACCCTTTCCTGCCCATGTTTTTGTAGTGAACAATGAACCCAATACATTAACCGCTTTTGAAAAAAGCAATGGCTGGAAGCTATTATTTGACGGGGTAAGCCCAAAAGGATGGAGAGGTGCTAAAATACTGAGCTTTCCCGAAAAAGGATGGGAAATAGCAGACGGAAACATTACCGTATTATCTTCAAAAGGAGAGGAATCTGCCAATGGCGGCGATATTGTAACGGACGATTTATACAGCGCTTTTGATTTTTCTTTTGAGTTCAAACTTTCCTTTGGCGGAAACAGTGGCGTGAAATATTTTGTAACGCTTTCCGAAAACAATGTAGGATCCGCCCTCGGATTAGAATACCAGGTATTAGATGATAAAAACCACCCCGATGCTAAAATGGGCATAGCAGGCAACAGAACCCTCTCTTCATTGTATGATTTAATACCGGCAAAAAAAACAGACCGCTTTGTAAAGCCCATAGGCGAGTGGAACCAGGGAAGAATTATTGTATATCCCAATAATCATGTGGAACATTACCTCAACGGTGTAAAAGTATTGGAATACGAAAGAGGCTCGCAGGCATTCCGGGGCCTGGTAGCCGGCAGCAAATTTAAAAACCGTCCCAATTTCGGTGAAGGAAAAGAAGGCAGGCTGCTGCTCCAGGATCATGGCGATGACGTAAGCTTCAGGAGCCTGAAGATTAAAGTATTGAAATAAATAGTGCTGTGTGAAACGTGAGAAGTGAGGGGTAAATTCACTATTACCTGTTCACCTCTCACCCCTGTCCTCTCACTTTTCATGATAGCATACAGGCATCGTTTACCTGACCTAACACTAATAAAAAAGGAGCTGTTAGGATATAACAGCCCCCGACGGTTAAAGTATAGATGTTTTCTTATGTTGCGTTACTTAATACTGGTCGAGCATATATTTTATGACATCGGTAGTGGTAACAATACCTTTCAATTCTCCATTGTCAACTACCGGAAGCGAATGGTATTCTGCCGTACTGAAAATTTCCGCCACCTCTCTGATAGCTGTATCACTGCTTACCGTACGTAAGTCGGCGGTCATTACCTGCGGAATGGTGAGCATCTGCAATATGGCTTCATCGGCTCCTTCCTGGTTATCGAAAAGCGCGCCGAATGTAAGCCGGTTAATATCGTTACGGCTTATCATCCCGGTTATCTTTTCTCCTTTTTTTACCGGCAAATGCCTGATGCTTTTTTTACGGAAAATAGCTGCCACCTCATCTAATTTATCGTTTTCCGCAACACTAATAACATCTTTAGTCATAATATGGGAAACAGGTTCTCTCTTTTTCATATGCTTTACTTTAGATTCAGGTTCAAAATTAAACTACCGTGCATTTCCGGAGTATGATGAAGATCAGGCTTCCCTGCAATTAATATCAGGATAAAAGAAAGAGCGCCGCGAAACTTTCTTTGTGCAATCAACTTCGTGCCTTCTTTGTGCGTTCTGCGGCTATCTTCTAATTCCTGCAGAAGAATCTCTTATGATCAGTTGCGAAGGCAATACAATATGCACGGGGTTATCTCTTTTAGCAGCGGCATCGGGGTAATTCAGGAAGATCCTGGCAGCTTCTTCCCCGATCTGTCTTCCGGGTCTGCCTACTGAGGTAAGCGATGGTGAAATATAGGCTGAGATAGGCGAGTTATCAAAACCTACTACGGCAATATCTTCCGGAACCCTCCATCCTTTTTCTCTTATTACTTTCATGGCTCCTATAGCCACCTGGTCATTCACGCCAAAAATGGCATCAGGCCGCTGATCCAGCTCCAGCAATTGAGCAGTGGGCTCCAGCGCGCTCTCTACTTTAAAATTGGTATTTATAATAAGTGATTCTTCTAATGGTAAGCCGTATTGCCTAAGACATTCCGCGTAACCCTTAAAGCGCTGTTCCGTAACCGCCATACCGTTAGGACCTTTCAGGTGGGCAATGCGTTTTCGTCCGGTGTTTACCAGGTGTTGCACTGCTGCAAAGGCGCCATGGTAATCGTCTATGGTTACGCTTCCTGCAGAAAATCCTTCATAGTCACGGTCAATAAAGATCAACGGCAAATTTCTCTTGCCCACATTTTCCAAGTGCTCATAATGCCCAAAATCATAGGTCTCCTGTGAAACAGAAAGAAAAATACCTTCCACGCGGTTCGACAACAGCTTTGTTATATATTCCGATTCCAGCAGGTACTGCTCATTGGTTACACATATATTAAGCGTATAACCCAATGGGTGCAGTACGCCATCTATGCCTTCAATAATGGCCGATTCATAATAATTATTGATGGTAGGCACAATAACCCCAATGCTTGCTGTTTTTGTATTAAGCAGGTTCAGGGAAACCTGGTTTCGCTGGTAACCTACTTTTTGTGCATATTCCTGCAAGTTGCGCCGGGTATCTTCATTAATGGAAGGATGGTTGTTCAGTGCCCGCGATACCGTTGAAGGCGAGCACCTGAATTTTCTGGCAATATCTTTAATAGTAACAGGCTTATTCATATTTCAATAGCACTAATCGCATCCCAAGTTCCGCTTTTTTCTCAACTCAAAAAATTTCAAACGTTTGCAAACCACATAAACCGTTTAAATAGAATTATAATGTTAAGTTTACCAGCGTAAAATACTACTGATGCCAGATCAAAAATTGCTTGTCAGGCCCGATCCGGGAAACCGGAGGTATCATCATTTCACTGCACAGGATGCAGGCTGGAACTATCTTAACTTTGAAACAAGGTTATTAGATAAAAATGAAGCTTTCTCACAACACACGGGCGACAATGAATATTGCATTGTTTTACTGGGTGGTAATTTTAAGGTAAGCTCCGATAAGGGTGAATGGGAAACCCGTAACGGCAGGAAAGATGTATTCAGCGGCATTGCCCATACCTTATATCTTCCCCGCAATACCGATTTTACACTTACCGCGCAAACCGCTAATACCGATATAGCCATATGCTGGGTAGCTACCAATGAAGATCATCCTCCTTATTTAAAGCAGCCGGAAGAGGCAGCCATTGAATTCAGGGGAGGCGATAATGCTAACCGCCAGATCAATAGCCTGCTCCAACCCGGTTTCGATTGCCATAAAATAGTATGTGTGGAGGTGTATACACCATCGGGCAACTGGAGCTCCTACCCTGCGCATAAGCACGACGAACGCAAAGTGGATGCCAATGGCAACCTGTTGGAAGCGGAACTGGAAGAAATCTATTTTTATAAAACAGATAAGCCGAACGGATTTGCCATTCAGCAGATATATACAGATGACCGGTCATTAGATGAAGTAATAAAAGTGCATAATAACGAAGCGGTGCTGGTGCCCAAAGGATATCACCCTGTTGTTGCCGGGCACGGGTATAATGTATACTATCTTAATTTTCTCGCGGGCAGCGATCAGTCTTTGGCAAACACGCCCGATCCGCAGCAGGAATGGATCTTCGGCACATGGAAGGGACAGGATCCGCGGCTGCCAATGGTTACAGCGGAAATGAACACAAGAATTTGAAATTTCAAACCTGCCTGCCGGCAGGCGGGTTTGAAAATTTGAAATTATACCTGATGAATAATATAAAAAAATACGACCTCCTTACTATCGGGCGATCTTCTATTGATCTGTATTCCGCTAATGTGGGCAGTCCTTTCACAGATATTTCCGCCTTTAACGCTTTTGTGGGCGGATGCCCAACCAATATTGCGGTAGGGGCAACAAGACTTGGATTAAAAACTGCGCTGCTTACCGGCATTGGCAACGACCAGGTAGGCGCTTTCATTAAAAATTTCTTACAAAAAGAAAAGGTAATCACAGATTTTATACCCACAATAACGGGTACCCGAAGTTCGGCCGTTATACTGGGTATTGAGCCGCCGGATAAATTTCCATTGGTTTATTACCGCGATAACTGCGCAGATATACAATTAGATATTGACCATGTAAATGCTATTCCTTTCAGCGATTTTAAAGCGGCTATCTTTTCAGGAACGGCATTAAGCAAAGATCCCAGTAGAACGGCCATGTTTTACGCGCTGGAGCTGGCACAAAAAAACGGAGTTATCAAACTGCTGGACCTTGATTTCAGGGCCGACCAGTGGCACGATCCGCGTGCTTTTGGGATAGTTATCCGCACGATCTTACCACAGTTTAATATAGTAATAGGTACTGAAGAAGAAATACTGGCTGCCTGCCTTACCGATATCAGCCAGGTATCCATCAAACACCAGCAAATATCGGCTCCCGAAATAAAAGGCAACATTGATAATGCCATACAAAATATTATAGCAACCGGCGTTGATACGCTGATCGTAAAAAGAGGAAAAGATGGCGCTTCTGTATTTGAGAAAGGAAAAGAGGAGGTAAAAGTACCAGGCTTCCCTGTGGAAGTATTGAATGTGCTTGGAGCGGGTGATGCCTTTGCAGGAGGGTTTTCATACGGCTATCTGCGGGGATGGGATTTGTATAAAAGTGTGCGCATGGGCAATGCCTGCGGCGCCATAATTGTTACGCGGGAAGGTTGCGCTAACTTTATGCCAACACTGGAAGAGGTGATGCAATTCACAGGTGAACGGGGTGGGCTGTGAGAATTTGAGAACGTGGAAATTTGAAAATTTGAAAATGAAAAATCAGTGGTCGGTACGCGACGAAGGAGCGTCAGACCGCGGGGATGGTTGCAGGTTGCAGGTTTCAGGTTACAAGTTGCAGGTTACAAGTTGGAGGGGGCAAGTTTCAGGGTGAAAGTTTCAGAATCCAGTAAAGAAAGCATTCCTGAGATGAGAAATGAAAGTATAACAGCAACCGATACCGCTGATTGCTGATCGCTAATAGCTGATAGCTAAAAAAAATATAATCAATATGGAAAAACTAAGAAATTATATCAACGGACAATGGGTGAGCAGTAGTGCAACCACGTATGTGAATGTAGTAAACCCGGCCAGCCAGGAAGTGCTTGCCCAGGTTCCTTCGGGTACTCCCGCCGATGTGGATGCAGCAGTTCAATCATCTGAAAATGCTTTTGCCACATGGAAGCGCGTGCCGGCAGGGAAACGGATCCAGTATCTTTTTCATTTAAAAAGATTGCTGGAAGAAAATATGGATGAACTGTCCAAAACCATCACGCTCGAATCGGGCAAAACATATGCCGAGTCGAAAGCCGAATGGGTTCGCGCTATTGAGAATGTAGAAAATGCATGTGGTATACCCGCTTTAATGCAGGGCGATTTTTCGGAAGATATTTCTTTAGGTATTGATGAGTATATGATCCGCCAGCCACTGGGTGTTTGCGCCTGCATATCGCCCTTTAACTTCCCCGGCATGATCCCTTTCTGGTTTCTGCCCTATGCTATTGCATGTGGCAACAGCTTTCTCATTAAGCCTTCGGAAAAAGTGCCGCTTACCATGACCAAGGTAATGGAGCTGATAGCAAAATTAGATCTGCCTGCCGGCGTAATTAACATGGTGCATGGCGGAAAAGCCGTTGTAGATGGCATACTCGAACATCCCGGTATTAAAGCGGTAAGTTTTGTAGGTTCATCTGCCATTGCCCGTTATGTATACGCCAAGGGCGCCGTTAATGGCAAGCGGATGCAGGCGCAGGGCGGAGCCAAAAACCCGGTGATCATTTTACCCGACGCAGATATAGATATGACCACTCAAATTGTGGTAGACAGCGTGTATGGCTGTGCAGGGCAACGTTGCCTTGCCGCTTCTACCATTATTACCGTGGGAGAACATGCGAATATTACAGAAAGCCTGGTAGAACTAAGCCGCCAGCGCACTACGGGTTTTGGCTTAGATGAAGCGGTGCAGATGGGGCCGGTAATTACAGCAGATAGTAAAACACGGGTAAACAGCCTGATAGAGAAAGGCATACAGGAAGGCGGCAGGTTATTATTAGATGGCCGGAATGCGGCCATTCCCGGATACGAAAAAGGTAATTTCATACAACCCACCATTATAGAGGATATCCCGCTTCATGGCGAAATTGCCGGAACCGAAATATTCGGACCTGTAATGAGCTTAGTGCATATCAACAGTATTGAAGAAGCTATTGCCTATGTAAACAGCAATAAGTATGGCAATATGGCCTGTATATTTACCAGCAGCGGGTTGCACGCCCGCCGGTTCAGAAATGAGGCAGATGCGGGTAATATCGGTATTAATATAGGCGTTGCGGCGCCGGTAGCACAGTTTCCTTTCAGCGGGTGGAAAGAAAGTTTCTTTGGCGATCTGCACGGACAGGGTAAACATGCCGTTGAGTTTTTTACTCAAACCAAAGTAGTGATTGAAAGGTGGCTGAAAGAATGGACCAGGAAATTTTAGTGGTAAGTGATAAGACATAAGTGGTAAGGCAGCGATGTCTTCGTTGCGTACATTGCTTCCTTTGTGCTCGTTGCCAGCCCGAATGCATTCGTTTAGGCGGGCGTGAAACAGCAAAAGGCATCAAATTTCAAATGATAAATCTCAAATTATAACATGTCAAAAAAATTAAAAGCCGGCGTAATCGGGCTCGGGCGCATCGGGCAGATACATCTCTCCAACCTGCTGTACAATACACAAAACGCGGAAGTGATCATTGCGTCTGATGTTTCTCCTGCCGCGCATGATTATGCCAAACGCCTCGGCGTGGCACAGGTAACCACAAAGGCGGAAGATGTGATTAACCACCCGGATGTGGAAGCGGTTATTATTTGCGCACCTACACCACAGCATGTGCCTTATACTATCGCTGCCGCACAGGCCAAAAAACATGTGTTTTGTGAGAAGCCGCTGGATGTTACGCTTCCGGCTATTCTTTCCACCCAACAAGCAGTAAGGGAAAACGGCGTAAAGCTTATGCTGGGCTTTAACCGCCGGTTCGATCCCAATTTTGCCAGGATCGGATCATTAGTCAGGAACAACAGCATTGGCGACCCGCATATTTTGCGGATCACCAGCCGCGATCCGGCGCCGCCGCCATTGGAATATGTAAAAGTATCGGGCGGACTTTTCCTTGATATGTCTATACACGATTTTGACATGGCGCGCTTTATAACAGGCAGTGAGGTAAAAGAAGTATATGTAAAAGGAGATGCTTTGATAGATCCCCGCATTAAACAATACGATGATATAGATACCGCAGTAATTGTACTTACGTTTGAGAACGGCACCATTGGTGTAATAGACAATAGCCGTAAAGCAGTGTATGGCTATGATCAGCGCCTCGAAATATTTGGCTCAGAAGGAATGGCGAAGGCTGAAAATAATACGCCTGATAATGTAATCCGGCATAACAATGAAACAGTACAAACTGCTTTACCACTACACTTTTTCTTAGAGCGCTATGAAAAAGCCTACCGCACCTGCATCCAATCGTTCATAGATTGCGTGTTAAATGACACGCCTTCACCGGTAGATGCGCATGACGGGCTGATGGCTACGGCTATAGGACTTGCCGCAGGCCTGTCATTAAAAGAAAACAGGGCAGTGAAGATGGAAGAAATAATAAAAATATAATAATAACGGAAAAAGTGAAAGATGAGAGAAAGAATGATTCACTTACCACTTATCACCGACCACTCACTAAATAACCCCTGACGATGAACCAAACTGGCCTGCACACATTAGACTACCTGGTTTTTTTTATGTATCTCGCTATTATTGGCGGTTATGGCTACTGGATATATAAAAAGAAAACCAACAAATCCAATACCGCTTCAGGTTTTTTCCTTGCAGAAGGATCGCTTACCTTTTGGGCCATTGGCGCCTCGCTCATTGCTTCTAACATTTCGGCCGAACATTTCATAGGCATGTCGGGCTCCGGCTTTGCTATCGGACTGGCTATCTCTTCCTACGAATGGATGGCAGCGGCTGCGTTAATTGTAGTTGCCGTTTTCTTTCTGCCCGTATATCTTAAGAACAAGATATATACCATGCCCCAGTTTTTGCGGCAACGGTATAACCCTGTTGTAGCTACAACCATGGCGGTGTTCTGGCTGTTATTATACATATTCGTTAACCTCACCTCCATCATTTATCTCGGCGCGCTGGCCTTAGAAGTAACCGCCGGCATCAATTTTAATGTAGCGGTTGTGGCTTTAGCGCTCTTTGCCATATTAATTACCATTGGCGGCATGAAGGTAATCGGGTATACCGATGTTGTGCAGGTAATTGTGCTCATTATTGGCGGGTTGATCACCACTTATCTGGCGCTTGACCTGGTGGCAAAAGAATTTGGTAAACCAGATATACTCAGTGCTTTCGGAACATTAAAAACACAGGCCGATTCTCATTTCCATATGATACTGAAACAGGATAATCCATACTACAAAGATTTACCCGGACTGACAGTGATCATTGGCGCCATGTGGATCAATAACCTGAATTACTGGGGTTGCAATCAGTATATTATTCAACGTACGCTGGGCGCCGACTTAGAAACAGCCAGGAAAGGGATCCTCTTTGCGGCCTTTTTAAAACTGCTGGTTCCATTGATCGTTGTTATACCAGGCATAGCCGCTTTTGTGCTGCATCAAAATGGCATGTTCCAGCAGGAAATGGTAGATGCGGCGGGAACGGTAAAACCCGATCATGCTTACCCCGTATTGCTGAACCTTTTACCCATGGGCTTAAAAGGTGTAGCTTTCGCAGCGCTTACCGCGGCTATCGTGGCATCACTGGCGGGAAAAGCCAATAGCATTTCTACCATCTTTACTTTAGACATCTACAAACTGTATATCAAACCCGGCGCATCCGAAAAGCACCTCATCCGCGTAGGCCGTATCGCCGTATGGGTATCCATGCTTATCGCGGTATTAATTGCTCCGCAGTTAAAGGTGCTGGAACAGGCTTACCAGTTCATACAGGAATATTCAAGCTTTATTACACCGGGTGTATTCGCTATATTCTTTTTCGGTATGTTCTGGAAAAAAGCCACGTCGGCGGCAGCGTTAACTACAGCGGTGCTTACCATACCCCTGTCTACCGCATTCAAATTCTGGTTCCCCGAAATACCTTTCTTAAACAGGATGGGTATAGCTTTCCTGATCTTGTCGGCGGTAATGGTCGGCATCAGCCTCACCTCAAAAAACAAAAACAACCAGGGACAAATTGAGATAGAAATGCCTTCATTTAACCTGAGCCGCTCGTTTATCGTTGGCGCTACTATTATATGCGGTATCCTGGCGGCTTTGTATACGGCGTTCTGGTAACGCCATTTGAAATTTCAAATTTGAAATTTCAAATTATAAATTGAGATTATGTTACTAACTACAAAAGAAATATTCAGCAAATGCTACGGGCAGTACGCCGTGCCTGCGGTGAATGTTTTTTTTATGGAAGAGATACATGGGCTGTTTGCAGCGGCACGGGAAGCCAAAGCGCCGTTTATTGTGCAAACCACGCCCTTCGCCCGTGACTATGCGAACGCACACATGTTGCTGGCAATGATACAGGCGGCAGCGAAAATATATCCCGGAACGGTATACGCCGTTCACCTCGATCATGGATATGAAGCACATATATGGGATGCCATTGAAAGCGGAGGGTATACTTCGGTAATGATTGACGCTTCGCACGATGACATGGAAAAGAATATCAGCCGCACAAAAGCCGTTGTAGAAAAAGCCCATGCCAAAAATATAAGTGTGGAAGCCGAACTGGGTGTGCTGGCAGGCGTGGAAGATGATCTTACCGTGGAAGCGGCTCATTCATTCTATACCAATCCAAAGGATGTAGAATTTTTTGTAAACGAAACCGGCTGCGACAGCCTCGCCATTGCAGTAGGTACCAGTCATGGCGCTTATAAATTTTCCGGCGGACAGGGCTTACAATTACAAATACTCAAAGAAATACAGGAACGCCTGCCCGGCTTTCCACTGGTATTGCATGGAGGATCCAATGTAAACGAAGAAGTGGTGCAAAGAATTAACGAAGCAGGCGGGAAATTAAAAACAGGCGCCAAAGGTGTTCAGGAAGATGAGCTGAAAAAAGCGATAGCGCTTGGTATTTGCAAAGTGAATATCGCTACAGACACACGCCTGTTATGGACAATGGTAAACCGCGAATTTTTTCACGACCGCCCGGATGAATTTGCGCCAACAACACCGGGCAAAATATTTATGGAAACGTACAAAGCATTTATGCTGAGGAAATTTGAATTGATGGGGGCAGCGGGAAAGGCGGGGGAATTTGAGATTTGAGATTTAAAATTTAAAATTCATAAAATCGTTATGAAAAAAAGATTAACTGTTGCGCAGGCAACCATTGCCTTCTTAAAAAACCAGTACACGGAACGCGATGGCATTGAGCAACCTTATTTTGCAGGATGCTTCGGCATATTCGGTCATGGCAACGTTGCCGGACTGGGGCAGGCGCTGCAGGAAAACCCTGACTTCAGGTATTACCAGTGCCGAAATGAGCAATCCATGGTGCATACCGCTGTTGCTTATGCGAAAGTAAAAAACAGGCTAAGCGCTTTTGCCTGTACTACCTCTATTGGCCCGGGCGCTACCAATATGTTAACCGGGGCTGCATTGGCAACCATCAACCGCATCCCGGTATTATTATTGCCCGGTGATATTTTTGCCACCCGTGAACCCGCGCCTGTGCTGCAGCAATTAGAAAGCGCTGTTACACAGGATATTTCAGTGAACGATTGTTTTAAACCGGTTTCCAAATACTGGGACAGGATCAACCGTCCTGAACAATTGATCTATGCATTACCTGAAGTGATGCGGGTGCTTACTTCTCCGTCTGAAACCGGAGCTGTTACCCTTTCCATGCCGCAGGATGTGCAAACGCATGCCTATGATTTTCCCGCTTCGCTTTTTGAGAAAAGAGTATGGCATATCCCCCGCTCGCGGCCGGATAGCAGCCTGCTTAAAAAAGCCGCCGGGTGGATCAGCAAAGCCAAGCAACCCGTTATTGTTGCCGGTGGCGGAACCATATACAGCGGGGCAAGCGAAGCATTGCACCGGTTTGCCGCACAAACCGGCATACCCGTGGGTGAAACCTTTGCAGGCAAAGGCTCGGTGATGTACGATGCGCCATACTGCATTGGCGGACTGGGTGCTACCGGCACCAAATATGCCATTGAAATTGCGAATGAAGCAGATGTGGTAATTGGCATTGGTACGCGATACAGCGATTTCACCACCGCTTCCAAATCCATTTTTAAAAACTCCGATGTTAAATTCGTCAACATCAATATAAGCGAATTTGACGCCCATAAGCATAATGCCCTCCCGCTAACCGGCGATGCAAAAGTTACACTGGAAGAATTGCTTTCAACACTTGGAGATTACAAGGTAGATGGCAACTACCGGCAAAGAGTAGCCGGAATGAATAAGGCCTGGGATGATGAGGTAACGCAGATTTACGCAGAAGGTAACGGAACCGTTCCTCCTATTGACCAGGCGGTAGTGATTGGAACGCTCAACAGCTTTATGAACAGGGAAGATATTATGATCAATGCTTCCGGCAGCGCCCCCGGCGACCTGCATAAATTATGGAGAGCAACCGATCCTAAAAATTTCCACCTAGAATATGGCTACTCCACCATGGGCTATGAAATTGCGGCGGGGCTGGGCGCAAAGATGGCGGCGCCGGAACGCGAAGTATATGTTATTTGCGGTGATGGCGGCTACCTGATGAACAACCACGAGATCATTACCTCCATACAGGAAGGCGTACGTTTTACTATCTTATTACTCAATAATAACGGATATGCCAGCATTGGCGGCTTATCGGAAAGTATAGGCAGCGAAAGGTTCGGTACCAGGTACAGGTACAGGGAGGATCAGTCGGGACAGCTAAGTGGTGAAATACTACCTGTAGATCTTGCCAAAAACGCGGAAAGCCTGGGTGCAGTAGTGATAAAGGCTACGGACGCAGCTTCACTGCAAGCCGCGTTGGCATCTGCAAAGCAACAGCAACGCACAACCGTAATTTATATAGAAACGCATTTGCACCGTACCGTAAAAGGATACAATGCCTGGTGGGAAGTGCCCGTTGCGGAAGTATCGACTTCGCCTTCTGTACAAAAGGCCTATGAAACCTATAAAGAAAATAAAAAACAACAACGTATATTCTGATCATATGAATTTCGAAAACATACAGTTGGGCATAGCCCCTATTAACTGGACGAACGACGATATGCCCGAGCTGGGCGCTGAAAATACATTTGAGCAATGCATCAGTGAAATGGCCCTGGCGGGCTTTACCGGCTGCGAAGTAGGTAATAAATTTCCGCGTGATATTACCATCTTAAAAAAAGCGCTTAGCTTAAGAGGCTTGCAAATTTGTAACCAGTGGAACAGTTATGAGCTAACGACTAAGTCGCTGGAGGAGAACAAAAAAAGCTTTACGCAATTACTTGATTTCTTAGAAACGATGGGCGCCAAAGTAATTGGTGGCGGGGAAACCGGCAATAGCTGCCAGGGGAAAAAAGAAGTGCCCGTGCTGGAAGGGAAGGGCATGCTGAACAGCAACGAAGAATGGAAGAACTTTACTTATGGTTTAAACGAATTGGGCAAAATAGCCCGCGACCGGGGCATTAAATTAGCCTTTCATCATCACATGGGCACCTGCATACAAACGCGTGAGGAAACGGAAAGGATGCTGAATGAAACCGATCCGGAAAATGTTTACCTGAATTACGACTGTGGTCATTTTTATTTTGCGGGGGAAGATCCTGTTGCCTGTCTTGAACAGTTTATATCCCGTACCGCACATATACATTTGAAAGATATCCGCCCGAATGTTTTACAGCAGGTAAAAGATAACCGGATGAGCTTTTTAGATGCCGTGAAAGACGGTGTATTTACCGTGCCCGGCGATGAGGAAGGCTGCATTGATTTTCCGGCATTGGCTGCTGTTATTAAAAAAAGCGATTACAAAGGCTGGATGGTAGTGGAAGCCGAGCAGGATCCGGCCAAAGCTAACCCGTTAGAGTATGCGCTGATAGCAAGACAGTATATAAGAAAGGTAACAGGATTGTAAAAGATATTTCAATACAAGCATTTTTTTAACCTCTGTACATATTAGCTATGTATTAGCTATGCGTGGCGTCCCTCGCCACGCATTTATTTATTATCGCTTCCGGCGATCGGTAAAATTGTATTACCGGGACACAGTCCCGGAAGAACATAACAGTTACGAAGTCTGAGACTTCGTACAGCGGGGAAAAAAGTTTTCAGGAAAAAAATAAATTACAAACAGCGGCAAGTGAAGAAAAAAGGATAAAGCTTATTATCTTTAAGCTATTGCATTTTACTTCTAATACTTCTTATATGAGCCAGCACAACTTTAACCGCCGCCAGTTTATCCGCGGGGCTTCCGCTGCCCTTGCCCTCGCTTCTCTTCGCGTTAATGGAATGAATTTGTATGCTCCACCCGCTACAAGGCGCGTGGCCCTGATCGGCACCGGGTGGTATGGCAAGAGCGACCTGTTCCGGCTGATACAGGTTGCGCCGGTAGAAGTGGTAGGATTGTGCGACCCGGATAAACATCAATTGGAGAAAGCTGCGGAGATGGTAAGCCAGCGGCAATCTAATCATAAAAAGCCGGCTACGTATGGCGATTACCGTAAGCTGCTGGCAGAACAAAAACCCGATATCGTACTGGTTGGCTCACCCGACCACTGGCACGCCCTGCAAGCCATAGACGCTATAAAAGCAGGCGCACACGTATATGTACAAAAGCCCATCAGCGTTGATGTGATGGAAGGCGAGGCAATGGTGGCCGCGGCACGAAAACACAACCGCGTGGTACAGGTAGGCACCCAGCGCAAAAGCACACCGCATCTTATTGACGCGAAGAAAAATATAGTAGATGCCGGCCTGCTGGGAAAAATATCGCACGTAGAAATGTGCTGCTATTATCACATGCGCAATAACGGCAACCCGCCCGTGCAGCCGGTACCTGATTTTTTTGACTACGAAATGTGGACAGGCCCCGCTCCTATGCGCCCTTACGATGGGTTACCGCATGTACGCTGGTGGCGCACTTTCATGGAATACGGTAACGGTATTATGGGCGATATGTGTATTCACATGTTCGACACCGTTAGGTGGATGCTGCAATTAGGCTGGCCTATCCGCATCAGTTCCACAGGCGGCATTTACGTTGACAAAACCGGTAAAAGCAATATAGCCGATACGCAGTCTGCCATTTTTGAATATAACGAGCTTAACTGCATATGGCAGCACCGGAGCTGGGGTACGCCTGCCGATCCGGAATATCCCTGGTCGTTTAAGCTGTACGGCGAAAAAGGAACCCTGTGCGCCAGCACCATGCAATATGATTTTATTCCACAGGGCAAAGGCGAAAAAATCCATAAGGATGTGGTATACGAAAAGGAAAAATATCCGGAAGATCTTACGGAACCCGATATTGAATTAAACGCGGCGCCGGCTACCCGTTTGCACATGCTGGATTTTCTGAAAGCTATTGACAACAAAACCAGGCCCGTAGCGGATATTGAAGAAGGCCACATCTCTACGGCAAGCTGTATTATTGCTAACCTTTCCATGAAGCTGGGACGTCCCTTAGTTTATGATCCTGTAAAAAAGCTGATCGTGGGCGATGCGGAAGCTACAAAATTGTTACAACGGCCTTACCGGCAGCCGTGGATACATCCCGCCATATGACCTCCGGCACAAATCCTATGGCAGCCGGGCTTGTATATTTTATGGGAGAAATGGCCAGGTAAAGCATCCGGGGGTTTCACATCGCAATGCGATGGCGTGGTAAGTATTAAAATTGCTTCGCCAGGTCTGTTTCCATTCTTTCCTTTTTAACTACATGATAGGTCGTTTCGTCTTCCGTATAGCTATACGCATCTACCGAAGTGGTAATGATCTTCATTGCATTATCAAAGCCTCTTATCGTACCGCCCTGGGGTAAAGTCATGGATGTTCTTTCTTCCCCGTTAATATCGGGTATTGCCATAAGCGTTCCTGCCGGGAAATAAATGGAATCCTTTCCTATAAGCTGAAAGGACTGCTGAGCGGCATAAGGCGTATCCATATAGCTCGTAAACGGGGCTTCCACGCTGTCCTCGTCATTATCATCGCCAATATAAAATGAAAAGTATGACTTTGTTATTACGTCAAAGCGCAGGTCACTGCCCACCATACTGTTGCCAGTGATGGTAACTGTACCATTATTGTTGTAGGTAACATAATCCGCGGTGATTTTATTTCTATACGTTATATCATCAATGATATAGGTAGTAACGGATTCCGTTGAAACCGTATTAGACATAAATATCCATTCGCCCGTAATAATAAATGGAGGAGCAACCTTATCATCTGTTCCCTTTTTGCATGAAAAGAAAAAAAGAAATAGCAGGAAAGCATAACGCATAAAAAAGCAGGAAGCACCAGATCGCATAGCGTACAGTTTTTTGTTCATTGCCCCGGAATACTGATTGTGTATACTTGTTCTTCCTCTCAGAGGGAATTCATGCGGTTGTTATCCTAACCAAAAAAGTTATAGTCAAAAACCAGGCCATGTCTTAAAAAAACAAAGCTGGTTAATACTATTCAACTGCAAAAATGAAGGGTTGTTCATTAAATGTACAACATTCCGGCTATCGGGCTATTGCTATATGCGTATATACCCGCACATTTTATCATAAGCTAATAAAAAATACTGCTGCCGGCACAATTTATCAGGAACAATTGCAAATATACAGCAGGGAGATCAGAAATGCGGAAATGGAACAGGAAGTATACGCCAATCTATTCTATGGCTATTGTATACAGCAGGAAATGCTGAAGCGGAAGGAAATCGCCTTGATAATATAAACGGAACCCATTGGCGGACATTTCTTTGCTGAGTTGTACAACAGTAGTTTTATGCAAAGGTTTAATACGGATCGCAGGATCTTCGCCACGATACTCTACCAGTAAAATCTTTCCATCTTTTTTTAATGCTTTCTTTATGGATTGCAGCATTTCATACGGATATTCCAGTTCGTGGTATACATCCACCATAATAGCCAAATCAACAGAATGATCGGGCAGGTTAGGCGACATGTGGCTACCTTTTATGATGGTTACATTACGGTTATGCAAGGCCGCTTTTCGCTTTTCAAGCGCAGCGATCATTTCGTCCTGGATCTCTACTGCGTATACTTTACCCTGCGGCAGCTTTTCACTTAGCTTAAAACTGTAATACCCCGTACCGGCGCCTATGTCGGCAACAATATCTGATGAAGACAGCTTCATTTTTTCAATAGCAAGCGCCGTATTTTCTTCCTGTTGCCGCTCATCCCTATCAAGCCAGGCAGCGCCCGCGGCGCCCATTACCTGTGCTATTTCCCTGCCGAAGTAATATTTTCCTGTACCATCCGCAGAAGTATCGCCATAAGTGTATATGGTATCACTTACTAATTTTTGTGCTGTGCGTTTTTGCTGCGCCCGGCAGCCTTCTATACAAAAGAAACCATAACCGGCTAATAACAACCAAACAAATTTCATACAACGGGAATTGAAGGATAAAGTTCCGCATTGTAAAGAAAAGAGAAAGTTTTTTTAATCACTCTTAGTGTGATGTACATCACAACTGCCGCCAAAACAGGTCCCCGAAGCGCACCCAAACCTAAAAACAGCCATTGACGTGAAATAGTTGCCCAATGCTATACCAAGCCATTGCCTGCTAATGGCAGCCTGTATAATTATAATCACCCCCGTAATAAGATAAATCCAGCGCATCCGGTTCCAGCCTGTTAATACGCGTTGTTTCATTTTCATCTGATCTTATTTTGTAAAGTCATCCATCCCCCGCCATTATACACTTTAGTAAAACCATTGGCAGCTAACATATTTTTGGCCGATGCGCTTCGCATGCCGGAAGCGCAGCAGGTAATAATGATGCTATCCTTTTTTATTTTACTTAAATGATTGCCCAACTCGCTTAAGGGAATATTAACCGAGTGTTTTATATGTCCTCCAAGGAATTCACCTTTGCTTCTTACATCAATAATTTCCGCTCCGGCGGCTACCAATGCCGCCCAGTCAACTGCGGGACCAAAGCCTAACATGCTTTTAATTGCCGATATCATTGTGATTTATTTTAAATGAATGGAGATTGTTAAATATCTCTACCTTATTGAACCATACTTCCCAGGTAACGGGCATCGCCTTCTTTAACATGGCGCTAACCCCGCATATATCTTCCTGCGAGCGGTTTATGACACGCAATACATCAGACTCAATCGCACTGTCGCCTTCCGCTTCATACACAACATGGATATTGTTGTACTGCATAGGCGCCGATTTGGTGAGCTCGCCGCTTACCGTTACATTAAAGTTGCCGAGCGTTTTTCCTTCCTTTCTTAACAATGCCACCACATCCATGCCCGTACAGCCTGAAAGCGCAGTGAGCACTAAGGGTTTGGGAATAGTGCCGAGGTCTTCACCGCCCGCACGTTCAGGAGCATCCATAACAATTACGTGGTCATTAACAAGGGAATTGAACTGCATTTTTCCCATCCATTGGGTATTTACCTCGTGTTTCATTGTGTCAGATTTGTTACAATGCAAAAATGGCACAATGGAATGGGATGGTTGGTTACATTTGTTACAATGCGTTGAGCAGCTTTACCTGGTTACGGTAAAGCAGCACCTTTTTATCATTCTCTAATTTTTTAAGCAGCCGGGAGATCACTACGCGGGAAGTGGCCAGCTCGGTGGCTATCTGCTCGTGCGAAAGCTTAATAAGCGTGGAGCCCGTGGCGCCTGATTTTTCTTTGAGATAGTTCACAAGGCGTTCATCTAATTTCTGGAAAGCAATCTGGTCAATAGTTTTGAGCATATCATTAAAACGGCTGCGAATGGTTTTCATTACAAAGCTTTTCCAGGTGGGGTACTTTGTCAGCCATTCATCCATTATTTGTACAGGTACCACCAGCATGTCCGTATCATCTTCTGCCACTGCTTTTATTTCGCTGGGGAAATGCTCCATGCAGCAGGTAAAGGTCATGGCACAACTTTCACCGGGATTTATATAATACAGCAAAATTTCCCTGCCTTCATTATCCGTACGCGAAATCCGTAAGGAGCCCGATAAGATGATTGGCATTACTCTTACGATCTGGCCAACATCTAAAATAGCCTCCCCGGCTTGAATGGTTTTCATTTCCGTTTTGCTTTCCATTTCTTTAAGCAAAGCAGGTTCAAAAATATCTTTAAAATGTGCAGGCAACATCATTTTTCAAATGTAACGGTATTCACAAAACATTAAAAATTGTTTACAGCAGGGGCATATTTACCTCGGGTAAGATAAAAAATGGCTAATTTTCAGGCCGATCCTCTTTTTACAGGTGAAAATGATACTGATGAGAAAAAAGGCATAAATGCGGAATTGCACATGAGCCATACCATACCACCATTAAGAACGGTTAACGTTACCCGTTATGTTACCCCCCTAAGGGAAGGCGGGTCGTTACCTGCTATTGCCGAAGCGGATGACGGTTTTTTATATGTATTGAAGTTTCGCGGGGCAGGACAAGGCATTAAAGCGCTTATAGCAGAACTGCTGGGCGGTGAAATTGCCCGCGCGCTGGGATTAAAAGTACCCGAAATTGTTTTTGCATATGTGGATGAAGCTTTTGGCCGCACAGAGCCCGATGAAGAGATCCAGGATCTGCTGAAATTCAGCGAAGGGCTTAACCTTGGGCTTCATTACCTTTCGGGAGCGATTGCTTTTGATCCGGCCGTTACCATAATTGACGCAAAGCTGGCTTCGCAAATTGTTTGGTTAGACAGCCTGATCACGAATGTAGACCGCACTTCCCGCAATACCAATATGCTGATGTGGAATAAAACATTATGGCTTATTGACCACGGCGCTTCATTTTACTTCCATCACTCATGGGATAATTGGGAAGAACACGCAACCCGGCCGTTTACACAGGTTAAAGATCATGTATTGCTGCCTTGGGCAGGCGAGCTGGAATCCGTAAATGAAGCTTTCCGCTCTCTGCTAACTCCTGAGCGTATCCGCTATATCGTTTCTATGATACCGGATAACTGGCTGACAGCAGCAGCTCCACCCGGAACCGCTGATGAAAAAAGAAAAGTATACATTCAATTTTTAACAACACGTATTGCCCATTCAGCAATTTTTGTAAAAGAAGCGCAGCATGCAAGAGAAGCATTTATTTGAATACGCCGTTATTCGCATTGTGCCCAGGGTGGAACGTGAAGAATTCCTGAATGTTGGGGTTATTATGTATGCTTCCAAACCAAAGTTCTTACAGGTTATGTTTGAATTGAACGAGGAGCGGCTGCGTACATTTGCTGACATGCCTGATATAAACGATATAAGGGCGCATCTTCATTCTTTTGAAAGAATTTGTATAGGCGCACCCGACGGCGGCCCTATTGCCCGGTTAGACATGGCTTCCCGCTTTCGCTGGCTTACGGCAACCAGGAGCACGATTGTGCAAACTTCTAAAGTGCACCCGGGCTTTTGCACAGATCCCAAAGAAACGCTGGAAAAACTATTTAAGCAATTGGTGCTGTAATTTCCTTTACTTCTTACCTCTCACATGTGCAGTCAGCTTTCAGCCGTCAGCTATGAGGTGATTACTATAACGACAGGCAGAGTACTCGATTTGAAATTTTATTTTTGATTTTTTTTTTGGTTCTTGTCTTTTGTGATTTGGTTCTTTACCACTTACCACTCTACTACCACCCCATTGTCCTGCAGCTTTTTTACACTCTCCTCTCCAAACTGCGTTTGCCAGAGGTTGATCTTTTGCAAAGCCGCCATTTGCTGGAACACGGCTACACTTCTATTGGTAATATCGTTTTGCCCTAAATTTAATGAAACCAGTTGCTGCAATGCTTTCAGTGGCTCCACAGCCTCATCCGTTAGCGTATTTTTTTGTAATTCCAATTTATTGAGATTGGGAAGAGCGGCTATCATTTTTATTTCCTCACCGGTAAGCGCACAATTGCTTACATCAAGAAGATAGACCTGTTCTTTTACGGATAAGAGCAACTGTAACGCCGCTTTTTTCTGCTCCGGGCTGCTTTGCCGCATCATTACAAAAGAAATGTCGAGCAGGTTGCTTTGTGCTGTTAACGTGCGAACGACTAATTTCATTTCTTTTAGATGCTTCACCACATTGGGATCGGCGGGAGCAACTTCGGGTAAAACAATTTCCTTATCATTTTCTTCATCAAAGCCAAGATAAAAGGCCAACAAATATTTTGTCTTTTCGTCTAATTTGCTTTCGGCAATGTTGTTCGTAAAATCCGCCCCGGACGCTACCCACCATTTCAACAATCCTGCTTCCACAGTAGTAAGCGGCGGCTGGTTACCGGCAGGCATAAATTTAGTGTTACCCGGATCTAAGCTAACCCTGTATACCAGCTCACTTTTGTCAATATCGCCCGGAACAAGCGTATTGCCGCTTTTGCCTCCTTTCATTATTGCTTCCGGCGAATTAAGCACCAGGTCGCCCTGCTGTTTTCCGGGGTTATGACAACTCACACATTTAGCGCTAAGGATGGGCTGAATGATATGGGCAAAAACCTTTACGGAGTCTAACTGAGCGGGAAGCTGCTGCGGTTGCGCACGGGGTGTTCCGGGAAAAACAGACCGGAGAAAAGCAGGCATATGCGCTGTCAGGTACCCTTCACCATGCGTCATGGTTCCGCCAAAATGCCCACCCACCATGATCAATAATACACACAAACACAGCAGCCATGCGCTAAGCCTGGCTTTCAAAAAAAGAATGTCCGCTTTTTTATTTCTCCTGATCCACCATGCACAAAAGCCAATGACTGCAGTGGCAATGCCTGTCCATTTATGCCAGAATAAGGTATTGGCGTTATAACCACCGCCGGCAGAAAGAAAATAACCGGATACCGCCGCCAGCGCGGCGCCCAGCGACCCGGTCAAAAGCGCTATGCTGATGGCAGATTGCAGCGTTTTGCTTTTTTTATACAGGGCAATGCCACTCAGCAGCGCAGCAAATAACAGAATACCAATAGGAATATGAACGATCAGGGGATGGAAGCTTCCAAAAAACAATGACCAGTCTGTATGCATCTCTCAAATAATATTTACTATACCCGCTCTAATTTAACAGGATATGTTTTTTCTGCATTCCACTGGCAGATATATATATTCTTATCTGCATCCACGCAAACATCATGTCCGTGATAAAAAATATTGCCGTCTGCAAACAGGGGTTGTAACACACCGTTCTTATATTCGGGCGGTGTTCCGCCGGGATTGGAAACTACTTTGTTGTTTTTATCTAATATGGTAACAAAGCCCGATCTGCCGCCGTCCATTTTGCCGGTATCCCTGAAATTAGACCAGCATACACCGGCATAAATATTTTCGCCATCTAACACCGGGCGGCATACATAGGCGCCGGGCAATTTAACCGTTTCAAGATAGCGGCCATCCAGCGTAAAAAACTTAAAAGCATTGTCGTTACGCGAAGTACAGATCAGTTTTGGTGATGCCGGATTGCGTAAATCAACCGCCACGCCATGGGCGTTGTTCAGGTTATGTTCTGCACTGCTGTTATGATGCCCCCCGAAATGGCGGATATACCTTCCGCTGTGATCATACTGGATAATATAATCCGATCCGTATCCATCTGCTACATAAAAATCGCCGTTGGGTGCAACCGCCACTTCCGTGGGTTTAAATGGTTCATCCTGTTTATATACGCCAATGGTAGAGGGGTGCCCTAATGCAAACAGCAATTTGCCATCTATGGTGGTTTTAAATACGCTGCCCGACTGCGACTGCCATTTATTATCCTTTCCCAAAAAATACCCGCAATCGGTAATAAAAAGAAAGTCTTCCTCTCCTTCGGCAGATAAAGTAAGCCCATGCCCTCCGGGATAGCGCGTTCCCCAGGTATCAAGCAGCTTGCCCGATCGGTCGTAAATGATAATATTGTTCTTTACCTCATCAGTGATCATCACCAGGCGCCCTTTGGAATCATTTACCATTTCGTGGCAATCCAGCACCGGTGTTTTTGCAGGATCAAGGTTACCCCAGGTTTTATTTACACGGTACCTGAAATTTCCGTGACCGATAATACCATCATTTGCAGGGCTGGCTTTGCCTGTAATACTAAACCCGGCAATAGCGCCCCCGCCAACAAGCGCAGCTTTTTTAATAAATTGTCTCCGGGGATAGTCGTTACGCGCTGTCATATTTGATAGAATTAGTGGTTTAAGTTGTGAAAATATCTTATGAGCAAAAAAGAAACAAATAAATACAGCTCATACTAACAGGCTTATGCAATAATTCCTTTTACGATTCTGCCTTCCACATCCGTAAGCCTGTATCTTCTCCCTTCCGCTTCGTAGGTAAGCTTTTCATGGTCTACCCCCATTAAATACAGCAAGGTAGCCTGAAAATCGTGCACATGCACCGGGTTCTTTACAATGTTATACCCGAAGTCGTCTGTTTCGCCATAGGTTAAGCCCGGCTGCACGCCACCGCCTGCCATCCACATGGTAAAGCAGCGCGGGTGATGATCACGCCCGTAATCATCTTTGGTAAGCTTTCCCTGCGAGTAATTCGTTCGTCCAAATTCGCCGCCCCATACCACTAAGGTATCATCCAGCAAACCCCTTTGCTTCAGATCTTTTACCAACGCTGCCGATGCCTGGTCGGTAGCCTTACACTGCTGGGTAAGCGCAGAAGGGAGGTTGCCGTGGTTATCCCAGCCCTGGTGATAGAGCTGAACAAATTTTACATTCTTTTCTAATAATCTTCTTGCCAGTAAACAATTGGCAGCGTAGGTGCCCGGAATACGCGCATCGGAACCGTACAGGTCAAACACCCAATCGGGCTCATCACGCATATCGGTTATTTCGGGTATGGAAGCCTGCATACGGAAAGCCATTTCATACTGGGCTACCCGGTTGCCTATACCGGGATCACCAAAGCTTTCCAGCTGCGATTGATTTAAAGCGTTCAGCGCATCCAGCATTTCACGGCGGTCTGCCGCCTCATATCCTTTGGGGTTGTTGAGATATAATACAGGATCTGCCCCGGAACGGAACTGCACGCCCTGGTACTTGGAAGGAAGAAAACCATTGCCCCAAAGCCGGGCATACAAAGGCTGATCCTTAGGCGCGTTGTTTGACACGAGCACGATAAAGGCCGGAAGGTTATCATTATCCGATCCCAGGCCATAATGCACCCATGATCCCATACTGGGGCGGCCCGCCAACTGGTTGCCGGTTTGCATAAAGGTTAAAGCCGGGTCGTGATTGATCTGCTCCGTATACATGGATTTAATAAAGCACAGGTCATCTGCTACGGCTCCTGTAAAAGGCATCAGTTCGCTTACCCACGCGCCGCTTTGCCCGCGTTGCGCGAACTGAAAAGAAGAACCCACTAAGGGCAGGGCAGACTGCTGCGCGCTCATACCCGTAAGCCGTTGTCCTTTCCTCACGGAATCAGGCAGATCCTGTCCATGCATTTTCTCAAGCAGGGGCTTATAATCGAAGGTCTCAAATTGCGAGGGGCCACCGCTCTGAAAGAGATATACCACTCTTTTGGTTCTTGCCGGTATATCGGGCATGCCGGTTATACCGTGAGGCCCGGCAATGGTATTCGTTTTATGCGATAAAACGTCCTGCCCCGCTAAAAGCGAACCCAGCGCCACCGATCCCAGTCCAAGGGAAGCCTTTAACAGAAATGACCTCCTGTTAAGATTGCTGGCAATAAGTTGTTCTATTTCCCTGTTCATTATATTTTCGTTTACTGCAAACCGTTATCTTTTGGTTATGAACGCGTCGGAGTTCATAATGGTACTGGCTACTACCGTTGTGGCAGCCAGTGCCTGCAGGTCTTTTCCCTGCTTAATTGTATAGTCGCCCGCCGTTAGCCACCCGCTCATTTTAGCAGGCTGCTTTTTAAATTTTTCATATTGTACGGCATATAAGTTTTCCAGAATATCCTTTTCTTTTGCCGAAGGCATTCGCGCAGTTAAGGCACGGTAACAGTACAGTATCCTGTCTGTAGCAGCGTTACCATTTGCCAGCGCCTTTTCGGCCAATACTTTCGCCGCTTCAACAAACTGCGGATCGTTCAGTAATACCAATGCCTGCAGCGGGGTGCTGGTTTTCTGTCTTTGCACGGTACAACTGCTCCGCATTGGCGCATCAAAAGTGCTCATAGACGGAGGAGGATTGGTACGCCGCCAAAAAGTATACAAACTTCTCCTGTACAATGCGGATCCCGTATCCTGGTGATATACTTCACTGTTTACCGCCCATACACCCTCTGGCTGGTAGGGCTTTACACTGGCGCCGCCAATAGCAGGAGAAAGTAAGCCGCTTGTTGTTAAAGCCGCATCACGCACCATCTCTGCTGTTAACCGGAACGAGGGTCCACGGGCCAATAATATATTTTCCGGGTCTTTCTTTAATAATTCAGGCGAAGTATAGGAAGATTGCCGGTAAGCAGCCGACAAAACAATTAATTTTTGCATCGCCCTTACATCCCAGCCCGATTCGCGAAAACGAATGGCGAGCCAGTCTAATAATTCAGGATGGGATGGCATACCGCCCTGGTTACCGAAATTGTCGGCATTTTTCTGAAGTCCCGTACCAAAATAAGTTTGCCAGTACCGGTTTACCACCACCCTCGCCGTTAAAGGATTTCCAGGATCCATAAGCCATTTCGCCAGCCCGAGCCTGTTCTTTGGAAGATCCTTTCCAAAAGGCAATATGGCCGCGGGCACATCGGGTTGTACTTCTTCCCCATAATTATCATACACCCCTCTTTCTAATATATACGCTTTTCTTTTTTGCTTCATTTCTTCCATCACCATTATTTCAGGTATGTTTTCCATGGCCGCATTTCTTTCTAACCGTGCCTGCTGCAGTTCAGCGGCTTTCCGTTGCCATCCGGGAGAAACATTGGAAAAATAATATTGTGACAGGTCATCGTCAGTAATAGTTTGGGGAGCGGGGTTGCCTGCCTGCAGTTGAACCAATATATTTACTTCAGCGGGGGTAAGCACACGGTCATAAATCACTAATTCATCTACCAGCCCGTTTTTAAAACCGGTTCCCCGCCAGTCGGCCCCCACCTGCAACCCCGGCTGTTCTCCATTGGTAAACATAATATCCTTATACAGGTTATCCTTCTCCGTTATCATGGCCACCTCACTCCCATCCATAAATAATTTTAGCCCTTTTGCTTTGCCCGAACCGTCGTAGGTAAGCGTGAGCTGTATCCATTTGTCTTTTGGCAAAGGCGCTTCACTTACCTTCAGTATATTGTTGTATGGCCAGGTATGCGCCATTAAAATTTCCGCCTTATCATTCTTTATATTTAAAAAATAGCCCCGGAAATTATAGGTGATATCGCCGCTGCCTTTATGAAAAATAACGCCCCTGTTTAAATCCATTGGAATATTCACCCATACGCCTATGGAAAAAGGCTGAAAGCGGTTAAAAATACCTACTTCACCCAGTTTCAGCACATCATCACCATTTGATTTAAAAGCATTGCCAACCCTGCCGGGAACAAGTACCGGCTCGGCTGTTATGCCTTTATCTTTCGCATTTACCTCGTTAATAAAAGCGCCGTTGGTAAGTTTGTCAAATGTAAAGTGCGCCTGTAATCCTTTCTTTGCATGAAAGGGAATAGCATTTCCCGCCTGTGATTTCCATTGTTCAAAATCCGCTTTTTCATTTTGGGTGATGACATCCAATGCTGCTGCTATAGCGTTTTCTTTTTTAGTCAGATAGGCGATGATGGAATCCTGTTTCGTATCGGTTAACAACATGGTAGGAACCGGCATGGCATTGTCCCATGATATTTGTCCTGCTTCATCTATATTATTAAAGAAGCTGTAGAGGCTGAAGAATTCTTTCTGGGATATGGGATCAAATTTATGATCATGGCAGCGCGCGCAGCTTATGGTTAATCCCATCAAAGCCGTTCCCACTGTGCTGGTACGGTCTACCACATATTCGCTCCTGAACTCTTCATCCACAATACCTCCTTCCATGTTTTGAGCATGGTTCCGGTTAAATGCAGTAGCGATCTTTTGTTCGCGGGTAGCATTGGGCAGCAAATCGCCTGCCAGTTGCCAGGTAACAAAGCGGTCGAAGGGCATATTCTCGTTAAACGCTTTGATCACCCAGTCGCGCCATGGCCACATCGGCCGGTAGCGGTCTACCGTATAGCCGTGTGTATCGGCATAACGTGAAACATCGAGCCAGTCCACCGCCATTTTTTCCCCGTAATGAGGCGATTGCAATAAACGCTCCACCACTTTTTCATAGGCATCGGCCGAATGATCGGCCATAAAAGCATCCGTTTCCTGCAGGGTGGGTGGCAGGCCAGTAAGGTCTAATGTTACTCTTCGCAGCAATGTTTCTTTATCAGCCTCCGGTGAAGGCTGTAGTCCGGTGCTTTCCAGCTTTTGCAATACAAAAGCATCTATCTCATTTTTAACCCACTGCTTATTTTTTACTTCCGGGATACCGGATTTCACCGGTGCAATAAAAGCCCAGTGGGGCTTGTATTCCGCTCCCTGCTCAATCCATTTGATCAATACGGCTTTTTCATAGTCGGTTAACACCCTGTTGGATCCTTTTTTGGGCATCATCATTTCCTCATCGGGGGTAGTGATCCGGAAATACAATTCGCTTTTGGCCAACTTGCCGGGCACAATAGCATGTTTGCCGCTTGTTAATACCGCCAAAGCGCCTTCCCTTGTAGAAAGATTCAAGCCTGCTTTTTGGCCTTCATTCTTATCAGGACCATGACATAAAAAGCATTTATCGGAAAGAATAGGCTTCACGTGCAGGTTATAATCAATATGATCAGGCAGTGATTTGTCGAACTGAGCTATGGAAGCCGGTTTGTCAACAGCACCTGTGTTGATAAAGAAGAAAGCGCCAATAGCGAGTAAAGCAATCAGCACTACCATTTTCCCGGGGATTTTTCTTTTCATATAAACAAGCAAAAACTTCTGCTACAAAATATAATTTTCAGGTATGAAACCAGGCGGGTATAAAGATAATCATTAAAAAGGGTTTACCGGCAGCCAGGATCGTATTTTGAGAAACCTGTTTGGCAGGCATGCATTTTTATTTTACATTCACGATATGATGTTGTTCAAATAATCGTCTTGAACCACAGCGGCAGCGTGGCACAGAGGAACAGGGTTTTTAACTGCTTTGTGATAATTGAAAAACCTCCGTGTGACTCCGTGCATTGCGGTGTCCCTGTGTCTCCGTGGTATATCACACCTAACTCATAATATTGTCAATATGAAATCAGCCTTCATCTCTTTTGTTATAATAGTTTGCAGCTATGGCTCGTCATTCGCCCAGGGACCTCCAACCAATTATGATGAATCAGCTATCCCTTCCTATACACTGCCCGACCCATTGCTTTCCCCCAATGGGAAAGCAGTAACTACTGTTAAGGAATGGGAGCGTAAGCAAAGACCCTATATTTTAAAGCTATTTACAGAAAATGTATATGGAAAAATACCGGGCAAGCCTGCGGGCATGCATTTTAAGATCACCGAAACGGATACTGCTGTATTAAACGGGAGAGCGGTGAGGAAGCAGGTTACTATTTATTTTGGAGAAGGAGATGCCGCCCCGTCAATGGATCTGCTCCTGTATTTGCCTAAAGCAAATAAACCGGTGGCCGTATTTGCAGGATTGAATTTCAACGGCAACCATACCATTGCTGCAGATAAGGCGATTAAGCCGGCGAAATATATTAAAAGGAAAGACGGGCAGCTATCCGATAGTGAAGCTATTGAAGCTTCGAGAGGCTCAACAGCCTCCCGCTGGCCGTTGGAAGAAATTATCAGCAGAGGATACGGTGTTG
Organism: uncultured Sphingobacteriales bacterium; assembly: GCA_937871285.1. GTDB lineage: Bacteria > Bacteroidota > Bacteroidia > Chitinophagales > Chitinophagaceae > Agriterribacter. The sequence goes on along the minus strand of CALMQS010000047.1, from coordinate 77,414 downwards.
CCACTGCTCACTATTACGACCTTGAGCCAGACGATAAGGATGGCTGGAAACAGGGCATTCGTACTACCATGAAAGATGCTTTACATATAGCAACAGGTGCATGGAGCGCCATTGGCGCCTGGTCGTGGGGACTAAGCAGGATACAGGATTACCTTGAATCGGACGCGGCCGTGGATGCCGGAAGAACCATACTGATCGGCCACTCACGGTTAGGCAAAACCGCACTATGGGCCGGAGCAAACGACCAGCGTTTTTCCATTGTCATCTCCAATAACTCGGGTGAGGGCGGTGCGGCACTTTCCCGCAGGATATTCGGGGAAACCATCCGCAACCTCAACACCAGCTTCCCGCACTGGTTCATTGCACGGTACAAAAGTTATAACGACCATCCCGAAATGCTACCCGTTGACCAGCATATGCTACTATCGCTTATTGCTCCCCGGCCTTTATACGTTGCCAGTGCCGAAGAAGACCAATGGGCCGATCCGAAAGGAGAGTTTCTTTCAGCAAAAAACGCGGAACCGGTTTATGCGCTTTACAAGCTGCAGGGACTAACGGTTAATGAAATGCCCGCCGTAAACACTCCCGTGGGAGAAACAATAAGATACCATATCAGAACCGGTAAGCATGATGTTACTTTATACGACTGGCAGCAATACATAGAGTTTGCGGAATCAAAAAAAGTAGTAAGTGATAAGTAGTAAGTGGTAAGTGGGTGGCGATCTAAAACAAAAATTAATCCTGTATATTTTCAACAGGCAACTAAATAATTTATTTCTTTTAAACCTGTTTTCTCCATTGATTTTCCTTCTAAAAAAATACAGTAATCATTCATGAAATGAGCCATGATAATGCTTGTCACCAACCGTGATGTTTATTGGCGAATTCCATTTGGCAAAAAAATTTAAAAAAAACAAATGAAACAAAAATACGGGCGCCGCAATTTCATTCATACTACTATTGCCGGTGGTATAGGATTAGGCTTATCCAACAGCTTCTCCGCTTTATATGCACAGGGCAAAGCGCCGCAAAAAAGGATTGGTATTATAGGGTTAGATACTTCTCACAGCATCGCTTTTACCAAAGCGCTTAACGCCGCCGGCGCTGCACCCGAACTAAAAGGATACAAGGTAGTGGCGGCCTATCCAAAAGGGAGCAACGATATAGTATCTTCCGCAGAAAGGATCCCGGGATATACAGAAGAAGTGAAAAAGCTGGGGGTGGAGATCGTAAGTTCTATAAAATCACTACTGGCAAAAACAGATTTTATATTGCTTGAAACCAATGACGGCCGGCTCCATCTTCAACAGGCATTAGAAGTGATCAAAGCCGGCAAACCTGTGTTCATTGATAAACCCATCGCAGCTTCTTTAAAAGACGCGATGGCTATTTTTAAAGCAGCGGAACAATACAAAGTATCGGTTTTTTCCTCTTCTTCTTTGCGCTTCATGCAAAGCGCGCAGGAAGTGGCCAAAGGCAAGGTGGGGAAAGTGCTGGGCGCTGATTGCTATAGCCCGTCGCATTTGGAAAAAACACATCCCGACCTCTTCTGGTATGGCATTCACGGTGTGGAAACGCTATATACGGTAATGGGTACGGGTTGTAAACAGGTGGTACGATTGCATACCAATGATACCGATGTGGTAGCCGGCGCCTGGGAAGATGGCCGCATCGGTACATTCCGCGGCACCCGTTCGGGCAAAAGCGGCTATGGCGGAACAGTGTTCGGTGAAAACGCCACAACCGTACTAGGACCCTTCGATGGCTACGATGCTTTGCTGGTGGAGATCATCCATTTTTTTGAAACGGGTATACCACCGGTAAGCAGCAAAGAAACAGTGGAGATCTGCGCCTTTATGGAAGCTGCCGATGAAAGTAAAAACAAAGGAGGCGTTCCTGTAAGTTTGGAGGAGATGATGAAAAGAGCGGGGGGATGATGCAGTTTGTGGTTTGGAGGTTTGCAGTTTGGAGTTTGGAATATCGCTTCGGATTTTAAATTATTACAAAGCAACGTTCTTCTAAAGTAAAAATATGATCATGAAAAATTCAAGAAGAAACTTTATTAAAAAAACGGTAGCGGGAACAACCGCTTTTTCATTAGGCGGTATATTACCCGGCTTCAGCGCAAAAAGTTATGCGAACATTATGGGCGCCAATGAACGCATACGCGTAGGCGTTATGGGCGTTAACAGCCGCGGCCTGGCCGTGAGCAGCAATTTTGCCGTGCAAACCGGATGCGAAGTGGCATATGTTTCTGATGTAGACAGCCGCGCAGCGGATAAATGCATGGCGGCCATTGAAAAGCTGCAGCAGAAACGTCCAAAGCCTGCCCCGGATTTCAGAAAGGCTTTGGAAGATAAAAACATGGACGCCCTGATCGTTACGGCGCCCGATCACTGGCATGCACCCGCCGCCCTGCTGGCCTGCAGGGCCGGGAAACATGTGTATCTTGAAAAGCCCTGCAGCCATAACCCGCGCGAAGGAGAATTATTGGTGGCTGCTCAAAAAAAATACAACAGGGTACTGCAAATGGGCAACCAGCGCCGCTCCTGGCCCAAAGTAATGGAAGCCATCGCTGAACTCCACAGTGGGGTCATCGGCCGTCCTTATTTTGCTAAAACCTGGTATTCCAATAACCGCGCTGCAATTGGTAAGGGAAAAATAGTACCCGTGCCCTCCTGGCTCAATTATGAGCTATGGCAGGGACCGGCGCCGCGGCAGCCCTATAAGGACAATCTTATACACTACAACTGGCACTGGTTCTGGAACTGGGGTACCGGCGAAGCGCTCAATAACGGCACGCATATGGTTGACCTGGCCAGGTGGGGACTTCAGGTAGATTTCCCCGTAAAAGTAAGCTCGGCAGGTGGGCGTTACCGTTATAACGACGACTGGGAAACACCCGACACCCAGGTCATCAACCTGGAATTTGAAAATAACAGCATGATCTCGTGGGAAGGCCGCAGTTGCAACGGTCAGCCGGTAGAAGGCAGTTCCGTTGGCGTGTTATTTTACGGCGAAACGGGCTCCCTGCTGATTGAAGGAGGCAATGCTTATACCATCTTTGATCTGAAGGGTAAGATCATAAAAGAAGTGAAGCATGAAGACCTGATTGATCCGCGTAACCTGTCGAGCCCTGCACAGGAGCTGGATGCGCTTCATATCCGTAATTTTTTTGACGCTATCCGCAATGGCGCTCCCCTGCGCTCGGATATCACTGGCGGGCATCAAAGCACATTGCTTGTACAGTTGGGCAATATCGCCCAACGCACAGAACGTACGCTGCAAACCGATCCAAAGAACGGGCACATTCTAAACGACAATGAAGCGATGCAGCTCTGGAGCAGGGAATATGAGCCGGGCTGGGAACCTGAAGTATAGCTAACACAAGAACTTTCAGGTATTTTCACATCCGATGACAGCAATTTCAGTTTTGGCGTAGATTAGCGCCCTGAAGAAATAGTGCAATTTCAAAAATTAATACGACCAGGAAATATGTATTCGAGGCGCGTATTTATTAAACAGCATTCATTAGCCGGACTTGGCTTGGTAATTGGATCATCTGCATTTTCGGAGCAGCCGGAATATGCGGATGATATACAATTTATCAGTCCGGTTGAGGGCGATACACTACACAAACATGATGGTGTAATGACGGATGCATTCCTGACAACACAGGTGAGGATTACTGCTCACGATAATAGTTTGATTACGATAAATAATATACCTGCTAAAAAAAGCAAAGGCATTTTTACTGCTGAGATAAATCTGGAACATTATAAAAATAGTATCGAAGTAGTAAATAAGAAAACCGGCGTCAAAAAAAACATTACCGTTTATTGGTTTAAAAACCTGGCAGATAAATACAGGCTTTCTATTGATGATGCCATCTGGTTTTTGAAAGACATTCATACCAACACGGCTGCATATAACTCGATATTTGAGAATCCTTTCCTTGAATTTTTGAAACAGGTGCATGATACCCATGGCACCAAAGTGCATATCAATATTTTTTATGAGACGGACGGTTTTAATCTTTCTCAAATGACGGATAAATTCAAAAATGAGTGGAGAGAAAACGCGGGCTGGCTGCAGATGAGTTTTCATGCCAATGCAGAATTCCCGGACGATCCCTATAAATATGCGGGTTATGCACAGGTAAAAAAAGAATGCAGTGCGGTAATAGAACAAATCAGGCGTTTTGCCGGTGATGAACTGGCATCATCCATTACCACGCTGCACTGGGGTGAAGTGCCGGTGGAAGTATCAAGGGCTTTACGGGACTGCGGTTATACCGGGCAATTATGCGATTTTAATGTGGATGATCATCTTTCTCCCTGTTCCTATTACCTGGATGTGGAGCAAAGAAGACACATGAAAAAAAGATTTGTATGGAGAGATAATAAGGAAGACATCACTTTTATCAAAAGCAGTATTATCATCGACACTAAAAAATTGCCGGAGGTTATTCCTTATTTGGATCAATACGAAAAAGAATCGCGTAAGCCGCCTTATGTGGATCTGCTGGTACATGAGCAATATTTTTATGATTACTATCATAACTATCAACCAGACTATCGCACGAAAGTATTAACTGCAGTGAAATGGGCTGTAGATAAGGGATATACGCCGGCATTTTTGAGTGAATGTATATATGAATAAGTGAAAAACGGGTAAAGTTGCTAACCCTAACCAGGAGATTTTTAAATTATTCAGCCGCAGGGTTGACAACTTTATAAAGAAATTTTTAACTCATGTGTAATGCAGAACAATTGAGAAAAGGAAAACACAATAGCTGCGCTGTATATGCGGGTCTTTTCATACAGTCATTGTTTGTTATACTTCTGTTTGCCAATTGCAGTAAAAAAAAGCAGGTTATAACAGATGGACTGCGTGTGCCCGATGGCTATACTATTGAAAAAGTAGCCGGTGCAGATATGCTGTCTTACCCTATGTTTGCAAGCTTCGATAATAGTGGAAGATTGTTTGTTTTTGAATCGAGTGGGAAAACAACTTCTACAGAAGATATATTGGAAAACCCTACTTTTCTTATTCGTGTATTAGAAGATGAAAACGGAGATGGTATTTTCGATAAAAGCAACGTATTTGCAGATAAGATCCCCTATCCCATGGGAGGTGCTTTTTACCAGGGCAGCTTATATGTAGCCGCACCACCCAATTTGATGCGGCTTACAGATACAGATGGCGATGGTGTTGCTGATAAGCGCGATATTATATTAAGTGGCTGGATATTTCATCACAATGGCGCCACGTTAAGCGGACCCTTTATAGGGCCGGATGGCTGGTTTTATATGGCAGATGCAAGACGCGGATTTAATATCAAAACAAAAGAAGGGGATTCCTTAAAAGGGAAAGGGGCAAGAATATGGCGCTGCAGGCCGGATGGAACAGGATTGGAATCTATATCTGGCGGTGGATTTGACAATTCCGTGGAGATAGCGTTTATGCCATCCGGTGAGACATTGGGAACAATGACCTATTTTACCGATCCGCAGGGTGGATTCCGGGATGCGATTATGCATTGGGTAGAAGGCGGCGTTTACCCGAAACCCCAGGAGGTGATTGAAGAAGATCACCTGAAATTAACCGGAGACCTGATGCCGGTAATGACGAAGTTAGCAAGAGTATCACATGCCGGGTTAATGCGCTACAGGGGAAATGTATTTGGCGAAGCCTTTAAAGGAAATTTATTTACCGCGCAGTTTAATACCGGTCGCATCATGCGGCATATCGTCACGCCTGATGACGCTACATTCCGTACAACAGATGAACCCTTTGTACAATCGGATAGTGCAGACACCCATCTCACCGATGTGCTGGAAGATGCTGATGGAAGTTTATTGGTAGTGAACACCGGTGGATGGTTTATCGCAGGGTGTCCATTGTCGGTAGTAGCCAAAACAAATGTATTGGGTGGTATATACCGTATAAGAAAAACGGGTGCACCTGTTGTGCAGGATCCCTGGGGAAAAAAATTAGATTTTAAAAACGCATCGTCACAGGAACTGGTTACTTACATGATGGATGAAAGGCAGGCGGTGAGAGATCAGGCCATTGAACAAATGGTATTAAAAGGAGATACTGCGGCTGACATACTAAAAAAATCTTTCCCTCTTTTTAAAGATGAAGAAATGCGTGCGGCGGCGGTATTCGCACTTTCCCGTATGCAGTCATCGTCTGCACGTGAGGGCGTAAGAAATGCAATGAATGATGAAAGCGCAATGGTGCGTACCGCTGCAGTAAGATCATCGGGGCTGGCAAAAGATAAAGCGGCACTGGATAAATTAATGGAGCTGGTACAAAATGATCAGGCGCCTGTTCGCCGCCAGGCGGCTACAGCGATTGGTCAAATAGGAGATGAAAAAGCTGTTGCCGCGCTATTGCAGGCAGCCGTAAACCCCGATGATCGTTTTGTGGAACATGCGGTTATATATTCACTGATTACTATCGGGAAAGCACAACTGCTTATTGAGGCGTTGAATGACGCTTCCATCCACAAGCGCAGGGCTGCTTTAATAGCGCTCGATCAGATGGATGGCTCGCCATTGCAAAAAGAACAACTGGAGACGTTTCTGAACAGCAAGGATACCCTACTGCGTAACACAGGTATCTGGGTTGCATTACATCATACCAACTGGAGTGATATCGTAGTAAACTTTATCAGCAAACAATTCAGCGCCGCCGATTCGCCGGGAAATATACCGCCTGCATTGAGTGTATTGATGGAAGCCTTTTGCAGAAAAGAAGCGCTACAGCAATTCATGGGTGCTCAATTGGGCAACGCTGCCACGCCGGTGTTTAAAAAAATATTTTTAATGAGCGTGATAGCACGCAGTGATCTGGGCGATATGCCGCAAGCCTGGATAAAATCACTTGGAGATATATTGAAAGGAACCGATGATCAGCTTCGCCTGCAGGTGATGAGTCTTCTTGAATCAAAGCGTATGGAAGCCATGAATGGCGTGTTGAACCAGATTATCCGGGATCCAAAAACACCTGTTGCATTTCAGCTTAAGGCATTCGGCGCAAGATTAAGATCGGATAAAGAACTTTCGGATAAAGAATTTTCGACACTGCAAAAATATTTGGACTCATCGTATGAGGCCCCGGTAAGACAGGCGGCTGTTAGGTTACTGGCACAGGCTGAGCTGAATGACGCGCAATTGGTGATATTGGCAAAAGAACAGATTCCCAAAGCAGATGTTTTTTTGCTGCCCGGCCTTGTACAGGCTTTTAAGGGAAATAGAACGGAAGCAACAGGCAAATCACTTATTGCGGCGCTGAACAGCTCCACTGACCGTTTGGGGAACTTGTCTTTATTGGATTTGCAGGAACTCATCAAAAATTTTCCTTCAGTTGTACAGGTTTCGGCTGAGCCACTTATCAAAACATTAGAGGCACAACAGGCAACAAGGTTGTTGCAATTGCAACATTTAGAAGCCAATCTTAAAAGAGGTGATGTGAGCGAAGGGCGACTACTGTTTTTTGGGAAAGCTACCTGCTTCACCTGTCATGCAGTAACATCAGAAGGTGGAACCTTTGGACCTGATCTTACCAATATCGGCGAAATCAGGTCCAGGCATGATCTGCTGGAAGCCATAGTATATCCCAGCGTGAGTTTTGCCCGTGAACATGAAACCTCGCGTATAATAACCAAAACGGGAACATACACAGGCATCATTACGGAGCAGTTACCCGATGCCGTGATAATAACGACCGGACCCGGAACAAAAATGAGTATAACCCGTGCTGAAATCAGCTCTATTGAACCGCAAAATGTTTCTATGATGCCACCGGGTTTGGATAAAATATTGAATGAGCAGGAGTTGGCAAACCTGCTGGCGTACCTGGTATCCTTGCCGAGTGGATTAGGACAAATAAAAAGTCATTAGAATAGTAAAAATTATTCATAAAAAGCCATGAAGCATGATAATCAATAAATTATTTTTTCTTTCGGTTGTGGTTTTACTATCAGTGGTAGAGACACCCGAAAAAAACAAATCGGAATTAAGCAATACTGCAAATAAAGAAGCGGCAAAAACCATCAGGCTGTTTAACGGTAAAAACCTTGATGGCTGGTATACATTTATTAAAGATCGCGGACGTGGCAATGATCCGAAGGGTGTATTCACCGTAAAAGATGGGCTGATCCATATATCTGGTGAGGAGTGGGGCTGTATCACTACCAATAACGAGTATGAAAATTATACGCTCACAGCGGAATTTAAATGGGGCGGAAAAACATATGAGCCAAGAATCAATAATGCAAGAGATGGTGGCATACTTGTACATTCAACTGGCATTGATGGCGGTTATTCCGGTACCTGGATGTACGGCATAGAGTGCCAGATGATTGAGGGCGGAACAGGTGACCTGCTGGTTGTAGGAGATGGCAGCAACAATTTTGCCATTACCAGCCCGGTAGCTGCTGAAAAGCAAAAGAGCAGTTATTTGTTTAAAGAGAATGGTGCGCCTGTTACTATTCATGCCGGGAGGATCAACTGGTGGGGAAGGGATGATGATTGGGATGATGTAAAAAACTTCAGGGGAAAACAGGACGTGGAAAAACCTCTGGGCGAATGGAACAGGATGGAATGCATCGTTGATGGAAAAAATATCTCCATTGTTTTGAACGGCATACTGGTTAATCGTGCAGGCAATGTGCTTCCTTCCAAAGGCCGCATTCAGATACAATCTGAAGGAGCTGAAGTGCTATTTAGGCGCGTAGAGCTTAAGATGTTACAGCGATAAAGTCAACTCCTACCACCATAAAAGTGCAGCATGGGATGCCGCACTTTTATGTAATGATGAAAGGATGCCTATATCACCGGCGTATTCAGCGCTGCCAGCGATTGATTAATGTCTTCCTGCGATACTTCATAATCAACCAGCTTACCATTGAGGTATTGCTCATAAGCGCTCAGATCAAAATGACCATGACCGCATAAGTTAAACAAAATGGTTTTGGAAACGCCTTCTTCATCGGCCTGTTTCGCCTGCCGTATTACTTCAGCAATGGCATGGGTAGCTTCCGGCGCAGGAATAATGCCTTCGGTTCCGGAAAACAATAAGCCCGCATCGAAACATTCCGTTTGGTTAATGGCATTGGCTTCAATAATACCATCCCTGAGCAACTGGCTAACAATGGCGCCGGCCCCATGATAACGCAGCCCGCCCGCATGAATAGGCGAGGGAATGAAATTATGTCCCAGCGTGTACATCGGAATAAGCGGTGTCATTCCAACCGTATCGCCAAAATCGTAACGGAAAACACCGCGCGTTAATTTCGGGCAGGATGTTGGCTCCACCGCTACAGCTCTTACATTCTTTCCTCCTGTTAACTTATTTTGTAAAAAAGGAAACGCTATACCGGCGAAGTTGGATCCGCCGCCAAAAGGGGCCACTACAATATCGGGATAGTCGCCTGCTTTTTCCATTTGCTTCAATGCCTCCAGTCCTATAATGGTTTGATGCATCAATACATGATTCAATACACTGCCTAAAGAATATTTGGTATCATCATGCGTGGCCGCCACTTCCACCGCTTCAGAAATGGCAATGCCCAGGCTGCCGGGCGAGTTGGGATCTCCGGCCAGGATACTCCTGCCCGCATTGGTTAAATTGCTGGGAGAAGCATGTACCGTTGCGCCCCAGGTGTTCATCATAATTTTGCGGTAAGGTTTGCCGTCATAACTCACTTTTACCATAAATACCTCACAGGAAATCCCAAACAATTTACAGGCAAAGCTCAGCGCACTGCCCCATTGACCAGCCCCTGTTTCTGTTGAAATTTTCTTTATCCCTTCCTTCATATTATAATAGGCCTGCGGAACGGCGGTATTGGGCTTATGCGAACCCGCGGGACTAACACCTTCGTATTTGTAATAGATCTTAGATTTTGTACCCAGCGCTTTTTCTAATCCGTAAGCCCTGAACATGGGCGTAGGCCGCCAGATGGAATACAGGTTCCTCACCTCGTCCGGTATCTCTATCCATTTTTCGGTACTTACCTCCTGTTTGATCAGTTCCATGGGAAAAAGCGGGGCTAAATCTTCCGGGCCAACAGGTTGTTTTGTTCCGGGATGCAGGGGTGGCAGGGGTTTATTAGGCATATCTGCCATAATATTATACCAGTGCGTTGGTATCTCTGATTCCTGTAAAGTAATTTTTCTTTGTTGTGACATGTAATAATTTTTTGGTAATCAAGATACTGAAAAAGATCAAATTAGCCTGAAATAGCCTCCTGTTGGCAGATTTATAATTTCTTGTTTATATTTGCTCCCCATACTTTTGCTTGCATATTGTATTTTGCCTTTTAGCAGTTCAACCACTTATTTTTTCCGGCACATCCGGGAATGGAATAGCGCAACGGGTATTTTTGTTATTATTCAATAAATTCGTTAATCTTGACCTCCAACATAAGCACAAAGATGCAACACGAAGAAGATTTTGATGCCAACCTTGCCGGTGAGGATGGGAACAATGATGAAGCAAGAAGCCGTTGGTTCAAGCGAATCAAAAAGGGCATACTCACATCTACCGCAGAGAAAAAAGAAACGCCGGACGGATTATGGATCAAATGCCCGAGTTGTAAATACACCTGCACTGTGCTGGAGCTCAAGGAAAACCTTTTTGTTTGTCCTAAATGCCAGTATCATCACCGCATAGGCAGCCAGGAATATTTTGATATTTTATTTGACCAGCAGCAATACGAGGAATTATTCACTAATATCCGTTCTGTTGATTTCCTGAAGTTCAATGATCTGAAACCCTATCAAAAACGCTTAGAGGAAGCCTACCGTAAAACCGGCTTGAACGATTCCATTTCTGTTGCATCCGGAAAGATCCATGATCACGCGATGGTAGTTTGCTGTATGGATTTTAACTTTATCGGCGGCTCGCTGGGAAGTGTAATGGGTGAAAAAATTGCCAAGGCGGTTGATCATTGCCTGCAGCACCACATTCCCTTAATGATTATTAGTAAAAGCGGTGGCGCCCGGATGATGGAAAGTGCTTTTTCGCTCATGCAATTAGCCAAAACATCCGGCAAGTTGTCGCAATTATCTGATGCCGGCATTCCTTATATTTCTCTTTGCACCGACCCTACTTATGGCGGCACTACCGCTTCTTTTGCCATGCTTGGAGATATTAATATCGGGGAACCCGGGGCTATGATAGGGTTTGCCGGCCCGCGGGTAATTAAAGAAACCATAAAAAAAGATCTTCCTCCGGGCTTTCAAAGCTCAGAGTTCTTAATGGATCATGGTTTTTTAGATATTATTATTCCGCGGAAAGAGTTAAAAGAAAAAACAGCTACCCTCCTCACGTTATTTGAATCCTGACCCCGGTAACGCCCAATTTGTTTACCTTCCGGGAAATCACATTTATAAAGTATGTCCAATATACGTAACCGTTCCGCCTGGTATGAATATCACATAGATGACAAATATGTGGCAGGTTTGGTATTAACGGGCACAGAAGTAAAATCACTGCGTGAAGGCCGGGCCAGCTTTAATGACAGTTATTGCTATTTCCATAAAGGCGAGCTATGGATCAAAAGCCTTCATATAGCAGAATACAGCCACGGCACCTACCATAATCATGAACCTTTACGGGAACGTAAATTGCTCCTGAACAAAAAAGAACTAAAGAAGCTGGAATCTAAATTAAAGGAAAAAGGATATACCATTGTGCCGCTCAGTATTTTTTTCAGCGAAAAAGGATTGGTGAAAATAGAAATCGGGCTGGGCAAGGGTAAAAAGCTGCACGATAAACGGGAGAGCATTAAAGCCAGGGACACGGAAAGGGAAATTAAACGAAAATATGGTGTATGATAGCCGCGAATCCTCTGCGGGGAACATACAGGATGAAGATAAACAGTTTATTTACAATACTTTTAGATATCATACGTTACTTTGCATGTATTTACATAACCGTACTATTCTAATAGTTTGATGAGAATAATACTAACCCTTTTTTGTTTTTTTTGTGCAACACATAGTATAGCCCAGGGCATAAAAGGTAGCTGGTTTGGAAGCGCCGATGTATTACTGGGCGGATCGCACAATAATTACCTTGTTGAGCTTGATCTGAAACAGAATAATAACGAAGTAAAAGGCATCATCAGCTATTACTTCCGCGACAGCTACCAGAGCTTTTACGTAAAGGGCACTTACAACCAGCGTACAAGGGAAGTGCTGATCAAAGATGTTCCCATTACCTATTTCCGGGCATCCGCAAGCAATGGCGTGGAATGTATTATGGACCTGAGGGCTATCCTTACAGCCTCCAGGGTAAGCACCAGCATTAAAGGCGTGTTTACCACCCAGGGTAAATATAAGTATACCTGCCCCGATATTGCCTTTGACTTTGTTTATGGCGAAGCGCTTAACACAGACAGCTTAATAGACAAATTTGCCGCTATCAAAAAAATATGGCGGCCCTCCGAAGAAGATGTGGTGGTGAATGATCAGAAAATATATATTCCTGATTCGGTAGACCTGAAGATTAAGGAACCCTCCGCCGAAAAAATGGAAGCGCAAAAGATATTAGAAGAATTCACCAAGCGAAAAGAAGTGGTAGGGCAGGAAATATGGGTGCATTCAGATTCGCTCCGGCTTACCTTTTACGACAATGGCATAGTAGACGGCGACAGCATTTCCGTTTTCTTCAATAAAGAGCCCGTGGCTACACACCAGCTACTCAGCGAAAGAGGTATCGTATTTTACACCGTGTTAGATACCACAAAAGAATATAACGAAATCAGCATGTTTGCCGAAAACCTGGGAAGCATATCTCCCAACACCGCTTTAATGGTATTGACGGACGGAGTAAACCGCCACGAAATATTTTTATCCAGCAGCTTAACACAAAACTCTACAATAAGGGTAAGGCGAAAACGATAAGTGTTTCTATAATTCACGTTACATACACTTTGTATCCCCACGGAGCCAGCTCAAACCACTGGTTGGCCGAACAATCTTTCTCTTCCCCGGTGAAGCTTTCCGTGTACTTTCCTGTAATACCGCTGTCGTTATGCATAAACCGGCTGGGATACGGAGATAAGTTCATCAATACCAATACCGCGTTAACACCACATTTCCTTACGTAACCCAAAATATGCTCATCCTGTTTAAAATCTAATATGGTTGTTTCTGCTTGTCCATTTCCCGAAGCCAGGGCAGGATTTTCAGCTCTCAGGGTAAGGAGCTTTCTGTAAAACGCTTCCAGCGCATATGTGCCATTCCATTCAATAACATCCTTGTCAAAGAATTGCAGCCTTTTGAGGTTGGGCAATTCCTGCCCGCTGTATAGTAAGGGTATACCATCCCATGTGCAGCTAAATACTGCAAGCGCTGGCGCCATATCGCCATATTTTTCAAATTCCGTTCCATTCCAGCTATTCTCATCGTGGTTGGAGGTAAAATACAAACCGGTTGTACCTGGCAAAAAAACGGATTTGTATTGTTGCAGCAGGTTTTCCAAAGCAGGAATATGACGTTGTTTTTTATAAAAATCCTCTGTTTTATGCATCCAGGTCCAGGCATAGGCCGCATCAAATACTTCGAGGTATTCAGGATTATCCAAAGCATCAAATTCACCCAGCCAGAACAATGGTTTCACCTGATCCAGCGCTGGCCTGGCCTTTCTCCAGAAATCCAGCTCCACCCAAAATGCCAGGTCGCACCGGAATCCGTCAATATCACATTCCTTTATCCAGAACGTCATGGCATCAATCATCGCCTTAACCAAATCCGGATTGTTAAAGTCCAGCTCAATAATATCATCCATTCCCGAAGCGGCTTTAAAATTCCCGGCTTCGTCTCTTTTGTAGTATTCAGGATGCGTTTTTGTCCATACATGATCCCAGCCGGTATGATTGGCCACCCAATCTATAATGACTTTAAATCCCAGCTGATGGGCTAAACGGACCAGTTTTTTAAAATCATCCAATGTGCCAAATTCGGGGTTTACGGCAGTATAATCTGAGCAGGCATAATAGCTGCCCATGGTTCCTTTCATCTTTTCTTTTGCAATAGGCGTTACCGGCATGAACCATAACGTTTCTACCCCCATTTTCCTGAGTCTTGGCAGCTCCCCTGCAAAAGCATTGAAAGTGCCCTCTTTTGTATATTGACGAAGATTGATTTCATATACATTGGTATGATGCCTCCACGCTACCCGCCGGTGTTCTGTATGCATAGTTGTTTTAATTAGGAGTTGCTCAAAAACTAAAGATACTTCCGAAGACGATCATAAAAAAACTATATAGCCACAAAGCGTTTTCCTTTGTGTCAAAAAAAATTACGAAACAGGAACTGTAAGTATTTAATTACAACCGAAACCCGAAGGGAATATAAAGCACCAGGAAACAAATAACAAGAACCAAATAAAATTCAAATTTCAAATTTCAAATTCGAAGCGAAATGCAACCGTAAACTACAAACAATAAACTGTAAATTAAAAAAATCCAAAGCAGAAGAACTCTCCCTGTAATTAATAGTAACTCCCCTGTAATCTGCCCCCTGCAACCTGTACCCTGCAACCCGTACCCTGTAACCTGCGCCCCATTCATTCATTCTTTTTTTTACCACCGAAAAGTTTACGGAAGAAGCCTTTTTTTTTCTTATCCGCAGTATCGGGCTGCACTTTATCTTTTTTCTTATTCGCGTTCTTTGCCTCCTCCAGTATTTTCTTTTCTTCATCGTTCAGTTGCGATTCCGTTGTAACTCTTTCCCGCCCGTCGCTAACCGGCACATCAATATACTGGTTGGCATCACCCGGCTGGTTTTCGCCTTCTAATATGGGTGTATCAGATGCAGAAGGATCCACCCAATCATAGATCATTTCATTTTTCAGGCTTTCCGGTTGCACAAATCTTGCGCCGGCATCTATACCAAGGGTTTTATCTTTATATACCTCCTGGAAAAAATAGGCCCATATGGGCATGGCCATTTGCGCACCCTGACCTACGTAATTATTAGATATCCGTAAAATAGGGTCATCTGCGCCTACCCACGCGCCGCCGAGTAACTGTGGGGTAAACCCTATAAACCAGCCGTCGGCATTGCTGTTGGTAGTACCTGTTTTACCCGCTACTTCGCTTGCAATACCATAGGTGCCTCTCAACGAACGCCCGGTGCCAAAATCAACCACTCCCTGCATCATTCTTGTCATAATATATGCATCCGATTCATTGATTACTTCCTTATGCGAGGTAGTGAAAGATTGCAGCACATTACCGTTGCGGTCTTCTATCCTTGCAATATAAATGGGTTTGGTATTCATTCCCCCTGCTGGGAACATACTGTAGGCGCCCACCATTTCAATCAATGAAATATCGGCGGAACCCAGCGCTATGGAAGGATATGGCGGAATGGTGCTGGAAATGCCGCACTGATGTGCGAAATCCACCATCCTGTTCACCCCTATCACGTTCATCAGGTTGGCCGCGGCAGGGTTGATAGACGCTGCCAGGCAATAATTCAAAGGGCGTGTTCCGCTGTATTTTTTATCGCCGATCATTTTGCCGCCCAGGTCAACCGGATCAACCGGCACAGGTGTTTCGGGCGTATACCCGTTCATCACGGCCAGCGTATATAAAAGGGGCTTAAAGGTAGAGCCCACCTGCCTTTTGGTATTAGCATTAACATGATCGAATTTGTAGGTCTTAAAGTCTATACCGCCTACCCATGCTTTTACTTCCCCGGTTAAAGGATCGGTTAGCAAAAAAGAAGCCTGCAGCATTTGCTTATGGTATTTGATAGAATCCAGCGGCGTCATGATCGTGTCTGTTTCACGTTTGGCATTCCAGGCAAACACTTTCATGGGCACTTTTATATCGAATGACTTCCGGATCTCGGCTTCTTTCAAACCGGCACCTGATAAATCGGCCCAGCGCTCACTACTCTTTATCGCTCTTTCCAATACAGCTTTCCCGTCTTTCGTTTTCCATACACTCCCGTCCTTTATATTCTTTTGCGCATTAAATACTTTTTGCAGGTTAGGCATATGGCGCGCTACGGCCATTTCGGCATACAACTGCATGCGCGGATCAATGGTAGTATATATTTTCAGCCCGTCTTTATAAATATTATACGCTTCGCCCGTTTTGGGATTTTTGTGATCCTTGCACCATTGGCGGATATCATTGCGTAGTACATCAATGAAATAAGGCGCCAGGTTGGTATTCTGGTTCATTTTTTCATAATCGAGCTTTATAGGTACCAGCTTAACCTTAGCAGCCTCTGCCGCTGGCAAATAGTTATTCCGGACCATCTGGTCTATCACCGTATTCCTTCTGTCTAACGCCAGTTTGGGATTGGTACGCGGGTTATACGTGCCCGTAGCTTTAAGCATACCTATCAGCACGGCAGATTCGGCAACATCAAGCCTCGAAGCATCCTTTTGAAAAAAAGTACGGGAAGCATTCCGTATACCATACACATGATCACTGTATTCAACCGTATTAAGATACAACGCAAGGATCTCTTCCTTTGTAAAATTCCGTTCCAGCTTAATCGCCACAATCATCTCTTTCAGTTTTTCTATTACCCGGGCTATGGTATTCCTGCTTCCCTGTCCAAGCATATTCTTGGCCAACTGCTGGGTAATGGTACTTGCCCCGCCTTCACTTCCAAAAAAGAAAACAGCTCTTCCAAGGCTCCTCGCGTCAATGCCTGAATGCCTGTAAAACCTTTCATCTTCGGTAGCCACCAGGGCATTAATAACATTGGGTGAAATTTCACTGTAGGGAACATTGGTTCTGTCTGTTACGTAATACTTGCCCATCAGCCTTCCATCGGCGGCATACACTTCCGAAGCAGAAAGAATGGAAGGATTTTCCAGTTCGGATAATGATGGAAGCTTTCCAAAAATTCCCCATGAAATAGCCAGCAGAAATAAAACGGCAAAGCCAAGCCCGGCAAAGAAAATTCTCCAGAAATATTTTACGGTCTTTGTCATTTGCTATTATTATGATTAATAAAGACTGCAACAGAATGCTTAAACAAACTCAAAAGCAAATTCCATGCTTAAATTAACTTCTTATTGGGCCGGGTAATTGGCTTCAACGAATTGCCTGTACCCCTCTATGTCTTTATTGTTTTCGAGCACTTCAAGGTTGCCTGCCGAAATAACAATAAAGGAATACTTATCAGCGGCCAGCCAGGGAACTACCTGCGCTCCGGCCACACGTTTTGCCTTATTTACATAATCTAATGCGCCAACAGCGTCTGAAAAGCCCGACATCAGCATCAGCTTATTATCTTCATCCAAAGGCAATATCGTTATTTCTATTGGCTGATCGTTAAATGATTCGCGGTTATAGCGGCTAAAAGCGTTTTTAGCTTCATTAACATATACAATATCCACTTTATTGAGCACCACAGCCACATAATGCTGTACCGAAGGATCATAGCTGAAACCGGACTGTGGCGCCGGCTTTGGCCTGTTGAATACGGATGAATCTATTGCCGGTTTTATGATCGTTTCTTTTGCAGCGGCTACTTCCTGCGCTCTGGGTTGCCCCGATGTTTTAACCTGTTCCTGTACTCCTGCCCTGGGTTTTTCTTCCACAACAGCAATGGAATCTTCCTTTGCTCTTTCTATATCTAAGCTGGTAAGATACTTTTCTATTTCATCGCGCCGCTTCAGAACATCTATGATATTTTCCGCTTTTTTGGAGATGGGCGCCTCCCGGTCAATATGAATAAGGTGCTGCAACGCGTTGACAGCCGAATTATCATCCTTTTGCTTAATATAGTATACAGACTCTATATACAATAATTGCTGTGTCCAGTAAATATTCCCATAAATACTGTCTGCTTTCGCCTTCTGTATAATGGCTTCCTCAAATTTGCCCTCTAAGAAAAGATCGTATATCTTTTCATAATTCCGGGTAGCATCATCCTTCAGTTTGGTTTTGCGTTCCTCTACCGCCTTAGGGTTATCAATATATTCAATATACTGGCTTTGGGGTGCAATTTTTGCCAGTATTTCCCTGTACTGCCTGGCTTTAACCGGCATATTCAGTTTGGTATAGCAATAATACAGGTCAAAAACTGCTTCTTCCTGGTAGCGGGTATCCTGAAAACGGTTCAATAATGCTTCATAATTTTTTATCGCTTCGGCATAATCTTCAAACTGATCTTTAAATGCCTTTCCTAATCCAAACAGGGCCGATTGAATGCTGTCGTTAGAAACCTGTACAGCCTCCGGGGTAAGCGGAAGGTTTTTCATAAGCCCTTCATAACTGATGTCTTCCGGGTGGCCGGCTGTATTTGCCATTTCACCGGGCGGGTTGTTGCCTGCAGGTTCAGGCGTTTTAAACTGGGCTGTAATATCCGCCATGCGCCTCCAGTTATCTACGTTAGGCCTTGAACCCCAGTTATTACGGAAAGTGGTAAACCCCTTCGACTTCAATGCGTTGTTGTTAAAATACCAATCTCCTTTCCCATCATTTCCCGAAAAAATATCTGCAGTTGTATTATTGGCAAACGGATTGTTCGTATTCATGTTAAGCGAATCATTCTCCTTTAATCCTCTTTCTTTGCGTAAACGCCTGGCAGCGGCTTTTACGTATTTTTCGCGTTCGTCTTCCGGCATGGCGGCAACCTTTTGTAAGCTGTCTTCCACCCTTACGGTGTGTATTTTCGTTATTACACCACCCAATGCATCCTTTCGCAGGGAAATTATTGCGGCGTCTTTCACTACAGGGCTGTTGATGTCTAAGCTGTCGTAGGCGCCGTAGGCCAGCTCATATTCTTTTTTTTCAAAGGCCAGGTTGCCCAAATATAAAAACGAGCGGTTACGCTGATCAATGTCTTCGTTATTATATTTAACACTTCTTAAAAGCCAGGTTTTAGCCGCGTCAAAATTATTACGCTGCATTTCCATTTGCGCCGCCATATAGTAAATAATATTACGATAGTTGTAATACTTATCACGCCTGGCCATTTTAAGCAGTTGCTTTATGTTTTCATCAATAATCTTTTCTTCATCATCGCCCTGGGCCAGTTTTATTTTATTCAGTCTTGCATATACTTCCATCACCGGGTCAATGGTATGCTTAATACAGCGGTCAAAAAAAATACCGGCTTCTGTTGTATTTTTATCCAGCGCATATAACTGTCCTATCAGGTATTCCCGCCTGGCCCGTTCCGCCATATTTTCGGTGTTGTCTAATGCAGGTATCAGGTAGTGCGCTGCGCTGTCCCATACTTTGTTTTTATAAAAAAGGTAAGCATGCATTTCTTCAAGCGCCGGCTTTAACCTGCGGGGAAACAGCTCATCCCGTTTCAGGGTCTGTATCATAGCAGAAGCCGCGTTGTAGCTGCTGTCTTCAATATAATTCCTCAGTTGCCAAACTAAGGCATCATTACGGCGGGGTGGTTCGCTGAAAATTTTTGAAGTTATACCTGTCTTTTCCTTGGTAGAAACCGAATACACATTCCCTTCATCATTAAGATTACTGCCTATATATTTTTTAAATCCCAGCTCTTCCTTAGTCTTGGGCTGAAAATAATAATTAAGATATTGAAAAGCGATATAGGCGGAATCAAATTGCTTTTTAAAAAAATAAGCCTTGCCCATCAGAAAATACATATCATCAATCCATTCATTTCTGAGGTCATGAAGCAAAATACCCGCATTACATTTTTGAAGTACAGAATCCAGCTCAGTTTTTTGCGACGCGGTAGCGTCAAGGGTATAATTATAAAAAGGGAGCAATTCAGTATAATCTTCCCTGAAACTTTGTTTTGCACCCTCCACTACCCCTGTTAATTTAACATCCGCATTAAAGAAAAAATTATAATGTGTGCTCATGCCCTGCATGAGCCTGCGTGGAATAGTGTATTTAGTAGTAAAGGTTTTATCTGATCCTAATATACGGTTGTCATATTTTTCGGGCTTTTTCACATCAAGGGTAGCATCTTTTTGCGCCATCAAAGATGAATAATGCCCACAATAAAATAAAACTGTGAGTATAACCGTTAAAAGGAATTTACTATAATACATGTAGGCGTAGTTCGTTCGTATAATAAACTAAATTTCAGCGAAATTATTTTAATTGTACATTTTTTCAAGCTTTAGTCCTGACAACTAAGCCAAAGTGGTTATTTTTAACACAAATAACTGATAATGGCAAAGATATTTGATGCAGACGGAACCTTGCAGCACCTTCGTAACCGCTACCGGCTGGTGGTAATGAATGACGATACATATGAAGAAGTGGTAACCTTCAGGCTGTCGCGCCTCAGTGTTTACATCACTTTATGTACCATATTTGTAGCGCTGGTAGGTATAACGGTGGCTTTATTAGTATTTACGCCATTGCGTTATTATGTACCGGGTTATGGAAGCGCATCAGACAGGAGAGAAATGATAACACTGAAAATGCAGGTTGATTCGCTGGAGCAGCAAATGAACTACCGCGATAAATACATGGAAAATATACAGAATGTGCTGAAAGGAAATATAACAACTACTATTGATACAACCCTGTTAAATATTCCTTCGGAAGACAAAAGCGAAGATTAATCACTTTAAAACCAATAACTATGTTTTCATCAAAATCCAAATCTGAAATTGAGATACCCGCTTCTTCATCCGGAACAAGTCTTATTGGCGCCGGTACCGTTATTAAGGGCGATGTAGTAAGCAGCGGAGATATTCGCATAGACGGTACGCTGAAAGGGAACATTTCGGGTTCGGCAAAAGTGCTGATCGGCGCCGAAGGTGTGGTTGAAGGCGATATTGAAGGACAGCAGGCCGACATACTTGGAAAAGTCAGCGGCAAGATCATCATCAAGGAATTATTGAACCTGAGAGGCAAAGCTGCTATAAAAGGTAATATCAGCGCCGGTAAGCTGCAGGTTGAGCCCACAGTGAGCTTCAACGGCCAGTGCCATGTTGGCGAAGGCAGCGTGGCGAATGTGGTAGAAATGGCCACTGACGAAGAACATGCCATCGCACAATAATTTTCTTCCTTAACCGGAACCGTTTTATTTGCCCTGCACGACTTTTGCAAGCCGTGCAGGGATGCTATTGTCCGGATGTATTGCCTCTCCTGATGGAGGTTTAATAGTTGATAAGGATTTCAGAGCCGAAATTAAGATAGCAGGGATTTTGCTATCGCTTTCTATAATGTGTTCAACAGGAACTGCGGCATCTCTTTTAAACATAAATTATTTCCGATTCAGTTTGTTGTGCAAAAACCATTTACTTTGAGGTTTCAATATCAAAATCATTCGGGCGCCGGTAAGTTATGCAAAACCCCTCTAAGCGCAGTGTTATAGTCCTTCTCTTTCTGGTATGCCTTGCAGCAGGCATACGTTTATATGCCTCCTTTCCGGGCCTTGTTGAATCATCTTATACTTCCGGGATATACCCTTTTATCAGTGCGTTTTTAAGAATAGCTTTCGGATGGCTTCCTTTTAGCGCCGGGGATGTTTTATACAGCTTTATTTTCCTGTTTGCACTATGGAAAGCTGCGCAACGGATAAAAAGCCTGCGAAAAGAGAAACGGTCATGGCTCCCTTCAAAAAAAGCCTGGCTTAAAACAGTACATTTTTTTTTGCTGCTCTATATCATTTTTAACCTGATGTGGGGATTGAATTATAACCGGAAAGGAATTCACTATCAAATGAATTTTGAACGTGAAAAATATTCACAGGCAGAATTAATACACATCAATACTGTATTGCTGGAAAAAGTGAACGAGTGCAAAGCGGCTTTAATACACCGGAACATACCCTATCCTTCCACAAAAGAATTGTTTATAAAAACAAACAGCGCATTTGCACAGGCGGCACAAAAATATCCTTTCCTGCAGTATGCGCACCCCTCGGTAAAACCCTCTTTTTTTAATTTTATCGGTAATTACTTCGGATTTTCCGGCTATTACAATCCTTTTACCGGGGAAGCCCAGGTTAATACCGATGTTCCGCCATTTCTTCAGCCTTACATTAACTGCCATGAAATAGCGCACCAGTTGGGGTATGCCAAAGAAAACGAAGCCAGCTTTGCCGGTTTTATTGTAGCTACCGCTTCCGGCGATTCCCTTTTTATGTATTCCGCTTATTTCGATCTTTTCCTGTATGCCAACCGCAACCTGCACAGAACAGATTCCATTGCGGCACAGGATTTTTTAACCTTATTACATCCCGGCGTTACAGCAGATATCACAACGCTGAAAGCATATTACAGTAAATATGAAAATCCCGTGGAACCGCTTTTCAGTTGGGCGTACGGGAAATATCTTGAGGCCAATGACCAGCCATTAGGCATGGTTACTTACAGCGAGGTGGTAGCGGATGTAATTGCCTGGTATAAAAAATACGAAAACAATATCTTTATACCTCGTGCCGGTTAAAGGGAGTTTGAGGTTTGGTAGTTGGAGACAGTTAAAAAGTGTATGTCCTGATACCTGAACCTTGAACCCTGAGACCTGAAACCTCACACCTCAAACAACTGTCATGAAAATTATCTGTTATCTTCTCTGCTGTATCTGCCTTCTTCCGGCTGCCTGCATCACCGCGCAGCCTGTTCGTGTAGCCGTTGCCGGTATATCGCACGGTCATTCCGGCTGGATACTGGGCAGGAAACCTCAAAGTGACATTACACTGGTAGGTGTATATGAATCCAGCAAACCATTATTACAACAATCTGCCAAAGCATTCGGGCTGGATGATAAGCTGCTGTTCAACGACCTGGGTAAAATGCTGGATGCCGTAAAGCCGGAAGCGGTAGTTGCTTTCGGGTCTATTTATGATCATCTTTCCGTAGTGCAGGCCTGCGCGCCAAGAGGCATACATGTGATGGTGGAAAAACCGCTGGCCGTAAGCGTAGCGCATGCGCTAGAGATGGATTCACTTGCACGGAAATATAATATTCACCTGCTCACCAACTATGAAACCTCGTGGTACCCGGCTACAGCAAAAGCATACCAACTGATTAACGACAGCAATTATACAGGCGGCTTAAAAAAAGCGGTGTTTCATCATGGTCATGAAGGCCCGAAGGAAATAGGCGTAAGCAGGGCATTTTTAGACTGGCTTACCGATCCTGTACAGAACGGGGGTGGCGCTATTATTGATTTTGGATGCTACGGCGCCAACCTGATGACATGGCTGATGAAAGGGGAACAACCCCTATCGGTAACCGCTGTTACCCGGCAGTTTAAACCCGATGTATATCCTAAAGTGGATGACGAGGCAACCATCATTGTAACATATCCCACAGCCCAGGCTATCATCCAGGCTTCATGGAACTGGCCCTTTGGCCGGAAAGACATGGAGCTGTATGGCAATACAGGATACGTGATTACAGTGAACAACAGCGATATGCGTATCAAACAAAAAAACGACAAAGCGGAACAAAGCCGCAAATACACCGCGAAAGATATCCCGGTATATGAAAATCCTTTCACTTATCTCGCCGATGTGGTGCGAAAGAAAATTACAGTAGCAGATGATGGGCTCTACGCGTTACCTAATAATGTTACCGTGGTGCGCATACTGGAAGCTGCCCGTTCTTCGGCCCAAACAGGGAAAACAGTATTGCTGAACAAATAATCATTAATTGTTGATTTTTAAAATATTTTATTCAGCAGCAGGCTTTTTGGAAATGCTTCCGGCAGTAAGAAAGAAAATCCTAAATTGTTGTTATTATTGTCTGAATAAAGTACTGTTTCATTCTATATCACCATGAATAAAATACTGGTATTCGCTTTCTTTTGCCTGATGGGTTCAGGAAGTTTGGTTGCGCAGGAAGAACTATGCAAAGGCGCTTATTTTACCGAAGCGCAGGGCAAAGCATTCTTAGAGGAACATACACCTGCCGCTTTAAGCAACTGGCAGCATCGTGCCGACCAAATACGGGCACGTATACGCGAAGGCATGCAATTAGAAACAATGCCGGCTAAACCTGTATCCAAACCCATCATTCACAGCAAAAAGATAATGGATGGCTATACCGTGGAAAATGTAGCGTTTGAAAGCCTGCGCGGTTTTTATGTTACAGGAAACCTGTACCGGCCGATTACACCACAAAAATCTTATGCCGGAGTTCTTTCTCCTCACGGGCACTGGGCTGATCCGGACGGCAGATTTCATGAACAAATGCAAATACGTTGCGCTACGCTCGCCCGGATGGGAGCCGTGGTTTTCGCCTGGGATATGATCGGTTATGGCGATTCAAAACAATGCGATCACAAATTGCCAAAGGGGCTGCAATTGCAAACCATAAACAGTACAAGGGCGCTCGATTTCCTGCTATCTCTCCCGGGGGTTGATCCCGCACGCATTGGCGTAACAGGCGCATCGGGCGGCGGCACACAAGCCTTTTTACTAACAGCGCTTGACCCGCGCATTAAAGTTTCCGTACCCTGCGTAATGGTTTCCGCACATTTCTTTGGCGGCTGTACCTGCGAAAGCGGTATGCCCATTCATAAAAAAGGCGATTTCCAGACCAATAACGTGGAGATCGCCGCACTGGCTGCTCCGCGCCCCATGCTGCTGATATCGGATGGCGACGACTGGACAAAAAACAATCCAACGGTAGAATACCCTTTTATGCAGCAGGTATACCGCTTGTATAAAAAAGAAAAAAATGTAGCCCTGGTTCACCTGGCAGATGAAAAGCATGATTATGGCCCTTCCAAGCGAAAAGCCATGTATCCCTTTATGGCCAGGCATCTTGCATTAAACCTCAAAGCCGTTACCAATAGCTTTGGCGATATTGATGAAACACCTGCGAAAGTTTTAGATCAAAAAGACCTGGAAGTATTTAATGCCGCTCATCCACGCCCCGCCAACGCGGTAATGGGTGATGAAGCGGTGTTGAAACTGTTAGACCAGTAAGACCGGACTGATTTGATTTATGGTTTGTGGTTTATTGTTTGCAGTTAGGGGCCTGCAACTTGTACCCTGCAACCTGTACCCTGCAACCTGTAACCTGTACCCTGCCTCCCAATTTTCAAATTACCACACTTTCAAATTTAAAAACTGTTCTTCCACATCATGCTTTCAATCGGCTTATCGGGCTGCCCGCTGTATTTGGCATTTTTTTTCTGGTTGTATTTTACTTCAATTTCACCATCCACCGGAAAATAGATCAATTGACCGATAGGCATTCCTTTATAAATACGTACCGGTTGTTTAACAGATATTTCCAGCGTCCAGTTACCGCAAAAACCCACATCGCCCTTACCTGCGGTAGCATGTATGTCAATACCCAAACGGCCGGTAGAAGATTTTCCTTCCAGGAAAGGAACGTGGGCATGCGTTTCTGTATATTCAAGCGTTGCACCCAGGTAAAAGATATGTGGATATAACACAAATCCTTCATCGGGAATTTCAAAATATTCTATCTGGTTGTGCTTTTTGGCATCTAATATGTGCTCGCGGTAGGTGGCCAGCCATTTACCAAGGTGCACATCGTAAGAATTGCTGCCCAAACACTCCCTGTTGTAAGGCGCCAGTTTAATAGTGCCTTTTTCTATTTCTTCCAGTATTCTTTTGTCAGATAGTATCATTCGCTGATTTATTTGTTTATTTGTCCCGGAATCCCTTTCGCGGCGAATTTCGGATTTCGTTTTTTGTAATGCCCTTATTTTTTCAACATAATATTAACGCATCAACAAAATTAGGGGTTTGGCATATCGCCGAGCCTGAAGATTTTTTTTTGGCACAGGTTCCCCTGCAACAGGAGATCAGCCATCCGCATAAACGCCTGCAACATTTAGCCGGCCGCTATCTCCTGCGCTTTCTTTTTCCCGAATTTCCGCATGAACTGATTGAAATAGCCAGCACCAAAAAACCTTTTTTACCCGATGAAGCTTTTCATTTCTCCATTTCACACTGCGGCGATTACGCGGCAGCTATCGTAAGCCGCTCGTATCGGGTGGGTATTGATATTGAAATTCCCACGCTAAAGGTTGCCCGTGTACGCCATAAATTCCTGCATACGGAGGAATTAAGCATTATGGAAAATGAAAACGGCGTACTCCCCGCAACCGAATCTGTTTTTCTGCGTAAATTAACCTTGCTATGGAGCGCCAAAGAAGCCGTTTTTAAATGGTATGGCAATGGTGAAGTGGATTTCAGTGACCAGATCAGGATACAACCTCCCGGAAATACGCTTTCTATACCGGGAAAAGGAAATATGAACGGTATGTTTTTAAAAGAACAACGCTTATCGCTGGTGCTGCCCTTTGTTAATTTTAAAGAAATATGCCTGGTTTGGGTGATGACCTTACCGGTTTAATGCGATATGTATTAAAATTTTACCTTGCTTTATGCAAGTTTAAACTCATCCTGTATGACGAACATCAAGCGCATCGCCCTTTTTTGCAAACAATGGTATATTCCGTTCTTATTGGTTTCCGTACTGTTCTTCGCCTGTAACCAAAAAGAAAAGATCACAGGCGTTGATCCTGCTTTCAGCCGGTATGTAGACGGTTATACTTCGGGCGTTATTTCAAAAGCGGCCGTTATACGGGTACGCTTAGCCGCAGAAGCACCTTCAACCCATGCGCTGAATGAAGCGCTTAAAGCGCCCCTGTTTTCTTTTACGCCTTCGGTAAAAGGCAAAGCATATTGGGTAGATGCCAGGACCATAGAATTCAAACCTGATGAACATCTTAAGCCTGGACAACTATATACGGTGCATTTTAAGCTGAACAAGGCCACTAATGTTCCGGACGCCTTTGCCACCTTTACCTTTAATGTGCAGGCAGTAGCGCCGGGCTTCTATGTAAAAGAAAACGGGCTGAAAGCAGTGGGTAATTCAAAAGAAATGATGATGCTGAATGGCACAATAGAGACCGCCGATATAGAATCATCTGCTATAGTTGAAAAATTACTGGCTGCCGCTTACGAGGGTAAATCACCTGCTATAAAATGGGAGCACAACGAAAGCACCCGCACCCACCGCTTTACTATAGGAGATATTAAACGCGGAACCGGCGCATCCGCATTAAAACTACAGTGGGATGGTGCTCCGTTAGGACTGAAGGAAAAAGGCAGCAAAGAAGTAGAAGTTCCGGCCATAGGCGACTTTAAAGTACTTAACATCCGGGCGGTACAGGAAACAGAAAACTATGTGCTTGTTCAGTTTTCAGGTGCTGTTGCCACCGGTCAGCAACTCAGCGGGCTGATCACTGTAAGCAATAAAACAGACCTAAGCTATAGCATAGATGGCAGCGAGGTAAAGCTGTACGTGCCCGATGATTTTGACGGTAACTATACGATTACCGTAAACGAGGGCGTACAAAGTATCTGGAACAACAAATTAAATAAAGCATTTACCGCCAACCTGTTTTTTGAAAACCGCCTGCCTTCCGTTACCATTCGCGGCCGCGGGGTTATATTGCCCAACTCCGGCAAGCTGGTGCTGCCTTTTGAAACCATTAACCTCAGCGCAGTGGACATCAGCATTATTAAAATATATGAAAATAATATTCCCCGGTTTTTTCAGTCTAACAACTATGACGGGGCATATGATCTTCGTCGTGTAGCCACGCCCGTTGTACAGCAAACCCTACGGTTAGATAACGACAAAACACTTGACCTGCACCGTAAACAAAAGTTTTCATTAGATATAGACAAATACCTGAAAACAGAACCCGGTGCGATATACCATATAACAATCGGGTTCCGGCCAGAATATTCGCTGTATACCTGCCGCGCCGCTGATAAAAAAATTGACGACGATGAGAACGAATATTATAACTGGTACAGCAGCGATGATGACGGCGGATTAGACAGCGATGACGGCTTCTGGAAAGTATACAACGCGTATTATCCCTACGGGTATAACTGGAACCAGCGCGATAACCCCTGCAGCCCCTCTTATTATAATAAAGAAAGATGGGCCAGCCGTAATATCATAGCATCCAATATAGGGCTAACAGCCAAACGGGGCAATGACAACAGCATGCTTGTTGCCGTAACCGACATCCTGTCTGCAACGCCAGTGGATAATGTGGAGCTGGAACTGCTCGATTACCAGCAACAGGTGCTTTTTAAAACCAAAAGTGATAAAAACGGGCTGGCCAATTTTGACTTGAAAAAAAAGCCTTACTTGTTAGTAGCCAGAAAAGGCAGCGAAAAAGGCTACCTGAAGTTAGACGATGGCAGCTCCTTGCTGCTGAGCCGTTTTGATGTATCGGGCGTGGAAGTAAAGAACGGCCTCAAAGGTTTTATTTTTGGGGAACGCGGCGTATGGCGGCCGGGCGATACCATGTACATTAATTTTATTATTGAAGATAAAGCCGGCAAACTACCTGAGGATCACCCGGTAGAATTGAGTTTAATTACACCGCAGGGACAATTATACAAACGCATGGTTGAAACCAAGGGCGAACATGGCTTTTATCTTTTCACCACTTCTACGGATGCCTCCTCTCCTACGGGCAACTGGCTGGCCAGGATTAAAGTGGGTGGGGCTGTGTTCGAAAAAAGGCTGAAGGTAGAAACGGTGATGCCTAACCGCCTGAAGATTGACCTGGATTTTGGTAAAGACCCCGTATTAGGCAAAGACGGCGTTTCACGAGGCACGCTAAAATCGCAATGGCTATTTGGCACCCCTGCAAAAAATCTTTCGGCAAAAATTGATGTCTCATTATATGCCCGGAAAACGGTTTTCAAAAAATATCCCAACTATCATTTTGATGACCCCACAGCAGGATATGCTACCGAAACCAAAACCATATTCGATGGCAGGTTGAATGAAGAAGGTGCGGCGCCTGTGCAAACAACATTTGGCGCCATAAAAAATGCCCCGGGCATGCTCACCGCCAGCCTGCTCGTAAAAGTTTTTGAGCCGGGCGGCGCTTTCAGTGTAGACAATATGGTTATCCCCTACAGTCCTTATAAAAGCTATGCAGGAATTAATATGCCCGAAGGACAGAAACCCTGGGGATTTCTGTTAACCGACAAAAGCTACGAACTGCCTGTTGTAAATGTAGATGCCAATGGCAATGCATTATCCGGCACACAACAAATGGAGGTAGAACTGTACCGCGTAAACTGGCGCTGGTGGTGGGATAATACCGGCGATGGCTTCAGCAATTTTACACAGGACACCTATAATAAATTATTGAAGAAAGATACCGTTCGTTTAACCAATGGTGCAGGCAAATGGGTTTTTTCGGCTCCCGGTGGCGATTGGGGCCGCTACCTGGTTTTAGTAAGAGACCGCAGCAGCGGGCATACTACCGGGCAGGTGGTATACTTTGATGATCCCTGGTGGCAGGCCCGTGGTAATACCGGCGATCCTTCCGCTGCGGCAATGTTGTCTTTTACTTCTGATAAGGAAAAATATAATGTGGGTGAGGATATCACGCTTCAAATACCAGGCAGCAAAGGCGGAAGGGCTTTGATCAGCATTGAATCGGGCAGCCGTGTTATAAAAACAGACTGGATCGAAACGCAGGAGGGTCAAACCCTGTATACCTTTAAAGCCGAAGCCGGCATGGCGCCTAACATATATGCCAATGTAAGCTTGCTGCAACCCCATGCACAAACGGTAAATGATTTACCTATCCGCATGTATGGTGTTATTCCTATTTTAATTGAAGACAGGAACACCGTGATCAAACCGGTGATCAGTATGCCCGATGTGATACGCCCCGAACAACAAACTACCGTTACCGTTTCCGAAACATCAGGTAAAGCCATGACCTATTGCGTGGCGATAGTAGATGAAGGATTGCTTGACCTTACGCGTTTTAAAACACCCAGTCCGCACGATGCCTTTTATGCAAGGGAAGCCCTGGGCGTAAAAAGCTGGGACCTGTTTGATAATGTTATTGGCGCCTGGGGTGCGGGGCTTGAGCGGATCTTAACCATTGGGGGTGATGAAGCAGCCAGTGGCGGCGCCAAAGAAAAAAGAGCCAACCGGTTTAAGCCGGTAGTAAAATATATGGGCCCCTTCCATTTAAAAAAAGGTCAAAAGCAAACGCATAACTTTCAACTGCCGCCCTATATAGGCTCGGTAAGGACAATGGTGGTTGCCGCAGGAGAAGATGCCTATGGTTTCGCAGAAAAAACCATAGCGGTAAAAAAACCATTGATGCTTCTGGGAACCCTGCCCCGTGTGCTTGGACCAATGGAAACCATTAAACTACCGGTTACTGTTTTTGTCATGGAAAATAATATACGCGATGTAACCGTAACGCTCCAAAACAACGCTTATCTTGAAACTGTGGGCAATGCTTCCCGGAAGGTGTCTTTTACATCACCCGGGGAAAAGATGGTGTATTTTAGCGTAAGGGTGAAAGAAAATACAGGTATCGGCAAAGTAAAGCTTACCGCATCCGGCGGTGCTGAAAAAGCGGAATACGAAGTGGAGCTGGATGTACGCAATCCTAACCCAGCAATAACCACCGTAGTGGGATCGGTGCTCCAGGCGGACCAGCAATGGAATGAAACGGTAATACCTGTTGGCATTCCGGTAAACGGAAAAGCCACGCTTGAAATTTCAGGCATACCGCCCATTAATCTTGAAAAAAGGTTAGCCTATCTTATACAATACCCGCATGGATGCATTGAGCAAATTACTTCCGCAGTATTTCCGCAATTGGTGCTTAGCCAGCTAACGGATTTGAGCGACCGTAAAAAAGCGGAAACGGAAAGGAATGTTCGCGCAGGTATTGAGCGCTATAAAAACTTTCAGCTCGCGGATGGCGGGTTCAGCTATTGGCCGGGATTAACCGAAAGCGATGAATGGGGAACCAGCTATGCCGGTCATTTTTTACTGAAAGCCCGGGAGAAAGGATATATTGTGCCAACAGATCTGATGCAGCAGTGGCTTAGCTATCAGCGCGGTAAAGCTAACGCTTGGGCGCCATCTACCACCAATTTTTATGGTGGCGACCTTACACAATCTTATCGCCTGTATCTTTTAGCTTTGGCCAAATCGCCCGAATTAGGCGCTATGAACCGGTTAAAGGAATTCAAATATCTTTCACCGGAGGCCAAATGGAGGCTGGCTGCGGCCTATGAACTGGCAGGACAGCAAAAAGTAGCATCTGATCTTATTACAGGCTTACCCACCGCCTTCGAAGAACGCAAATTGCCCGGCATTACCTATGGTTCAGGTTTGCGCGACCAGGCAATGGTGCTGGAAACGCTCACACTAATGAATAAACGAAAAGAAGCGGAGGAAGTACTGCGATCCGTTTCCGCCCGGTTAGCAACTGAAAACTGGTACAGCACGCAAACCACGGCGTATAGCCTGGTAGCTATTGCCGCTTATTGCGGAACAAACACGGGGGGAGAAAAAATAATTGCTGCAGCCAGCGTAAATGGTAAAAATGTGAACATTAATACACAATCCTATATTACACAAATACCGGTAAGCGTTACAGACGCCAATAAAAAAATAACCCTTACCAATAAGGGAACAAATGTTTTATATGCACGGCTTATCACACAGGGGCAATCGGTTACCGGGGAAGACCTGCAGGTAAATAATAACGCCGATGTATTATCCCTGAACGTTAGCTATGCCAGCTTAAGCGGTAATCCGCTGAATATTGAAAGCATAGCACAGGGAACAGATTTCGTAGCAAAGGTAAGCATCCGTAATCCGGGCATCCGCGGTAAGTATAACAACATGACCCTTTCGCAGGTATTCCCCGGCGGATGGGAAATACTGAATACCCGCATGTTAGATAATGAAGGCAGCTTTAAATCTTCTCCTTTCAGCTATCAGGATATTCGGGATGACAGGGTATATACCCATTTTGATATAAAGGAAGGAGAAACCCTCACCTATTATGTAATGCTGAACGCGGCTTATGCAGGAAAATATTTTTTACCGGGTGTATATTGCGAAGCCATGTACGATAATACCATTAGCGCAGGCATAAAAGGGAAATGGGTAGAAGTGAGATGATTTGTGATTTATAGTTTGCGGTTTGTGATTTATTGTTAATACAATTAAAGCCCGGATGATATATTTTTAAATGAGCCTGTCTTTTTCTTCCATATATCAGCGGTTCCGCAAACTAAAAAGAAGAACCCAAATATTTTGGGTTGGTATGATTGCAGGATTGGTATGGTTTGGGTTTTGTTTGCCCGATCCCTTGTTCCAGTCGCCCACCTCTTATATTATTGAAGATGCCGAGGGAGAACTATTAGGCGCTACTATTGCCTCTGACGGGCAATGGCGTTTCCCGTATAATGAAAACATACCGGAGAAATTCAGGCAGTGCATCATCAGCTTTGAAGATAAGCGCTTCCGCCATCACCCGGGTATTGATCCCTTAGCTATATTCCGGGCCTTACAGCAAAATATACAATCTTCGCAAACAGTAAGCGGTGGCAGTACCATTACCATGCAGGTGATCCGTTTATCGCGCAATAAAAACAGGAATGTTTTTCAGAAGCTCATCGAAAGCATATTAGCGGTGCGGCTGGAAATGGCCCGTTCCAAAGAAAGTATACTGGCTTTGTATGCATCTCATGCGCCTTTTGGCAGCAACGTAGTAGGACTTGATGCGGCCGCATGGCGGTATTATGGCAGGGCGCCGGATAAGCTCAGTTGGGGCGAAACGGCGGCGCTGGCGGTATTACCCAATGCTCCGGCACTCGTGCATCCGGGGAAAAACAGGGAATCGCTGTTAAAAAAACGAAACCGCCTTTTAGATAAATTGCAGGCAGAAAAAAAGATAGACAGCACTACCTGTGCACTCGCCAAGCTGGAACCCCTGCCCCAGGCGCCAAAGCCTTTACCCCAACTGGCGCCGCACTTATTGCAGCGGTTTAAACAGGAAGCGGCTCCCGGCACTTATACACGTGTTCAAACCACTATTAACCGCAACCTGCAAAACACGGTTACACAGATCGTAGAGCAGCATCACCGTTTCTTAAAAGGCAATGGAATCAACAACGCTTGTGCATTGGTGTTAGAGGTGGAAACCGGAAAAACCCTGGCATACGTAGGCAACGCTTATCACCCCGAAAACATAACACTGCAAAGCAGCGTTGATATCATTACTTCGCGCAGAAGCCCAGGGAGCGCCTTAAAACCCATACTGTATGCCGGCATGTTAACAGACGGCTTGTTACTGCCTCATACTTTGGTACCCGATATTCCTACGCAGATCGGAGGTTATACGCCCCAAAATTTCGACTACGATTATGACGGCGCGGTTCCGGCCTCCCGTGCTTTGTTGAGATCATTAAACGTGCCTGCCGTACGCATGCTGCGTGATTATAAGTACCCGCGCTTTTATGATCTGCTGAAAAAAACAGGCATCACTACTTTAAACCAGCCAGCTGATCACTATGGACTGTCGCTTATCCTGGGCGGCTGTGAAGTTACGCCCTGGGGTATGGCCGGATTGTATGCGGGAATGGCAAGAGCGCTCAAACATGCCAAAAAAAATAACGGGAAAGTATTGGCAAAAGATTTTCATGCACCTTATTACCTTGATGCTGCCAGCCGGCAAAATAGCCCTTCAACTACCCTGGCAGCTCGAACAGCAACCTTCAATTTTGTTGACCCCGTTTCTATCTGGTATATGTTCCAGGCAATGGAGGAGGTGATGCGCCCGGGAGAAGAAGGGCTGTGGAAGCAATTCGGCTCAGCACAGCGGGTGGCATGGAAAACCGGTACCAGCTTCGGGTTCAGGGATGCATGGGCCATTGGTGTAACACCCCGTTTTGTAATTGCGGTGTGGGCCGGTAATGGCAGCGGCGAAGGCCGGCCGGGGCTGATCGGAGTACAGGCTGCCGCTCCTATCCTGTTTGATATCGTTCGTGCATTGCCGGCGTCGCCCTGGTTTGCTGAGCCCGCACTGCAATACACCAATATAACAGTGTGCAGGCAAACAGGGTTCAGGGCCAATACCGATTGCACCGATATTGACACATTAAAAGCTTCACCCAATGCTATTAATGGTCCGCTCTGCCCTTATCATACCGTTATTCACTTAGATGCAGACCAGCAATACCGGGTAACCGAAAATTGTGTGTCACCTTCCGCTATGGTGCATAAAAGCTGGCTGGTGCTTCCGCCGGCAATGGAATGGTATTATAAACGCAAGCATTTCGATTACCAGCCTGTTCCGCCTTATAAGCCGGGCTGTGCAGCCTGGGATTCACATAAGCCTATGGCGCTTATTTATCCCGAACCCGATGCAAAAATTTACGTTCCCCGCGAAATTAGCGGACAAAAGGGAAGAACCGTTTTTACCGCTGCACATCAAAAACCGGAGGCAAAAATTTTCTGGCATTTAGATGATACTTATATCGGCACTACCGTTCATACGCATCAAATGGCATTGGATCCGAATCCCGGAACTCATTTTGTAACTATCGTAGATGAAACCGGAGAACGTATTACCCGGCAATTCGTGATTTTAGAAAAGGAGGACTAAGCTTTATAAGTCTAAAACAATCCTGATATTTTGCTTTAGGGTTTGAATTTGTGCTTTGTTAAGCTTCCCTATCTGCCTGATCAGGCGTCTGTTGTCAATTGCCCTTATTTGATCAACTAAAACATCACCTATACTAATGAGTTGATCTTTCTTTAAATGTACGCGCAGCAATTGAATGTCTGGCTTTACATTGGTCGTAATTGGACAGATGATTGTAGAAAAATGCGCATCATTGAGAAGGTCTGTTTGAATAATAACAACAGGTCGTGTTTTACCAGGTTCTGTTCCTCTGGCAGGATTTAAGTCTGCAAGCCAAATGTCGTATTGCTTAATTTTCATCCATTAACTTTTCAAATTCATGCAAAACCTCCATAGCATCTTTACCTGTGAGTTTTGATTCTTCTAAAAGCTGCTTCTTTAAAAGACGCCTTTTGTTGAAAAGATTATAGATGTTAACCGCTTCATTGATGTAACGATTCCTGGCTATTTTTAACTTTGAAGTAATATCTTCTGTTTCATCAAAAATTTCATCGTCCAGTTTTAATGATAATATTTTCATACTTTCCTTTTAATAAAGGTATATACTTTAAGTATATCCTTCAAATTAAATCATTTTTATAAATGATGCTCAACATACATCACTGCCACCAGGAAGGATTGTTAGGGTTAACGGACCCTTAACCTAAGACAGAGCCTGATACCCATGACACCAACACCTCATACCTTATGCCTCATACCTTCAACCTGCAATCTGCAACCTGATATTCCCTGAAATTCCCCTATTTTTGCGCAGCTACTTAAACAGTAATAATATATACATCATGTCGGTTTTAGTTAACAAGCAATCTAAAATAATTGTTCAGGGTTTTACCGGAACAGAAGGTACTTTTCATGCTACACAAATGATAGAATACGGAACACAGGTGGTAGGCGGTGTTACGCCCGGAAAAGGCGGCAAGCAGCACTTAGACCGCCCGGTGTTCAACACCGTTGCGGATGCGGTACAGCAAACCGGCGCTGATGTTTCTATAATTTTTGTGCCGCCGGCTTTTGCTTCCGATGCTATTATTGAAGCTGCTGAAGCAGGCATCGGGCTTATTATTTGTATAACGGAAGGCATACCTGTGCAGGATATGATCAAAGCTAAACATTATCTGGCAGGCACCGCATCAAGGCTTATTGGCCCCAATTGCCCGGGTGTAATTACAGCCGGCGAATGCAAGGTGGGTATCATGCCGGGCTTCATCTTTAAAAAAGGCAGGATTGGTATTGTTTCCAAATCGGGAACGCTCACCTATGAGGCGGCAGACCAGGTGGCAAAAGCAGGACTGGGCATTTCAACCGCTATCGGAATAGGCGGCGACCCTATTATTGGTACTACTACCAAAGAAGCGGTAGAATTATTCATGAATGATGATGAAACCGATGGCATTGTAATGATAGGTGAAATTGGCGGTGGCATGGAGGCCGAGGCGGCAAGATGGATTAAAGCAAACGGCACTAAACCTGTGGTGGGCTTCATCGCCGGACAAACCGCCCCTCCGGGGAGGCGTATGGGTCATGCAGGCGCAATTGTTGGCGGCGCAGACGATACGGCAGCGGCCAAAATGAAAATACTGCGCGAATGCGGCATTACCGTAGCAGACAGCCCGGCAGACATTGGTAAAACAATGGCTGAGGTAATAGCAATGAAAGCAGCAGAGAAACTTGTGAAGATATAAACCCGAAGTTTACGATAAACTATGCAGTTGGCAGATATGCTAAAACAACTGCTGTACGAAGTCTTCCGCTGTACGAAGTCTCCGGACTTCGTACCTGTTATGTTCTCCGGAGACTCTGTCTCCGCAACGATAGCTAATGGCTGCCATTTTTCCCATTGGGCGCCTTTCCTTCCGCTTCCCGCATGCGCATCTCTTTTACATCCTGCAAAAATTCGGAGGCAAAAATAAAATCATTGAGCTTTTTACTCTTGCTGTATATGATCTGCTTATTGTTTCCTTCCCACTCTTTTTCTCCCTGGTGCATATAAACAATATGATCGCCTATCTCCATCACGCTGTTCATGTCGTGCGTATTAATAACAGTGGTCATATTAAACTCCCTGGTTACCTCGTAAATCAGCTTATCAATTACCAGCGAGGTTTGCGGATCAAGCCCTGAATTGGGTTCATCACAAAAAAGATATTTCGGGTTTAATACAATGGCACGGGCAATGCCCACCCGCTTTTTCATACCACCGCTTATTTCGGCCGGAAATTTTTTGTTGGCATCCTTCAGGTTAACCCTGTCTAAAACTTCATTTACTTTCTTTAATTTTTCTGCATAGGATAGCCGGGTAAACATATCTAAGGGAAACATCACGTTTTGCTCCACGGTTTGGCTGTCAAACAGCGCCGATCCCTGGAACAGCATACCTATTTGCTGGCGTAATTCTTTTCTTTCCTCTTCTTCCATACCGGTAAAGCTGTGGCCACTGTATAATATTTCACCGCTGTCGGGCTCAAACAGACCCACCAAACATTTCATTAAAACGGTTTTCCCGCTTCCGCTGGCGCCAATAATAAGGTTGGCTTTTCCTGTTTCCATTACTGCGCTCACACTATTGATCACTACCTTATCGCCAAAGCTTTTTTTCAAATCTTTTATCTCGATCATGAGGATATATTGATTTTATAAGAGTAATGCGGCCAATACATAATCTGCAAACAGTATCATTATACAACTGGCAACCACGGCTGTTGTACTTGCCTTGCCTATTTCAAGTGCGCCACCCTGCACAAAATATCCAAAATAAGCAGGTATGCTTGAAATGATAAAAGCGAAAGTATAGGCCTTATACAATGCAAAAGTTACATTAAAGGGAAGGAAGCCGCTTAACAGTCCCCCATCAAATTCTTCGGGAGATAGGATGCCCGCCATGGTTCCTGCCAGCCGCCCGCCCCATATGCCCAGTACGCCTGCAATGATCACCAGCAGGGGGATCATAATGAAGGAAGCCAGTATCTTGGGCATGATCAGGTAGGCCTTGGTATTGATTCCCATGATCTCAAGGGCATCAATTTGCTCGCTTACCCGCATGTTGCCCAGTTCGCTCGCAATTTTACTGCCTACCACTCCCGCCAGTACAATACAGGTAATGGTAGGCGCAAATTCAAGGATCACCGTATCGCGTACAATTTGCGCAATGGTAGATTTCGGAATAAGATTACTTACCAGCTGGTAAGCAGTTTGCAGTGTGGATACCGCGCCAATGAACAAAGCCACCACTACTACTATACCTAAAGATCCGATACCAATATCCGAGCACTGGTGCATCAGTTCTTTCCAGTACATTCTCCAGTTTTCGGGTTTGGTAAACATTCCCTTAATCATCAATATATAACGACCAAAATGGTTAAAAAAATTCATGAGGGATATTTAATAGTGAAACAAAAATACCTGAAAATGCTTAATCCGCCGGGATGTATGCTGCATTTCGCATTTCCGGTAATACCGGATGACGGATAATTCATGAGCTTTTATACAAATGCGTTACCACAAGCTCCCTCAACTGGATACGGAGCACCTCAGCCATACTGTGGCACTGAAGAAATTTATCATTGCCGAAATACGCCGCAAGCTCCTGCGACAATTGCCTTATTTTTTCAGGAGGCGCCAGCTCATCCCTATCAACAGAAGCCTTTAGATCGCCTAAGCGGTGCCGTTGCGATTTGATGCGTTTAAAAAGTTGGGCCCGTTCTTCCTGCTGGTACTGTTCTATTACTTCGGCATTCAGGTGTTGTTGCACCAATTGTACAAAAACCCTGTTTTCCTTAAAAAATTGTGGTAAATAAAAGTTTTTTCGCCCTTCATACGATTGCTGGTCAAAATCAATAGCGCGTATGCAAAATTGCACATCATC
Source organism: uncultured Sphingobacteriales bacterium (assembly GCA_937871285.1). GTDB lineage: Bacteria > Bacteroidota > Bacteroidia > Chitinophagales > Chitinophagaceae > Agriterribacter. The sequence continues at coordinate 39,099 of CALMQS010000047.1, read as the reverse complement.
AAAGTCCTGGGTAATATCAAATACAAAATTATAGCTTCTCATGTCGCCCAATAACCTGGCAAAGCAGCGTTCGTTAAATTTCACAAACTCCTTGGCAATACGTATCGGGTTAAAATCCGGGCGGTGAAGGAACTCATTAATGAACATATCTCCGGGTACGCCGGCTATATGCTCTTCAATTAAAGTATCGTTATCAACTAAGTAATTGATATAATAGGGCGACAGCAGGTGTTCCAGCTCCAGCCCCAATATACGGGACGCGTCTGCTTTTTTTATATAGAGATAGCTATATACGTCGTTATAGTTATTAACTACTTTTACCCGGAAGGGTTGTGAATTGCCGAACACGCAAAAGTCAATTCTTTCTACATGCAAATGATCTTCAGCCTGGTTGGCGCCGGCAGCTTTAATGAAAGAGTATATCCGTATGAGCGACTGGTGAATTTCACGGGTAAGCGACTGATGATAAAAAACGGTTTCCCACAGCGTATCCTCACCATTTTTATTATAACAGGGCATAGCGCCCTGGAAATACCTTAACGAATCGTAAGAAATGGGCAGTTGTATCTCCCTGCCATATCGTTTTAAATATTTTTTAAAAGATTTGCTTACCGCATACACATTCTTTTTACGGGAAATATGGTTATGGTATCCCTCTATCATTCCTTTGCCATTTTGTGATCATACTCCTTTTATTTTTTACCCTGTACCTTCTTTTTGGGTTTCGCTGCCTCTTTTGTTTTCGTATATGATCCCTCAAAAATACATTTAATCCCCCGGTAATTGCCACAGCCCTGCACTTCGCTAAGAGTTACTTTATTCCCGGAAAAGGCCAGTTGCAGCACGCAGGGATCACCGGCCTGCCGGTACTGCGCTATATTAGGCTTCACCAGCACGGCTTCACCTTTCAGCTCGCCGGAGCAATCGTCTTTTCTTTCAAAATGTATAAAGAACAATAGCTTTTTTGCATCTCTTCCATCGCGTACGGAAACAAAATTCTTTTTGTTCTGCACATAATCGCCCGACAGCTTATGCTTCCGGGAAAAAGTGTCTATAGGATTATATACTTCTTTGGGAACAACCGGCTCGTTGGATTCTATCTTAATAAGCGTAAATACGCCCGCGGTATTATAAACATATGCATTCAGCTTATAATACTGCTGTCCGTCGGAACCCTTATGCGTTTCACTGGTAGTAACCACCCAACGCTTGTCTATACTGCCCGTTATAGATTTACGCCGGTCAGGATTGTTATGCACCAGGGGCATCGCAGCCTTAAAGTTTTTATCTTCATCAAAACATAAAATATAAGCCATTTGCCTGGCAAGCGTGGCCGCCTTCACCAGCAGGTACGTTTCTTTATGCTCCACTTCTATTTTACCTAAAGCATAAAACTTAGGATGCGTATTTTTTCCATAGTTTTTGCTGTATACTGTGTCGGGTACAAACTGATTCAGTATTTTGGTACTGATCAATAAAGAATCGGGCAGCTTCCTGCTGATCTGGGTATCGGCCATTGCATAAGGCAGGGGAAGCTCCTGGAAGAACCCGATAAAATCATTGATATCCACCGGGTCTTCGCCGGAAAGGTCCTTCTTTTTGCTTTTACACGCCAGCAACACAAGTACAGCCATACAAATGGTAAGAAACTTTTGCATATTACCTGGTTTCAGCCTGTAAAATATGGCTTTTTAGAATTTTCACCACATAAAACCAGTTCAGGCAACCGGCAACAGGCATATAGCACCGGGGAAATGCTAACATAACCAGGTGCGCATGTCTCCCGAATGCAAGGATAAAACAGGTTGATCTTAAAATTATTACAAAATAAAAAATTATTATTAGATTAGCCTAAAATTTTAATTAGATTATATGAATTATTCTGTTAGCAAACGATCCACTCAACATACAATTTGCACATGATGAACCGCAGCAATAATTCAGACGTATCATTAAGCGAGGTGCATCAAAGCATAGACACTACCCGGTTGCAACACAAACCGAAATGGAAACGGGCGCTGGCTTTTTTAGGTCCCGCTTACTTAGTGAGCGTTGGATATATGGACCCGGGTAACTGGGCAACCGACCTGGCCGGGGGCAGCAAGTTTGGCTATACGTTGATATGGGTACTGCTGATGAGCAACCTGATGGCTTTATTGCTGCAGAGCCTTTCTGCAAGATTAGGCATCGTGCGCGGAAGAGATCTGGCCCAGGCTAACAGGGAAAGCTACCCGAAATATATCAACTTCATCCTCTATATACTGGCCGAAATAGCCATTGCCGCCACCGACCTGGCAGAAGTGCTGGGGATGGCCATAGGGCTGCACCTGCTTACCGGCATCCCCCTGTTATGGGGTGTAAGCATTACCGTATTAGATACCTTTCTATTATTATTCCTGCAGCGCATGGGCATGCGGGTAATGGAAGCTTTTATTATAGGATTGGTAGCAGTGATAGGGATTTCTTTTTTAATTGAGATACTGCTTGCCAGGCCCGATATGGCAGAAGTAGCAACCGGATTGATACCCAGCTTACCCAATAATGAAGCATTGTATATTGCTATCGGCATTATCGGCGCCACCGTAATGCCGCACAATTTATACCTGCATTCTTCATTAGTACAAACCCGGAAAATAAAAAGAGACGAAAAAAGCATCCGCTATGCATTAAAGATGAGCGTGGTAGACAGCACCATTGCATTAAACCTTGCCTTCCTGGTAAACGCCGCCATACTGGTACTTGCCGCGGCTACTTTTTTCAAAACCGGCCGCACCGAAGTTGCCCAATTAGAAGAAGCGCACCAGTTATTATCTCCATTGCTGGGAAGCAATATCGCTTCGGCACTTTTTGCCATCGCATTAATTGCCGCGGGGCAAAGCTCTACCGTTACCGGCACGCTTGCCGGACAAATTGTTATGGAAGGCTATCTCCGGCTGCGCATTAACCCTTTACTAAGAAGGTTGATTACCCGCCTCATTGCCATTGTGCCTGCATTGATCGTGATCGGTATTTATGGTGATAAAGAATTAGACGCTTTGCTGATCCTGAGCCAGGTGATACTGAGCTTACAGTTAGGCTTTGCCGTTATACCGCTTATTCATTTTGTAAGCGATAAAAAAACGATGGGCAAATTCGCCATAAAGCCTGTTACCAAATTCTTTGCATGGACCATTGCTCTCATCTTAGTATACCTTAACATTAGAATGGTAGGCGGCGAGTTTGCCGCCATTTTTGAAAACCCAGGCAATGTATTCTGGAAATTTGTTATTATTGCTGCCGGCGTTTTTTTCTTCAGTCTTTTGCTATATATTAGTTTCCGTCCTTTATTTTACAAAATTGCCAAACCAGCCTCACTTACAGTACATCCGGATATGAAAGACAGCTTTGATTTGAATATACCAAAGTTTGACAAAATCGCCGTCGCGCTCGATTTCAGCAAAAACGACAGCAAACTTATATCGTATGCCCTTGCACAGGGCAATACACATGCCACCTACCTGCTCATTCATGTAGTAGAAAGCGTTTCTGCAAGATTGCTGGGAAGAGAAAGCGATGATCATGAAACAAAAGAAGACGAAAAAAGGCTGCTGTCATATAAAAAAACCTTGCAGGAAAAAGGATATAAAGCAGATATAGCGCTTGGATTCGATAAAAGAGCCGGTGAAATTGTACGTATTACCAAGGAGCAGCAGGCCGATATGCTGGTAATAGGCGCTCACGGGCACAGCGGTTTGCAGGACTTTATACACGGGCAAACCATAAACACCGTAAGGCATGAATTGAAAATTCCGGTACTGGTGGTGAATGTGTGAGGGGGGTGGGATGTTACAGGTTGCAAGGTATAAGGAGGTACAAGGTCACGGCCCTATACCTTTCACCCTATACCCTCCACCCTCATACCTCCATTCTCAAACTATTTCAGTAATTTCATTCTATTCATTAGGCTAACCTTTTTGTATGCTGATTAAAACCTTTGGAAGCGCCGTGTATGGGGTGGAGGCCCTTACCATTACGGTGGAAGTAAACGTTACCGATGGAAAATTTTTCTATCTGGTAGGATTGCCGGATAATGCGGTAAAAGAAAGCGAACAGCGCATTGAAAGCACTTTAAAAAACAACGGGTATTACATGCCCCGCATTAAAGTTATTGTAAACCTTGCTCCCGCTGATATTAAGAAAACCGGTACGGCTTTCGACTTACCCATCGCGCTCGCCATCCTGGGCGCCAGCGAACAACTTCCCAATGCTGAAAGGCTTTCCGAATACGTTATTATGGGTGAACTGAGTCTGGATGGAAATATTCAACCCATCAAAGGCGCATTACCTATCGCCATTACCGCCAGGAAAGAGCAGTTTAAAGGTTTGATATTACCCATGCAGAATTGCAGGGAAGCCGGTATGGTAAATAACCTGAACGTATATGGTGTGAGCCACATCAATGAAGTAATTGATTTTTTTAAGGACGAAACCTCGCTTCAGCCTGTGGTAGTGAATACGAAGGAAGAATTTTACCAGTCGCAGTACAGCTTTGAGTTTGATTTTAGCGATGTAAAAGGCCAGGAAAACATTAAACGCGCGTTGGAAATTACTGCAGCGGGTGGGCATAACGCCATATTAATAGGTCCGCCCGGCGCCGGAAAAACCATGCTGGCCAAACGACTACCTTCCATTTTGCCTCCGCTTACCTTACAGGAAGCGCTGGAAACCACAAAGATCCATAGCGTGGCCGGTAAGCTTCCTGCTAATACTACTCTTATTTCGCGCCGGCCTTTCCGTTCTCCGCACCATACCATTAGTGATGCGGCGTTGGTAGGAGGTGGCGGAATACCTCAACCGGGAGAAATATCATTGTCGCACAACGGCGTATTGTTTTTAGATGAACTGCCCGAATTTAAAAGAACAGTGCTGGAAGTAATGCGGCAGCCCATGGAAGAAAGAAAAGTAACGATCTCTAGAGCGAAAGTGGCGGTAGATTTTCCGGCAAGCTTCATGCTCATAGCTTCTATGAACCCATGCCCCTGCGGCTTTTACAACCATCCGGAAAAGGAGTGTTCCTGCCCTTCAGGCGCAGTTCAAAAATACCTGAATAAAATTTCGGGGCCGCTGTTAGACAGGATTGACCTTCATGTGGAAGTTACGCCTGTTCCCTTTTCAGCATTAGCTGCACAAAAAGGAGGTGAGGATTCCGCTTCCATAAGACAACGGGTTATTAAAGCAAGAGAAATACAGTCCATGAGATATACCGGTCATGCAGGTATTTATTGCAATGCGCAAATTGGCAGTAAAATGCTGAAAGAAATATGCGGCATAGATGCAGCAGGACAAACGCTTTTAAAAACCGCGATGGATAAGCTTAATCTTTCAGCAAGAGCTTACGACCGCATACTGAAAGTTTCACGAACCATCGCAGACCTTGCGGACAGTAGCCATATCAGAACAGAACATCTTGCAGAAGCCATACAATACAGGAGCCTCGACAGGGAAGGATGGGCAGGCTAACTATAAAAAGCCATTCATTCTTTGCCGCATATCTAATAAAAGTTTCTGGTAGGTTTTTCCCCTTATCTCCTTCTGTTTTTCTGCAGTAGTAACAGGGAAGATCAGTTTATAAATAAAAGAGAAGGTCTGTGCCGCTGTTATTCTAACGATGCGCAGATCCATCCAAAAGTTGGCATTTCTCACATAAAAGGCATCCCACTGGTACCGTTTGAAAATGCTTTCATAGGTTTTAGCCGGACCGCGGAATCCTTTTACCTGGGCCAAACCGGTTATACCTGGTTTTACAATATTGCGGAACTTATAATTATCAATAACTTCTGAGAAATGCTGGCAATCGCTGTGCATATGGGGGCGTGGGCCCACAATAGTCATATCTCCCATCAAAACGTTAAAGAATTGCGGTAACTCATCAAGGTTAGAATTGCGGAGAAATTTTCCCACCCTGGTAATGCGGGGATCATTTTGAACCGCCTGCTGTGTATCGGCCTCCTTATTCATCACCATTGTTCTGAACTTATAGCAATTGAACGACCGGCCGAGAAAGCCCACCCGCTTTTGTACAAAAAATATGCTTCCTTTAGAACTTAGCCTGATCAAAATGGCAATTAAGGGCAATAACCAGCTCATTAATAATATAATAACCGAAACAGATAATACAAGATCAAAAGATCGCTTAACAATAAGATATTTCTTTTTCTCCCGGATATAGGTTCGCAATGATTCCTGGCTCTTTAATTTAAGATTCCGGTCGTAGGATAATGGTTTAATACTTGATACAAACATTATGGTCTTCTTTTATAGGTCTTCGTAAAATTCGCCCCAACACCGGTAACGGTATTTTGGAAATTTGCACAAAGAAACAGGTTTCAACGTAAAAAAATTAAGCCAAACTTTCTGTTTGGGCCATCTTTCACAAAAAATTTTCATTTAATGTGTTGAATGAACGGTTACAATGTTTTAGCTATCAGGTTTATTTGACAGGTTGCTTTTGCATAACGTTGCTTTGAAGAAAAAATTTTGATGCCAACTGATTTATAAGAAAAAAAAACACATTTAAGTGTTTTTACTTACAATATAATAATAGAAATAAAATTATATATAGTAACTAAATATCAAAAGCGGCTTTAGGGATATGAACAGCTATAAATATGTTTATCCTATTGAATATAAAGTAGGTTTGTATGAGTATTTGCCACATTGTTTTATATCCACATCGTTTTCATTTTAGAACTCTTTCATATATTTGATTTTTTTAAGTAACTATTACCAACAATACTTTTAACATTCTGTTTCATGCAGCCAGATACTAAACCAACCAATGATCAAAAAGAAAGTGAAATTGATCTGGGTGTTTTTTTGAACCTCGTTGGAAAATTATTTTCCTCTATAGCCAGGGCTATTGGATCATTTTTTTCTTTTCTATTCCAGCTTATCCTTTCCATTTTCATATTCATTAAGCGAAAAATTGTGTGGTTAGTAGCAGGAGCACTGGCAGGTTTGAGCCTGGGCCTATATTTCTATTTTAAAGAAGGTCCGGTATACTATTCAGATATGATAGTAAGATCTAGCCTTGGAAGTTCAAGGCAGGTGTATAATGCTATAGACTATTTTAATTCATTAATTAGTGATGAGAAGATAAAAGAGCTCACTGATGTATTTGACATTACGGAAACAGCCAGCAGAAAATTAATCCGGTTTGAAATATCACCTGTAGATGATGAACTTGAAACTGTTAAATTCTATAAAGACTTTATATCAGATTACAGCCGTAACAACCCGGTCAATGACACCCAAAGAGTAATGGTTATTAAATATGATGATTTCAGAAAAAACCTTACTGGTGTTAATTATCCGCTACAGCGCATAAGGGTGTATAGCCACAGCCCGGAGATATACCGGAGCATACAGTCCGGCTTAGTTAAAAATTTGGAGCAAAACAAGGACCTTATAGCGTTACAGGACAAATTAAGAAATGTATTAAAAGAAGAAGAAGCGCTGTTAAGCCGCTCTTTAACAAGCTTAGATTCTTTGCGCATTGCTTATAATATAAGCATTACCCGGGGAAACGCTAAAGGTGAAGGAGGAAATGTGGTACTGGGTAGCAACAATAAAAGCTTTAGCAATCCTGAAATTGAACTGTACGATAAAGAAATGCAATTGAAAGATGCAATAACCGGCATACGAAATAAGCTTATTGAGGAGCAAAGTACTTTTCGCATTACTTCAGACATTAATAAGAGAGGTATGAAAATTTCGGGCTATAACCAGGAATTTTTCAAATATGCATGGATGGGACTGCTTACCTCTTTTTTCCTGGTATTGCTCATTGAGTGTTACAGGTTCCTGGACAAGATGGATAAAAAGCAAAGCCGGAAACACACTAAACCAGATCAGTAAACAACTTTAAAAATATGCAGCATACGTTGTTCGTCGTGCGGCGAAATGCTGTCAGCGGAAAATTCATCCCCACCAATTACATGGTAGTAATGGCCTTAGTTTGTAACCAATGTTCAAAAGATTATCTCAAATAGCGTTCCTGACCGGTGCAGCGCATGTATTTACCTTGGTTGCACTGAAATTCCTTTCAAAGAACACTTCAGCCGCTACCTTATCTTCCATTGGGGAAATTGATTCTATATTTCAACTGTTAATAAGCATACTCGGTTTCGGGCTGCAGCTTTCAGTGGTCCGGCATATTGCGATGGAGAAAAACTGGAAGCCATTTTATTACCAGGCACAAAGCGCAAGGATCACATTAGGATTGTTAATGATGGCGATCGTTCTGTTTGCCCCCCTGTATCCTGCCTGCTGGCTTTTTATATTCGCTCCTGTTTTTGCATTAAGCGGCGATTATGCGCTGTATGGAAGAGGGCAGCCTGTTAAAGCCGCCATATGGGCATTTTGCAGAACTTTTATCCCCGCTCTGTTGCTTATTATATTTGTCTTTATCAATAAAACATATCTTTCCGCTGCTTACGTAAGCAGCACTGTAGTTATATTTGGGATCACCGGTTTCGCCATCTCACGTCAGCTTCAATGCAAATACCTGCTGTCTCCGGTTTTTCCCGCGCTAAAATTATATCTCCAAAATATAAGCCTGGGAATCGCCACGGTAGTAATGTATATACTGGGATTGGGATTGCTATTCGTTGCGTCTTTTTTTTATAATGAACAGGTGCTGGCGGTGAGCTACCTCGGTTTAAAGTTATACGTTATTTTTAAAGGCATAATGCGGATCATCAACCAATCTTTCATAAAGGAAATGATACACGATGAAATGACACTCAGGGCAGATGAACTCTCTATTCTTGTTGGATCTTCCTTCCTCGGCGCTTCCCTCATTTTCCCTAAAAGCATGATTACTATATTTTTTGGAATACAATACATAGCATTTACAGGTTTTATTATCCTAATCGGCCTATCTGCTTTAGTGATGTGCATTTTCATAAGCTTTCATACCCGTTCTCTTTTTAAGAAAAAAGACAAAATATATGCAAAGTATGCTGCTGCCGCTGCTATCACATCAATAGTTGCCGTTATTATACTGTCTTTTTTCAGGCAAAGCCCCCTTAATATTGGGTTAGCCTTATTTACAGGCGAGTTGATATTTGCTGCAGGACTGGTTTACATTAATAAAGATGCAGCAATATTATTAAGGATAAAATTTCTGCTCACATCGCTTTTATGCCTGCTGCTTCCGCTGATCATAAGGTATTTTATGGATGACACCTTTGCCGGACTTTATACCGGGATGGCAATGCTGGGAGGAGTGTATATTGCGCTTAACTACCGGAAATTATTCAAGACAAATCTCAACTTCAAATAAGTTTGAAATACCCCGCTGTTATATGGAACAAACTTTTTAGTATAGAAGGACTGGTTGTTCTTTATTTCTTTTTACTGCTGTTTTTTGGTAAAGCATTTACCAAATTCCAGGTTGCAGGCCCCCTTTATCTGCACGATCTGTATTTGGGCTTACTTACGCTTATTGCTATGAACAACAGGAAAAAAATAACCCTGCGTTTTATACCTGTTCTTATTATAATTGTTCTGGCATTTATTTATCTTGTATTTAGTCTTGTTTATTACGAACCCAGAGGTGAAATGCTGACCATCACCTTCCGGCAATTCAACCTTATTGTATACCTTTTGTGCAGCTACCTGCTTTTTAATTTACTGGTAAAAAACAACAGTGCCGTCCGGAAGATCATTTCTCTCATCTTGTACCTTTCGGTAGCATCTGTTATACTTCAGATCGTTTTTATTGTATATGGTTATCTTTTTATAAACAATTTTTCTCTTTTCAGAGAGGGAGAATATAATTACTTTTCCCCGCTGATCATTTTTGGCATTATAACTTACGCTGCAGTAGCATTGGCTTATGAAGAAAAGGCTCCGGTCAGGTTCTTAAAATTCTCAGGCTGCCTGGTGTTGTCAACCATGCTGGGGCATTCTTCTGCTTTCCTGGCCATTTTTTGTATTGGATTACTCTATTTTTTTATGCGTATAAAGCCAATGCAAAGACTCATAGCCGTTTGCATTATCCTTTTATCGCTTCTGGTTTTATTTCTTTTGCCTCAATTCAGGGATGCCAATGCAGGCTGGCGGCTATTATACTGGGGACACGTACTGAAAGAATCAGTTATAACAAAACATGCCGTGCTGGGCAGCGGCTTCGGTCAGCCCTTTATGAGCTATCGTTTCGCAGTATATATCAATGAAACCATTCATTCCGCCATCATGATAGATGAATATTACCCGATGGCACGCTATCTTTCACCGCCCCACAATTCGTGGCTTTCCTTTATTTTTCATATCGGGTTGCTGCCAGCCCTGTTGTTCCTGCTGCCATTGAAAAATGTTGGGCTCACTATCATGCTTTCACCTTTGCCTGCCAGCAGGAATAAATCATTTTTGCTGCTTGCCTTTGCCGGTTGCTTTGTTTGGGTATCTTTTAATGTGATACTGGAACTTCCTCATTCTGCAACATATTTCTGGCTCATCTATTTTACAACGGCCTATGCTTTCAGATATAAACACCTGGATCGGATATAGGCCTTCTATTGAGCACGTTTTGCTATTACTATCATCCCTTTCCCATATTGTGGGAAAACAGGCTTTATTAAGTGAATGCTATTCAGCAGAAAGGCTGCAATTTTCTTTTTTACACGTGTAAATGCCGTATCACTAACACGGGTAAAATCAACCTTTTCCCATACTACAATATTGTCTATTACATCAAATGAAAATTTTCCAAGCAGCGCTTTTATAGAATTGAAAGAAAAAACATAGTTGTGATCGGGATGTATGCTCTCTTTTCCAAAAAAGCTGTATATCCAAAAAAGAAAGTAATAATTGTTAGGGGTGGTAAAGATCACAGTGGTATCCGCACGGCAAAAGCGCATTACAGACTGAAGGAAAAGTCCGCAGTTGTCAATATGTTCAATAATTTCACCAAGTACAATTACATCAAAATTTTCATCATAGTTCCACGACTCAAGATCGGCATAATAAACATCCTTGTATCCCTTTCTTTTCATTTCATTTATGCCTTCCTCATCAACGTCAACTCCCACAAGCCGTTTTGCTGTAGTAGCCAGTATGTCGTGCAATAAAAGCTTTGTCGCTATTCTTTCACCGAGCAGTTCGCTGTCAACGCACCCGCCATGTAAAACCGTTTTCCCTTTAACGTACTCCTGCAAAAACTTGTCACGGTTATTGATAACCGTAAGTTTGGGAAATTTACTTGAAAATTTAATATTCATGTTATCAGGCATTAGATTTTAATAACTGACGCTTATTTGCTTCCAGGTCATAAAGTATAACTTGCAGTCTTTCCTGCAACTGGCAATGAAATTACTGCATTAAAAAATAAGTATATGCAATATATTTTTTTTGTTTACAATAGGCATGGATAATATATTTTTGTTCATAATGAAAAAAATTCTTTTTATTGTTCAACTGCCTCCTCCCATTCATGGTGCTTCGCTTGTTAACAGCTATGTTGTTAACAATCCGTTTATACGGGAAAATTTTTTCTGTAAGGTATTACCCCTGCAATTTGCGAATTCTGTAGCGAATATCGGTAAGTTTTCTGTGAGGAAAATATTGCTCACCCCTGTTTTTACGGCCAGGCTGATTTGGACCCTCTTCATTTTCCGTCCCACTCTTGTGTATTACAATTTTGCCCCGTCCGGCCCTGCATTTTACAGGGATGCATTATATGCTTTGATTATAAAAGCCTTTGGTATTAAACTGGTTTTACATCTCCATGGGCGCGGCGTTGCGGAAAACAGCAGCAAGCGGCGATGGAAAACATGGCTATATAAGCAGGTATTCAAAAATACTTTTCCAATTTGCCTCGCCGAACGTTTATCTTCAGACTTCCGTAACGTGCATTTTGGAAAATATTATGTGCTTACCAATGCCGTACCCCTGCAGCTTAATCTGCCCCGGAAAAAAGATCACAGTTATCCAACATTTATCTTTCTGTCGAACCTCTATAAAAGCAAAGGCATATTAACTTTCCTGGAAAGTATGAAAATACTGAAGCAAAGCGGAATAGGTTTTAATGCGCTCATTGTGGGCAACAATGGAGATTTTACCATTGAGGAAGCCAGGAAGTTTATAAACACAAACAACTTAGGAGATCATATCAGCGTTATGGGCCCATTATACGACAGTGAAAAATTTGATGCGCTTTGTTCGGCAGATTATTTCGTATTCCCCAGCTTTTACGTTAATGAGGCTTTTCCGCTGACTATCCTGGAAGCAATGCAATGCGGATTGGTTACTGTTTCTACGTTTACCGGCGCCATTCCCGACATAATTGAAGACGGTAGAAATGGGAAATTGTGTGGCAGCACCGATCCGCAGGATTGGGCAGATCTTCTCGAAAACATGATTGACGACCCCGAAGCGGCAAAGCGTATGGGAGAAACAGCCCGTAGGGATTTTCACGAAAAGTACACCTTTGAAATTTTCGACAAAAATGTATTTACCATTATCCACGATATTTTAAACAAACAGTAAAGATGTGCGGCATAGCAGGGTTTATTAATTTTAAGGATCCCGTTACCCTGGCTCAAATGGCTAACCGGGTACAACAGCACCGGGGCCCCGACAGCCAGGCCCACTGGCAGTATAATAATGTATGCTTTGCACATCAAAGATTATCTATAATTGATCTTGACAAAAGATCGGATCAGCCCTTTACTAAAGGCAACCTCACCATTATATTCAACGGGGAAATATATAACTACGAGGCATTAAAAGATCAAATCCGGCAATGGGATCCCTCAGTGGAATTCAAAACTACTTCCGATACGGAAGTATTGCTTGAGCTTTACCGTATAAAAAAAGAGAAATGCCTTGATGACCTGAATGGAATGTTTGTTTTTGCCATTTTTGAAACTGATACCAATAAACTTTTCATTGCGCGGGATCATTTTGGAATAAAACCTTTGTTCTACACCCGGATCAATAATGCTTTCACCTTTTCTTCAGAACTGAAAACATTACTCAAGGTACCCGGAGTAAATAAAACACTTAATAAAAAAGCCCTGGTGGCTGCCGTTAATTACCTGTGGATTCCCGGAAATATTACCTGCTTCGAAAATATATACAAACTACCGGCTGCGCATTATATACTCATAGATCTTACAGGCGGGTTGCCGGAAATTAACCCCATAAGATACTGGGAGCTAAAGGAAAGTGCCTTTATTGAAAATGAAGCGGAAGCAACTGCGAAGCTGAAGGCATGCATGGAAAATTCCCTTCAAAGGCACATGATCGCTGATGTACCGGTAAGCGCCTTTCTCAGCGGAGGGCTCGATTCCTCGCTGATATCAGTACTTGCAGCAAAACACAACAGCCGTTTATCTACGTATACAATTGCTACATCTGATAAAGACAAAAAAGCGGAACAAATGCCGGAAGATGAACGGTATGCCAAAAAGCTGGCAGCATTGCACCATTTCGATCATAATGAAATCCTGGTAGAGGCAGATATCATTAACGATCTGAAAGAAATGGTGTATACGCTGGATGAGCCCATTGGCGACCCGGCTGCATTAAATACACATCTTATTTGTGCGGCAGCGAGGAAAAAAGGAGTAAAGGTTTTATTGTCGGGGATGGGAGCCGATGAAATTTTCTTTGGCTACCGAAGGCATAAAGCAATACTGCTGGCTAAAAGGTATAAAAAAATACCTGCTGTAATAAGAAACCTGATCACAAGATTGACAGGAACGCTGCCCGTTAAACAGGGTGAAAAAGGTATTCGTTTGTTCCGGTGGGCCAAGCGTTTTATTTCTTTTGCAAATTTAAGCACTGAAGAAGCATATATGAGAAGCTATTCTTATTACAGCGCAACAGAAATACAGCAACTGTTCAGGGAAGATATAACCGCGGAATATGACTGGCTGCGAAGCCAGCACAGGAGCATCTTTAACCAGCTTTATAAAGATGATCTGATTAACCAGGTCTGTCATACGGATATTCATATGTTTATGCAGGGCCTGAATCTCAGTTATACCGACAGGGCTTCTATGGCGGCTTCCGTTGAGGTAAGAGTGCCCTTTATTGATAAGGAAGTTATTGAACTGGCAATGAAGATCCCCGGCAAGCTCAAGTATAAATACAAACAAAGCAAGTACATATTAAAAAAAGTAGCAGAAGATTATTTGCCCAAAGAAATCATATACCGTCCCAAGGCTTCTTTTGGCGCACCTATCCGCTCCTGGATCAGCGGGGAATTGCGGCCGCTGGTTGATGAATTACTCAGTGAGGACGCTGTAAATCAACGGGAGATTTTTAATTACAATTATATCAGAAGGATTATTGATAACGACAGAAAAGGAGCAGAAGACAATGCATACAGATTATATATGCTTATAACAATGGAATTGTGGTTCAGACAATATATAGATTAAAAAGTTGTTAAATACTGCGGCATGATTTCTGTGAACTTATACCTGGCAACAGATTTCATTCGCCTAAAAGAAGCAATTTTTGAATATTTATATTAAGCCTAATATCTCATTGCATGTTATTCTCGTAACCATTTTGATTGCCGGAACAATATTCCTGTCTTCCTGCTCCAAAAATGAACACACAATTTTTGAGATCAATATTCCACCTGCTATACCAGGCTCCAACCTTTTGTTAAATGCAGATTTTTCCACATGGGATAGTGCCTACACATTGCCTCAAAACTGGCAAATGAGACAGATTTATCAGAATACAGATGTGTTTACTCATTCTGCCAACGGACTGAGCATGAAAAGCAATTCAGAAGGAGAACATATCTTATTTCAAACGATAAATGTGCAGCCGAATACTTTTTATAAAGTGAGCACAACAATCAAATACGATATCAGCAATCATATTGCAGGTGGGGTATATGTATTTAATACTGCCACCCGTATGCTCCTGGGAAAATATGAAAAAGCAGACAGTAAAGGCGAAGCATTATTTGAATTTCTTTTCAACAGCGGGATTGCCAATAATGTAAGCATAGAAATTGGCTTCCCGGATGGTATGTCGGGTTCTTTTGATTGTGGCCCGGTTCAGGTGGTACAACAAAATTATGAACCGCATATAACCAAAACCGGTTTTTCGGATTACCTGAATCAAAAGGCGGCGCTGTCTTTCAGCGCTGATCAACTGGATAGTAGTATTTCTTTATTATGCGACTATATAAACGGCGTTTTGCAATCTGTGATCAGAGGATACGATTTATTTGCAGGTGAATTACCCGAATTGCAAACACTGTTGATCAACCGCAATGAATATATTTACCTGCCGTATTATCTAAGTGTGCCCGACAGCGCTTCTGTTGCCTACTGTCAGCGATCGTCGCTAAGCCTGCAGGAAATACTGACCAATGAATTCAATATTCCCACAAGAGCCATACACCTGCAGGATGACACACAAACAGGGTTTCACCAGTTCCTTGAATACTGGAACCCCTTTCAGGAAAAGTGGATAGTAATAGATCCTTATTTCTCCTTCAGGTACCGGAACGAAGATGGCACCTTTCTTTCCGGCGGAGATCTGCAAAATGAAACGGCTCCCTGGGATAAAATAGCTCCATTCGGACAGTATGCGTTCAGCACATTAATAGAAGAGCTACAGGAAATGTGGCACAACAAAGCCTACTTTGTAACCGGGGCATCTTACACGCTTTCCTATCCATTTCAATAAAGCCGGGTAAGTAAATCATAACTGACCTCTGGTTATATAAATGCAATACAATACATTTGTTCACCTGCAATATTGCTGACGACTGTTTAAAGTATAGTATAGCTTCAATGAAACAAGTGATTCAAAATTTTAAAACGGGTGAGCTGTATGTAGATGAAGTACCTGCTCCGGCATTAACCAAAGGCATGGTTCTAATAGAAAATAAATTTTCCTTAATCAGCGCCGGAACGGAAAGGAGCACCGTAAAAGTGGCTAAGGCTAACCTGCTTGGAAAGGCCAGGCAACGTCCGGACCTGGTAGCGCAGGTTATACAAAATGTAAGGAAAGAAGGCCTGAAGGCAACACTTGAAAAAGTACGCACCAAATTAGACACGCTAAAAGCATTGGGTTATAGCACTTGCGGCAGGGTAATAGCCTCAATGGATACCAACCATTTTTTTAAGCCCGGCGATAGGGTAGCATGTGCGGGACAGGACTATGCATCGCATGCTGAAGTGATCTGTGTTCCTCAAAACCTGGTAGTTAAAATTCCAGACACCGTTCCATATGAAGAAGCAAGCTTTACTACCCTGGGAGCAATAGCCATGCAGGGCCTGCGGCAGGCCGATCCCAAACTCGGAGAAACGGTTTGTGTAATTGGGTTAGGTCTTCTTGGACAGATCACATGCCAGTTGTTGAAAGCCAATGGATGTAAGGTACTTGGCATTGATATTTCAGAATCTCTTGTTCAGCTAGCACGCAATCTGGGGGCAGATGATGCTGTTCAGCGCAGCGATGCCAACCTTATGGCTATGGCAAACCAGTTTACCAATGGCTACGGGTTTGACAGCGTAATTATCACCGCGGCCACTTCCTCAAACGACCCCATAGAATTATCGGCCGAAATTACGCGTAAAAAAGGAAAGGTGGTAGCCGTTGGCGCCATTAAGCTGGATGTGCCCAGGGATCCCCATTTCTATCGCAAAGAGCTGGATTTAAGGCTTTCCTGTTCGTATGGTCCAGGCCGTTATGATACGGAATATGAAGAAAAAGGCATTGATTATCCTTACGCCTATGTAAGGTGGACAGAGCAACGGAACATGGAAGCGTTTCTTCAACTGGTGGCGCAGGGTGGCATTAACATTAAACCACTCATCACCCATACATTTGATATAACAGAAGCGGAAACGGCTTATGATATTGTAACAGGAAAAAGACAGGAACCGCATATTGGTATTTTGCTGCATTATCCCGACAATGACAGCAAGTTCATACACACAAAAATCATTCAGCATAACGGGGCAGCGCAGCAGCAAATTGAGGCGGGATTTATAGGTGCAGGAAGCTTCGCACAAAGTTACCTCATTCCCAATGTAAAAAACTTTGGAGGAGGATTAAAAGTAGTAGTAACCTCAAAGGGTATTACAGCACAAAATGTAGCTCAGAAATTTTCTTTTGACAGTGCGTCGTCAAACAGTAAGGATGTAATTGACAATAAGGAAATAAATACAGTTTTTATTGCCACACCACACAATTCACATGCTCCTTATGTAATAGAAGCGCTAAAAGCAGGCAAAAATGTATTTGTTGAAAAACCGCTTGCAATGCACGAGGAGGAACTGGAAAACGTAAAAGCCTGCTATATGCAACAGGGCGGGAGACTAATGGTGGGATTCAACCGCAGGTTTTCTCCGGTAGCAAGTGCATTGAAACAAAATTTTAAGGGTATTAATGAACCGCTGGTAATGAATTACAGAGTGAACGCCGGTTTCATTCCTAAGGATCACTGGACCCAGGATGAGCAAACCGGTGGAGGTAGGATCATTGGCGAAGTATGTCACTTTATTGACCTGATGCAGTATTTTACGGAAGCGCTGCCTCAAACCGTATTTGCCCAATGCATCCATTCGGCTAATAGTGTTAATAAGAATGACGACAATATCGTGATCAATATCCAGTTTACAGACGGGTCAGTGGGAAGCATTGTATATGTGGCTACCGGCGATAAGGCATTACCAAAAGAACGGCTTGAAGTGTATGGGGGAGGGAAAATTGGCATTATCAACGATTTCAGGGGCGGCGAATGGTACAGCAATAATAAAATGGTCAAATTAAAAATGGAGGGAAAAGGTCATACGCAGGAAGTTCATGCATTTCTTAACGCAATAAAGGAAGGACACCCCTCACCTATTTCTTTTGAATCCATGTATGCTACCACCAAAGCAACTTTAAAAATATTAGACAGTTTACATACCGGTTTGCCCCAGCAAATATAAATTTGACTTTTTGTTGACCACCGATAAAATATACAGGTATTGCCTGCTGGGTGTGGCAATTGTTCTGCCGTCACCTTTATATGGAGGCGTATTATTTTTTTTAGCTATAGCAGCAGTTTGCTGGATCATACAAAAAAATTACCGGCAGTTGCCCGGATCTCTATATAAAAAGCAGGTGTTGTTACCCACTTTACTCTACCTGTACATAGTTGCGGGGTTCTTTTTCTCTGAGAACTTCAGAGTAGCGCTAAGCACATTATCCACCATGCTGCCCTTTATTTTATTCCCTGTTTTTATAGGCACATCTCCTCTTATCAACAGGGAATTACTCCGGAAGATCAGTATATCTTTCCTCATTTCCATAACGGTAACCTTATTGTTCGCCGTGATTTACAATATTATCAATATAGCGGTAACAGGTATTACCAGTGTAATGCTGTTTGACGGGTATTATCATAAGCTGCACTCATTCGGGCTAACCAATGTTTACTATAACTGGCATCCCACATATGGGACAGCTTTTGCCAACCTGGGGATCGCTATATTATTCCATCTTTACTTTACATCCAAAAACAGCCACACGCGCAAACAGAAAATACTGATGCTGTGTACCGCGTTATTTTTAAGTATCAGTATTTTTTTACTTGATTCGCTTGTTGGGATTGGCGTTTACTTTATGCTATTGTTATTATTGCTGATTAAGCAGCAAAAGCATCAGAGATATTTTAATACCGCTTTCAAAAAAATTTTAGCTATATGCGTATTGATCGCCGGTATAGCTATTTTATACATCAACCCTTATAAAAACGCTAAAATAGATTCGCTGAAAAATAAAGCGATTGTTATTACAGATGTTCAGTCGGAAAGAAATTTATTTACTATACGCCTGGCAAAATGGAGCGTGTATTATAACATCTTTACATCTAAACCCGTTTGGGGAACTACTCTCGGCGATATCGCAGACGTAAGAAAAGAAAAATATATTGAAAAAGGATTTGATGATCTCGCACTTCACAATTACAATGCGCACAACCAATACATGGAAATACTTGCAGCACTCGGTGTAGTGGGCTTATCTGTTTTTCTTACACTTATTTTTTCTCCTCTTATCAGGAATGGGGTTTATACCTTATACTTTCCGTTTCTTATTGTATGCCTCATTACATTCTGTACAGAATCTCTATTGCACAGACAGCAGGGCATATTGTTTTTTATGTTTTTCTATTCCGTTTACACACATTTTAACCTGCGTAAAAGGTCTTCTTAGCAGCGTACCAAATGCTGTTGTGGTTATTAAGAAGAAGTATACGACTTTCCGGATAGTTTATACTTAATAAGAAGTTGTATGAATTTAAAATTACCGACAAGATACCTCTTGAACATTCTGCGTGGTTCCTGGTAAACCCGGAATAACCATTCCAATCCCGAGCGCTGCATCCATAAAGGCGCTCTTTTAACGTAACCTGCTACGACATCGAAGCTGCCGCCTACCCCCATTATAAAATTCACATTTTTCAGCACATCCCTGTTTTCATATAAAAAATTTTCTTTTATGGGAGATGTAATGGCTACAAACAGCATATGAGCTTTGCTGTTATTTATCTGACGTGCTATCTCTTTTTCGTCTTCCTTTTTAAAGTATCCGTTTCTGTAACCTGCAATGATTTCAGGAGAATATTGAAGGCTGTATCTGGAAACCAATTCCTTCAGTACATCCTGTTTCGCTCCCAGGAAAAATATTTTATATTGATTCTTAAAAGCAAATTTCACTAAGCTACTCATAAGATCTATACCCGCAACACGTTCTTTTAAAGGAGTACCCAGTAACTTGGAAGCCCACACTACAGCCTGCCCATCGGCATTAATAATATCGGCATTGATAACACTTTCCCTTAGCTGCTCATTCGAATGCATGGAAACAATTTTTCCGGCATTTACCACGGTATGATGAAGATGCTCATGTCTTTCTATAGCATTCTTAATTAAATCCAGGGTCTCTTCCATTGTAAGGTTATCAATGGGAGTTCCCATCAGGTAAATTCTTTCCTTCATACCGGGTATTTGCTTGTAAAATTATTAAAAAACATACGTGAAACTGACAATATTGAAAGTATACGACTTACGTCATTATTAAAAGCTGTATTTTTAAGTATACGTTTTATAATAGCTCAATGCGTAAAACATCCACGCCTGCGCCCAGCGCATATAAGGAATTCTGGAGCTGAAATACCGCTTTTTCTGATAAAAGAAATAGCCGCTTTCATCCTGCATATGTGTAATTGTCCAAAGCAGCACTTTTTCAGCAAGTATACGGTGTTGTTCCAACTGCTTTAATTTGGCAAGCGTAACTATTAATTGTGCAGGAGCATGTATATCTACGGGATACAAACTGTTATGGTAATATTTAGAGATACCTTCTTCAGTAAAAAAAGTATCCAGGTAATACTTTAGCCCTTTATCAACATTCGGAGTAAATGAATTATCTCCTGTATACTGTTGATAAGCATGGATACACTCAAGATTAAAACCAGTATGAAAATTATCTATCCAGGCATGATAAGGCAAAGTGCCATAGCTCCATGCGCCATTTTCCTGCTGGTGATCGCAGCTAAACTGCACTGATTTGAGTGCAACTTCCTTCAGTGTTTCTTCCTGTGTATAATAATACGACCTGCTTAATAATTTTGTCCCTAACAGGGAGGCATTAAAAACGGTTGTGTCATCAAGGGGAGAATAAGAAAAAGAAAAATTCCCTTTGCCATCATATGTCCTGTTGAGGTCTTTCAAAACAAAGTTGGCGGCCGACAGAGCGGTATCGCGGTATTTCGTTTCACCTGTAATTTCAAAAGCATTGAATAAAGCATCTGCAACAAAAGAGGTAGCTACCACAGTTGGAGTATTCGCCGGCTGAAAAAAAGCTCTTGCCTGCCAGTCGAAATAATATCCCCAGCAGCTACCTGAGTAGCCTTTGCATTGCAATTCAATAATTTTATTTGCCAGGAAATGAATCTTATCGCTCAGCTCAGTATTTGCTTCAGCTTTGTGCAAGTTACAGTAACCTGTAAGAAAAAGCCCCAACCCCTTAGCATTATATTGTTTGGGAATGAAAACAAGCGGACGCAGATTGACCGGGTTGCGTTTAAATAGCTGTATCCACGCCAGACGGCAAAAACGGCTTTTACTGATAAAGGGGAGGTGCTGAAACAGCTTGCTTGTTAAACCATCGTAAGGATCCCAACCTTTATACCCTTCCGCTTCGCAATATCCTTGCAGTTTCTTAAAACTGTCTTCAAAAATCCTGTTCATAGTTCAGGGAGCTGATCCCAAATGCTTTAATCAAAAATAAATTCAATGCAGAACATCCGGAGATTTATACAACTTAATGACAAAGAAAACCTTCTTATACTCCTAACTTCATCCATGCGCAAAATCCATCTCATAATCCCCCTGAATCCTTTCTATAGGCGGATTAAAATATCCGAATTTTAAATGAGGAAACTCCTCACGGATGAGTGACATCAGTTGTTTTATGCCTATGCATTCACCCGTTTCATAAGCGCCGATTTTACCCATATACCAGTCGGGATCTATATTAAAATTACGCCACTGGATCATACACAGGTCCGTATCTTTTATCAGCTTCCTTAATGCCTCATATTCTTCCACGCTATCGGTCATGCCGGGAAACACAAAGTAGTTGATGGATGTCCATCCGCCATAACTGCGCACTACCTTCAGGCTCTCTACAATGTCTTCAAAAATATAATTATTTGGCCGGTAGTAGGGTTCATAAATGTGCTTACGGGCCGAATTGGTGCTTACTCTTATACTGTTCAGCCCTGCCTCACACAGTGCTTTTACAGCCGCGGGCTTAGAACCATTGGTATTGATATTGATGCTTCCGTTGGGCGTATGCCTGCGTATTTCAGCAATGGCTTTGCTTATGGTTTCCCACATCAGCAGGGGTTCGCCTTCGCAGCCCTGTCCAAAGCTCACCAGGGGAAATGGCGCTGTTTGCAAATGCGGCACGGTAAACTCTACAATTTCTTCCGGCGTGGGTTTAAAAGTAAGGCGATCCTGCGTAGAAGGTATGCTTTCTTCCTGCGGCTGAAAGGAGATACAGCCAATACAATTGGCGTTACATGCCGGTGATGAAGGAACAGGACATTCCCATCTTCCAATAAAATAATTCCTGGCGGCCGGACAATGATAAGTAAGACAGCAATTTTCTGCCAGGTGCTTTACCAAACGGTTATGCGGATAAGCCTGTAATAAGGTATCAACTCCCTGGTGAATAAGCGTATCATCATAACCGCTGCATTCCTGCCGGATGTCCTGCTCAATACGTACTGCGGGAACATAAAACTGGTCGTTAAGCCATGCGGCTGCCGTGTAACAGAATAAAGGCAGCACCGGCGCTTCGGGTTGCGTTTCGTACGCGGCTATATACAGACCGGTATGGGCAGGCGGAATAAAAGCAGCAACGGCCCATCCTTTCTCACACAGCCGCATTTCACCTGTTTCCACATCAATGCCGATGCCCCTCCGCCCGGGCAGTTCATACAATGACCCTCCATCGGGTAAGGGTATCCAGTCTTCCACCGGCACCGCCACTGCATCCCAGCCGGTTCTGCCAACAGCGTATAAGGAGGTATCTTCAAAAATGGCTCCACTGCCATTGGAATATAAAATATATGGTGATTGCTGTAACACTGCCATTCGCTTTATTGATCGTTTTTTGAATGGTTGAGACTGAAAAGACTATCCACAAATTCATGTTTATCAAACACCAGCAGGTCTTCCATTTTTTCTCCCACACCAATGAACTTTACCGGTATCTGAAAATGATTAGCAATAGACAATACCACGCCACCTTTGGCTGTGCCATCCAATTTAGTAATAGTAAGCGCGGTTACTTCGGTAGCCGCTGTAAAATGTTTTGCCTGTTCCAGCGCGTTTTGCCCTGTTGACCCGTCTAATACCAGCATCACTTCATGAGGCGCATCGGGAATTACTTTTTGTATTACCCGTTTTATTTTGCTCAGCTCTTCCATCAGGTGCACTTTATTATGCAAGCGCCCGGCGGTGTCAATTAATATCACATCAACGCCTCTTGAAACGCCGCTGGTTACCGTATCAAACGCCACAGATGCAGGATCACTTCCCATTTCTTTTTTTACAATGGGCACGCCTACCCTGTTGCTCCATATGGTTAGCTGGTCAACAGCGGCTGCCCTGAAGGTATCGGCGGCGCCCAGCAAAACAGATTTCCCGGCCGTTTTAAAATTATGCGCCAGCTTACCAATAGTGGTGGTTTTACCCACGCCGTTAACGCCTACCACCAGCATTACGTAAGGTTTAGCCGGCAGCTCCGTATTAAAGCCATAGGCATTTTTTTCGGGTGCAGTAACCAGGATCGCTTCAATTTCCTGTTGTAAAATGGTATTCAGTTCCGCCGTATTAAGGTATTTATCCTTAGCTACGCGGGCTTCTATGCGTTCAATTATTTTTACCGTGGTATCTAATCCCACATCAGCCGTTATCAATGCTTCTTCCAACTCATCTAATACTTCTTCATCTACCGTATTCTTTCCCGCAATTGCCTTTGTTATTTTAGAGAAAAAATTTTCCTTCGTTTTTTGCAGGCCTTCATCAAGACTCTCCTTTTCTTTTTTCCCGAATAATTTTCCAAAAAAACCCATAATATCAATTTAATGCTGAAAAAAGTAACAATATTCAAATCATAAGAACCAAACAAAGATCAAATAACAAAATCCGAAGATATAAGCTCTAAATCCGAAGGAATACAACAATAAACTAAAAGCTAAAAACCATAAACTCCCGGTCCGAAATCCGAACAGAAAACACCAAAAAACAAATCACAAGCTCCAACCAAATCTCAAATCTTAAATCTCAAATTTCCTGATGTGCTGTCTGCACTTCGTGCCAACACCGCTGACCGCTGATAGCTGACACCTAATAATATAAATCCAAACGCATCAAAAAATCATCCTGCTGCATGTGCTTACCGTAGCTAAACAGGGCTGTTTCATATACCACAAAACCCGCTTTCTGATAAAACTGGATGGCTTTGTGGTTATGTTGCCATACCTGGAGCCATATAATATCAAACTTTTCACGCATAGCTACCTGCCTGCATTTTTCCATCATTTCCCTGCCCACTTTAAATCCCTGGTATTCCTTTAAAACATATATCCGCTCTATTTCGATAGCCCTTTTATCAGGTAATCCCTTAGCTATCCTGTCGTACCGCATCCTGGTAAAGGCCACCGGTTCGTTATTAACAAAGCCAATATAAAAACAAGCTTTGGGATTATTCCATTCCTCTTCTATCTTTTCGGCAGAAAGCCTTTTTTCTATATACTCCTGCACGGCGGTGTTGCTGCTTATTTCTGAATAGGTTTCCATAAAGGTTCTTTTTCCCAGCTCTACAATAACAGCGCAATCTTCCCTTACTGCTTTCCGTATATGAATAATAGTATCCATGCAATTACTTAAAATAACAAAAGCCATCGCGACAGATATCGTGACAGCTTTATACGCTCTTAAAACTATTCAATTATTTCTGAGCCAGGAATTCTTTAATCTTATCCTTATGCACAATAGCTTCTTTAAAAGTATATGCACCGGATTTAGGGCTACGTACCGCACGTACCACTTTAGTCCAGTTCTTTGCGTCGGCGACAGATTTTTGATCTTTTGATTTTATAGCGGTTTTAGCTGCTTTTGCCATGATTCTGTTTTGAACTTTTTAAATTAACCTGCACATGCGTGAACTTTTATAAGCACCTCACCGCGTATGCATAATAGTGATTACTTAATCTCTTTATGAACGGTAACCTTTTTTAAAATGGGGTTAAACTTCTTCAACTCCAGGCGTTCAGGAGTATTCTTTTTATTTTTGGTGGTGATGTAACGGCTGGTTCCTGCCTGACCACTGTTTTTGTGTTCAGTACACTCCAGAATTACCTGTACCCTGTTACCTTTCTTAGCCATTGCTTATAAATTTTAAATTGTTATCAGATTTTTTCTCCCTGCGCCCTCAGTTCCTTTACTACAGTATACAATCCTTTTTTGTTGATGGTTCTCAATCCTTCAGTAGAGGTTTTCAGGGTTATCCACCTGTCTTCTTCCGCCAGGAAAAAACGTTTTGTTTGCAGGTTAGGTAAAAACCTGCGTTTTGTTTTAATGTTAGAATGCGACACACGATTTCCTGTGATGGGAACTTTACCGGTAACCTGACATACTCTGGCCATAATCCTATTTTTTTGGGACGGCAAAGTTCCGTAAAATATCATTACTATCAAAAAAGATTTTACCTGTTTAAGCGTTCTTTTATCGAAATTAATCGTTTATAGTTCTGTTTGGTGTGATAATTGCCCCACAGAAGCGGTTCTAAATCAATATCCATGAAACCATTTGTAACAGTTTTAGCGCTGGTATTGTATGCTGCGGTTAGCAAAGGGCAATGCCCCACCGCTTCGGCTATTATACAAAAAGATACCCTCATCATTTGCGCAGATACTACCTATACGCTTACGTTACCTGGCGGACCGGGCAATTCCTATACCTGGTCAACCGGGGAAACCACCAACAGCATTAACATAGATCAATCGGGGAAATACTGGGTTACTCTTGAAAATGCCGTTTGCCCACCTGTTACAGATACCTTTACCCTGCTCTTTAACTCGCTGATACTGGAGCCGGCCGTTAAAGATACCCTTTTGTGCCTTAACCAGCCAGCTACCTCACTTGTTGCATGGGGAAAAAATCTAATGTGGTACGATTCTCCTACAGCTATTGCCGGCAGCCCCGTACCGCCTGTTCCTTCTACTGCCGATACAGGAATGACCTGGTACTATGTTTCACAAACTATACTGGGATGCGAAAGTCCGAGGGCCAAACTAACGGTTGAGGTAATTGAGAAACCAGCTTTTGATCTTGGCGAAAACATAGTGATCCCCTGCGGAATTAAAGGGGTGGTATTGCAAACTGTGGAACAAAAGTACACCAGCTACGCGTGGCAAAATGGCAGCACAGCCCCTGAATTTCTTGCTACAGAAGCCGGTAGCTACACTTTAAAAGCCAGTAATATTTGCGGCTCTTTTGCAGATACCGTACAAACGGTGCTTTGCAATACGCATTGCGTAAATTTCCCCAATGCCTTTACCCCTAATAACGACGGACTTAATGACACTTTTAAGCCAGGCGCTTTTTGCCCGGTTACCACTTACAGCTTTATGGTTTACGATCGCTTTGGCAAAAAAGTATTTGAGTCCAAAAATCCTTCCCAGGGATGGGACGGGAAGATAAACGGCAAAAAAGCCGACATGGGCACCTACGTATACTACTGCATTTACGATGACTTTATGCTGAAACGGGAATTATTGCTGAAAGGAACGGTAACGTTGCTGAGGTAGCGAATGGCGAGTGAGTTGCAGGGTGCAGGGGCAGGGGCAGGTTACAGGTTACAGGGTGCAGGGTGCAGGTTACAAGGTGCAGGTTACAAGGTACAGGGATGGGTAAAACCATGTAATTTTTATTCATGACGGCTTGTTCCTATCCCTTAAATAAATGGCGGCCAGGTTTTTTCACCCACTTTAACGCTTTCAGCCCGCTTAACTTACTTCACTAAGACTTACATTTGTGTTTTAAACGCATACGCAGCAATGATTGAAGAAAAAGGGCTCAACTTTATTGAGGATATTATTGAAGAAGACCTGAAAAATGGTAAATACAATCAAATTATTACCCGCTTTCCACCGGAGCCCAACGGCTATCTCCATATCGGGCACGCTTCCAGCATATGCCTGAATTTTGGATTAACAAAAAAGTATGGCGGATATACCAATCTGCGCTTTGATGATACCAACCCGGTTACAGAAGAAACCGAATTTGTAGATAGCATTAAAGAAGATGTACGGTGGCTGGGCTTTGAATGGAAGAACGAGTTATATGCTTCCGATTACTTTGATACGCTTTACCATTTTGCCATTGACCTCATCAAAAAAGGACTGGCTTATGTGGATGACAGCAGCTCCGAAGAAATTGCCGCTTTAAAAGGAACACCCACAGAGGCGGGGAAAAACAGTGCTTACCGCAACCGTACCGTTGATGAAAACATAGATATGTTTGAGCGCATGAAAAATGGCGAATTCAAAGACGGGAGTAAAACACTCAGGGCTAAAATTGATATGGCGCATAGTAATATGCTCATGCGTGACCCGGTATTATACCGCATTAAGCATGCCCGTCACCACCGTACAGGTAATAAATGGTGCATTTACCCGATGTACGATTTCGCCCACGGGCAAAGCGACAGTATTGAAGAAGTTACCCATTCTATTTGTACACTTGAATTTGTGCCGCACCGGGAACTGTATGACTGGCTGATCGAAAAATTAGAGATCTATCCTTCAAAGCAATATGAATTTGCCCGCCGCAATCTTACCTACACCATAACAAGCAAGCGGAAATTGCTGCAATTGGTAAATGAAAATCACGTAAACGGATGGGATGATCCGCGCATGACTACCATTAGCGGCATGCGCCGCAGGGGCTTTACACCGGAAAGCATCCGCGATTTTTGTACCCGGATAGGCGTGGCAAAAAGAGAGAACCTGGTAGATATGAGCCTGCTGGAGCATTGCGTAAGGGAACATCTGAATAAAATAGCCATACGCCGCATGGCCGTGCTTGACCCGGTAAAATTAGTGATCACCAATTACCCGGAGGGCCAAACAGAAGAAGTGCTCAGCGAAAATAACCCTGAAGCGGATAACAACGGGGGAACAAGACCCGTTATTTTTTCGGGAGAGCTGTGGATAGAAAGGGAAGACTTTATGGAAGTACCGGCAAAAAAATGGTTCAGGCTGGCGCCCGGCGCTATGGTTCGGCTAAAAAGCGCCTACATTATAAAATGCGATGAATGCATAAAAGACAGTGACGGCAATATTACAGCTATACATTGCAGCTATATTCCCGAAAGCAAAAGCGGTAACGATGTGTCGGGCATACGTGCCAAAGGAACCATTCATTGGGTAAGCGCAGCGCATGCGGCAAAAGCTGAGGTAAGACTGTACGACCGGCTGTTTACCATAGAAAATCCCGCTGCGGAAGATGGTGATTTTACCTCTTATATCAATTCCGGTTCCCTGCAGGTTATAAAAGCAGCATACATTGAAGCTTCCCTTAAAAACGCGGCGAAAGGAGAAAAAATTCAGTTTATACGCAAGGGATATTTCACGGTTGATAAAGATTCTGCGCCCGGGCATCTGGTGTTCAACAGAACGGTTACATTAAAAGATACCTGGGCCAAAGAAAGTAAAAAATAATTGCCGGCGCTCCATTTTAAAGATACAGGACGTCTACCAGCTTCAGGTGGCTGCTGAAGGTATAGATCCGCGGCGCCCCTGTTGGAATATTAACACTGATAATATTTTCAGGGCTTATCTTTTCAAGATACATCATCAGCGCCCTCAAGCTATTGCCATGCGCCACTACCAGTATATTTTTATCAGCTATTAATAAAGGTTCCATTTCCTGCTGGTAAAAAGGGATAACCCTGGTAGCGGTTTCCTTTAAGCTCTCACCGCCCGGCGGCTGTAAATCGTAGCTCCTGCGCCATAGCTCTACCTGTTTTGCGCCATACTTTTCTGTTACTTCGGCTTTATTCAATCCCTGCAGTGTTCCATAATCCCTTTCATTTAGCGCACTGTTCCTGGTAACAGGTAACTCCATTTGTTCAATTTCACCTAAAATAATCGTAAGCGTTTCTTCAGCTCTTTCCAGTAAAGAGGTAAAAGCATGGTCAAAGACGATATTTTTAAGCTTTTTCCCGGCCACATGCGCTTCTTCCCGGCCCAGTGCCGTAAGCGGCACATCTTTATTACCCGTAAACCTGTTTTCCAGGTTCCATTGCGATTGTCCGTGTCGTACAATTACCAGTAAAGGCATGAGTTAATGAATTGAAATGAAAGAATGCTTTTATTCAGCTTGCTAAGGCAGCAGGAGCAGAAAGATACAAAAACTATTAAAAATGAAAGTGATTAGCTGTCAGGTGGTATATAAGGTATGAGGCATGAGGTATAGGGTATAAGGATATAGGGTATAGGGTATAGGGTTATAGGGTGTAAGCTACTAAGGATACGCTGAAGACTCCTTTTTTTAACTCACACTTTGCTCTTAGCTGGATTCCCTTTCGAATTTCGGGTTTACAACTTCGGATTTGAATTTTCTTTGGTTCCTGTGATTTGGTATTCCTGATGCTTACTGCATTCCCTGCCATTTTTTAGTTAGGTATATAATTATTATATCACAGAAAAAGCTTAATATTATCTTTGTCTATTGATTCAGACGCCGAAAAACAATCCCAATGCAGGAAGATGTACTTATCCAGATCAGCAATAAAATTAAAGAAACCCGGAAAACACAAAAGAAAACGGTGCAGGAGCTCGCTACCAAAGCCCAGGTAAGCAAGGGGCTTATATCGCAAATAGAAAATAACCGTACTGTGCCTTCATTGCCGGTTTTAATGAATATTGTGCTGGCACTGAATATTGACCTGAAAGACTTTTTCGAGGATATCAGTCACAACAAAGAGGGGCAGCAAAAAATCATTATCAAAACGGCCGCCAGTTACCAGTCGTTTGAAAAAGAGCCTGCCAAAGGTTTTAAATACAAAAGAATATTAACCCGTAATATGAACGCGGGGCCTGTTGATACCATTTTGCTTGAGCTTAAAAAAGGAGCACGGCGCACCCAAATGATCAAAACGGACGCGTACGAATACAAATACATTATTAAAGGCAGGGTAGAGTACCAGATTGAAGAAGAAAAATATGTGCTGGAAGAAGGAGATTCCCTCTTCTTTGATGGCAGGCTCTCGCACAAGCCCGCCAATATTGGCAATACCGACGCATTGATGCTGGTTATCTATTTCTTTCTCACCAACAGTAAAGACTAATTGTTAAGCACTCCCGGGCTCATTTCTTTCCTGTAATTTTTTATACAGATTAATATTCAATAAAATGTTTAATTTTGCTATATCTTTATTTAGTATTTATAAACATTTTTCATGTCTATCATCACTACTTCTTTTACGGTTAACGGTACCACCTATAACCCTGCGGCCAAACCCATTGTTGTAATTTGTATTGACGGATCCGCAGATGAATATCTTGATATTACCGCTGCACATGGCCGCCTGCCGCACCTTCAGCAAATGAGCAAAACAGGTTTTCGCGGAATGGTTCGCGGCGCCCTGCCTTCTTTTACCAATGTAAATAATTCTTCTATTGTAACAGGTGTTTCGCCTGCTGTGCATGGTATAAGCGGTAACTTTTTTTATAATGTTGCCAGAGACGAGGAGGTAATGATGAATTCTTCAGAATACCTGCGTGCGGAAACCATTCTTGCGGCAGCAGCCAATGCGGGGCGTAAAGTGGCCGTGGTAACGGCAAAAGAAAAGCTTCGTGACATTCTCTCCTATAAATTAAATGGCATTGCCTTTTCGGCCGAAAAAGCCAACCTTGCAAAAAAAGAAACCCATGGCTTGGATGAGGCGGAAAAAATAGTGGGTTATCCAACGCCGGCTATTTATAGCGGAGACGCGAGCCTGTTTGTATTACGTGCAGGTGTTGCGCTGATACAACAAGGACTGGCAGACTTCCTTTACCTGTCGCTTACCGATTACATGCAGCACACCTACGCCCCGGAAGCCGAAGCATCGCTGGCATTTTACGAACAGATAGACAGGGAGATAGGCAAACTGCTGGCAACCGGCGCTATTGTGGGCGCAACCGCCGATCATGGCATGAACGCCAAGGTAAAAGCCAACGGACAACCCAATGTATTATTTGTAGAAGATATGCTGGAAGCGGAGTTTGGTGAAGGGTTCCGCGTTATTTGCCCTATTACCGATCCCTATGTTAAGCATCATGGCGCCCTGGGTTCCTATGTGGTAGTGCACATTAATGATAAGGAAAAAATAAACGCAGTAAAAAGCTGGTTATCTTTACAGCAAGGCATAACAGAAGTGCACGATAAAGCCACTGCCACCCGTTTGCTGGAACAACCGGAAGACCGCACGGGAGACCTGGTAGTGCTGTCTGCCAGGGATGTGGTGCTGGGCCGCCGGCCGCAATATCACGACCTTTCCGCGCTCGACGGAACACTGCGCTCACACGGAGGACGATACGAAGAAATGGTTCCGCTGATCATTTCCCACCCACTGAATGCTGCCTACCACATGAAAGCATGGGGCGACCCCAGGAATTTTAATGTATTTGATTTTACCATCAATGGCACACGATAATTAACGATTAAACCACATATATGACAATGACCTGTTATGTTGCAGGAACTCCTGTACAAAGCGATTCCATTCTTGAAGTGAAAAGCCCTTATGATAACCGTGTAGTGGGCACCGTTACATTAGCGAACGCCTCTCATGTTGAGCAGGCGATACAAGCTGGGCTAAAGGGAGGAAAAGCGCTTACGCGGTACGACCGCTTCAGTATCCTCGATAAGGCAAGACAATTGCTGGTGGCGCGCAAAGATCAATTTGCCCAAACCATCAGCGCTGAATCGGGTCTGGCTATCCGGGAAGCGAATTATGAAACCGGCCGGGCACATGATGTGCTGTTGTTTGCGGCTATGGAAAGCTTAAAGGATGATGGCCAGATATTCTCCTGCGACATTTCTCCGCAGGGAAAGGCAAGAAAAATATTTACCCTTCGCGAGCCCCTGGCACTGGCAGCATGCATTACTCCATTCAATCATCCGCTTAACCAGGTGGTGCATAAGCTGGCGCCTGCTTTAGCCGTTGGCACACCGGTAATCTTAAAGCCTTCCGAAAAAACACCACTCACGGCCATACTGCTTACAGAATTACTGTATGAAGCCGGATTACCACACTATATGCTCAGCACCCTGCTGGGTCCAACCAATGAAATAGCCGAACCCCTTGTAAAAGATCCGCGGATTGATATTGTTTCCTTTACCGGAAGCGTGGCCGTGGGTAAACGCATTGCCGCTTCTGTGGGATATAAAAAAGTAATACTGGAATTAGGCGGAAATGATCCGCTGATCATTATGGAAGATGCGGATATGGATACAGCCGTTCACCTGGCTGCCGAAGGATCATTTCGTAACAGCGGACAGCGCTGTACCGCGGTTAAACGCATACTCATACATGAAAAAATAAAGGACGTGTTCCTTGAAAAATTCCTGCAGAAAGCCAAAACATACAACTGCGGCGATCCTGCCGACCCGGAAACACGGGTAGGAACGGTAATTGACGAACCCGCCGCTATTTACCTGGAAACTGTGGTGAACAAAGCCGTAGAGCAGGGTGCAAAAGTATTGCTTGGCGGAAAACGCAGGGGCGCGTTATTAGAGCCTACTGTTATTGATAATGTGCCGCGCGATGCGGAAATGATCGTGCATGAATCTTTTGGCCCCCTGGCGCCCATCTTAACTTTTAAGGATATAGATGACGCTATTGCATTGTCTAATGCTACGGCTTACGGACTGTCGTCCGGCATTGTAACCCATAACATGGATTATGCGCTCCGTTTTATAAAAGAATTAAAAGTAGGCACGGTAAATATTAATGAGGTGCCGGGTTACCGTATAGAAAGCTCTCCTTTCGGAGGCATCAAAGATTCGGGACTGGGCATAAAAGAAGGCGTAATTGAGGCCATGAAATGTTTTACCTACGTAAAAACGTTTTCATTGCCCTGGTAATGATATCAGCGAAAAAATAACACAGCATCTTTTATACAAAGCCTATGTGCACAATCCGGCACATAGGCTTTGCATTTGCAGCTACTTTTTTCCACGCTGCATATATACACAATATCTAATGATTGTTTGCTTTTGGAATCAATAGAAACTTTATAGTGTTATGACTATGGGTTTTTGCCTAGAAATTTACAGATTCCTATGCCACAATTTGAAATGCACCCGGAATCATTTACCTTTCCGGATTTTAAATACTCAAAATTACATTTTATGCAACAGGCAAAAAAAGGAGATGTGGTACGTGTGCATTATACAGGCCGTTTAACGGATGGTAACCAGTTTGATTCTTCTGCCGGTCGTGAACCATTGGAATTTACTTTAGGCGCCGGGCAAATGATCAAAGGATTTGATACCGGTGTGGAAGGAATGGCCGTGGGAGAAAAGAAAATAATTTCCGTTGCACCCGAAGACGGGTATGGATTAAGAAATGAAGAAGCCATTATTGAATTCCCGGTGGAGCATATTCCTGCCGATATGAAATTAGAACCCGGCATGCAGCTTACCCTTCAGAACCAGGAGGGGCAACCCGTTCCTGTAGTGGTTACCGAAGTAAAGGAAAAGGTGGTTATTTTAGATGCCAACCATTTTCTGGCAGGCAAGGATATCGTATTTGATGTGGAGCTGGTGGAAATTGTATAAGAAGCAGCCTAACACGGGAAGTGAAACGAATGTTTTGTCAGGAGTGAAACAAGAAACGTGAGAGGCGATAAGGGGTGGTGAATAGTGAATAGTGAATAGTGAAACTCCCTATTCACCATTACCTGTTCACTTCCATCCTCTTACTTTTCACGATAACATACCAATATCATTTGCCCTCACTTAACACTATTTTACTTCCCGCTTTTTTTATTGCCATTCAAAATTTTCGGCACGTGGTATTTTATCGAATACCACCGCAAATAATGGTGGCGGCGTAGCCAGTCGTCTTCTTTCTGTATTCATCCAGGCGCCATCAACTGTAATTACAGCAGCCAGCGTGTCGCCATTTATATAAATATGGTGCTGCATGGTCCAGCGGGAGCCGTCTTTCCTGGCTTTCAGCATTACCAGGCTTATCTCTACCCGGTCGCCAAATTTTATTTCTCTTTTAAATACGCATTCCTCCCTGAAAAGTATAGGCCCCATGCTGTGTTCCTGCATTACCGCCGGCGACAGACCATGTTCAGTTAAAAAACACATGCGTACATATGCTCCCAGGTCGTAATACTTAGAATGAAGCATGTGAAAATTGGGATCAAGATCCGCCCATCTTACTTCAGGATTTTTTTTATACGCTTCCATGTCTTATATAAGATTAAAATGCGTGTATAACCAGAATGGCAGTACCCAATACCTGCTAAACAATAATATGCAACTACATGAAATGACAACGGGTGCTATGTCAAACGTCAAACGTGAGAAGTGAGTGGTAGTGAATGGTGAGATTCACTATTGCCCCCGTCCGACTGGTGTCATCCGGGCGGCATTGCCTGTTCACCTTATCTTCTCACTTTTCACGATACAGACATAATTTGCCTGACTTTACATTATGCATTATAGAGTAACCTGTAATACTCATCTGCCATTCTCCCGGAATCAAACCTGAAACGGGTGTCTGTCATGCCATTTTTCATAACCTGCCGCCACAGATCCGGGTGGTCATAATACAGGGGAAGGATTTCCTGCTCTAATATTGCATATATCTTTTCAAGATCGTATGCATCCTGCTCCTGCACCGTCATATGCGCATAATCTGCCTTTGGCACTACAAAACCATTGTGCCCGTGATGAACAAATTCAGGGATCCAGCCATCATCCGTTGAAAAATTCACGGCGCCGTTCATAGCGGCCGTCATTCCACTGGTGCCCGATGCTTCACGGGGTACGCGCGGGTTATTCAACCACAGATCTGCAGCCTGCTTCAGCCGTTTGCTCAGGGTGAGCTCATAGCCTATGCATACCGCCACGTTTTTATATGCCTTACTGAGGTTAACAAGGTAATTAAAATCGCTGATAGCAGGATAATCAACCGGGTAAGGCTTCCCGGCCCAAATGATCTGCACAGGATATTTGATACTGCTCAGCAGCGCCTCAAAGCGATGCTTGTCGCGGGTAATTAATTCTGCCCTTTTATACCCTGCAAAACGCCTCGCCCATACAATGGTAAACACATTCGGATCAAACAGCTTACCACTTTGATCGGCTACCGTATCAAAAGCTCTTTTTTTCAAAAACCATTTACGGTCAATAAAATTATCTTCATTATTTTCTTCAGCCGCATAGTACAGTTGCTTATCGGCCCAGTACCGCCAGTTTTGTGAATTGGTGATATGAATGATAGGACAAATGCCGGGGTACTTGCTCCACATGGCTCTGCTTACATGGCCGTGCAACTCACTAACCCCGTTAGATAAACGTGCAAACCGCAACGCGGCCAGGGAATGATTGAACTGATCGTCTGTTATGCCGGTAAGTCTGCGCACCTCATCGAGCGGTACGCCACAGAAATAGCTCATTTTTTCACAAAGATGAATTTCATGCTTTTCATTTCCCGCTTCTTCCGGTGTATGCGTGGTAAATACCAGCCGCTTTTTTACATCTTCCTTATTACCGAATTTTTTATAGAGGTAGAATGCAGCAGAAAGTCCGTGCGCTTCATTTAAATGATATACTTCGGGATTGAATCCCAACACATCCATGAGTTTGGCCCCGCCCACTCCGAGGAGTATAAATTGTGCTACTTTGGTTGCCACATTGGCATCGTACAGGCGGTGGGTGATGGTTTGTGAAATATAATCGTTCTCCGGCAGGTCGGTGCTCAGTAAAAACAGCGGCGCGCTCTTAAAGGTTTCCGGGTTCAGGTAATAGGCTTTTATCCAAACCGGGTGATCATGAATATTGATCTGAAACTTTATATTATGATCTTCTAAAAAATTGTAGATTTTTTCATTCCACTGCACCTGCAGGGTTTGATCCTGGTTGCGCGACTGATCATAATAGCCGTATTTCCACAAAATACCTATGCCTACCATATTCTGTTTGAGCTCATAGGCACTCCGCATATGGGAACCCGCTAAAAAACCCAAACCGCCACTGTAGATCTTCAGCGGCTGATGAATGGCAAATTCCATTGAAAAATAAGCAACGCGTTTGGTGTACCTTTCATCTATAGCAGCATAGGGTACTTTGAAATTGGTAAATGAAGTCATAATGTGAACCTTTCCTTAAAATTCGCCGCAATATAAAGGGATTTTTTTAAAAGCGGGTGATTTATCATAATGCAGCCCTACCAACAATAGATTTCAACAGACATTCTTGCAGGCAACCCGCTGTATCCAGGAATATAAAATAATGAAATATTTAACAAGGTATAACTGCTTGTGGCATTATTTTCTCTTCATAATTCATGGCCGTTAAGCACCAAAACCAAATCACAGGAATCAAAAAAAATCTAAAAGTGAAGCGTGAGAAGTGAAAGAATGAATACCCGTCCTGTCGTTAGCAGTTACTCACCTGATAGCTAATAGCCACAAATCTTTTGTTCCTTAATACTATAATTATAAGATAGAACTCTACACGGTATCATTTCTTACTTAAACCAAATTTACCGATGCGTTCTATGGCAAAAAAAATAGCATGGCTTATACCATTGGTAACATACAGTCATTTTATATACGCACAGTTTTATACCCACCGCTATGAGGCCGGTATCGGTGCAGGTACTTTTGTTTACCAGGGCGATCTTACCCCATCTGACGCCGGATCGTATCAAACGATAGCGCCAAACATCGGCTTTTTTGCAGCCAGGATACTGAACAGGTCATTTTCGGTGCGGGCTAATTTTACTTTCGGGAAACTAAAAGGGGATGACGCCCGGTATGAAAAACCGGAATATCGCAGGCAGAGAAATTTTAATTTCTCTACACCCGTAACCGAGCTTTCGGGCGCACTGGTATGGAACATCCTGGCAAAAAACGCAAGGGAGCAACCTACGGGATTTTCACCTTATGTATTTGCAGGAGCAGGCGTATCCTTATTGCATATCAGCCGTAGCTGGAGTAATTATAATGCGGAATATTTTAACAGCGAATCCGTTTCGGCAGGTTTGGCAGCGGATATTGCGCACCGTACACCAGGCGCAGCCATTATATTACCCGCAGGTGTGGGATTAAAATATGCGCTTACCCCAACCATTTCGCTTGCAGCGGAAACCGGCTACCGGTTTATGTTTACCGATTATTTAGATGGATTTAGCCAGGGGGCCAACCCCAACAAAAAAGACAGCTACCACAGCCATTCCATAGGGCTTGTTTTTTCGCTGGGATATAAGGACAGGTACGATTGTCCTCCAGTAAGTAAACGATAAGCGCCCCTGAGCGCTTTGAAAATGATATGGGTATTACTGGCAGGGCGCCGGGGTTTGTGGTTTATAGTTTATAGTTGAATTTCGCTTCGAATTTTGAACTTTCTTATTCGGATTTGAGATTTATCTGGTTCTTACTATTTGGCTCCTGATGCTTTGCATTTACATAGGATTTGAACTTTACCTGGCTCCTGACGCTTTTATAGCCTTAGTCTTTTCTGTTACTTTTTGTGGAAAAAGTAACCAAAAGCCACCCGAAATCGATATACAGCCCGATTTCGGGAAGGAGCTCTGATCGGGCTTTCGCACTACTGTGACTTCAGCTTCATTTCGCTGCTGCTTTCTCATTTTTCAGTAGTTCGCGCTATAGCGGTTTGATTTGAAATTTGCAGTAGTATCCAGCTTTCGGATTCCGGACTTCGGATTTCGGATTTGAGATTTATTTGGTTCTTGCTATTTGGCTCCTGATGCTTTGTATTTACATCAGGCTTCAGAATTAATTTCATGATGGCTTCTTCTCCTTATCCGCTATTTTCATGTCGGGAAAAAGCGCTGCCACCAGCATAACCACCGAGCCTATCAGCACTAAATATATTCCATACCTTCTTTCCGGACAGGTACCCATTTCGCAGCGGGCATAGATCAAAAAATTACGCACAGCCCAGGCCAAGCCCATGGCGCAAAAAAACCAGTTTATTCTTTTCGCCCATACTAAAGGAAGCAGGAACAGAACAAATGCCGGTACGCAAAAAATGATGTGCAGCTTACCGGGCTTACCCAGGTTGGTACCCTGCCCATCCATACCCGTAAGTATGGCCGGTAAAGATGCAATTTCAATCCAGGGCAAATAACAGGCAATAACCACCCCTATGGTGGCAGCCAGTCCTATCCATTGAGAATATTTCATTTTTACAGCAGGTTAAATACAACTACGATCAGGCTGCAAGTATACTATTTTTAGCGCAGGCCGGAGCGGTTTAATCTTTCATCAAATGTTTATTGAACCCTAATGCAACCAATCTTTCATAAGCATCCCATATTTCAGCAGGTATGTCCTGGTAAATTTGAAACCCTCTTGCAGGATAATATTTAATGCGCTGCAGGTCGCCGATCATAATATTGATCACCCGCTCCAACGGTATTTCATCTGTTGCGTATTCATCAAAAGCCAGTTGCGGGGAGGTTACCAATACCTTTTTATCGGACCAATGCTTTTTAAAAGTAGCATACGAACGTCTTTCCATATAAGGCTTCTGCACTACGATAAAACTATTGGGATCTATTCCTTTTTCTTTTAACAACCGGGCGGTAAATAAAATATTCTCCCCCGTATTGGTTGACCTGTTTTCAATAAATACCGCATCGGCCGGCACGCCCTTTTGTAGGGCTATGGCGGCAAACTGATCGGCTTCCGTTTCCGTCCACATATCCTGTGTAAAATTGCCTAACCCTCCCGACATGATAACCAGTGGCGCCCATCCCTGCAAATACAGTGCTGCCGCCCGGTCTGCCACCCGCAGGTCGTGGCTGCCCAGCGCCAGTATACAATCAGACTTAGTAAGCGTATGATTCATGTGATGGTAATCCCATAGCCGGCGGGCGAGTAGCAAAGCTTCTTCTGTAATCATACAGGTTATATTGTAAACGAATAATAGAATAGTATTCCGGCTGCCAAAGATATTGGCGATGAACGTTAAATAAAAACCGGGATAGCATTATAATACCTAAAATTTGTTCTTTAATGCAGTTCCTGTCCTGCCCCATCCCGCCCCACTCCTGTTTCAAATACCAACCTGCCGGTATAATGCAGCAGCTATCCACTGCACAAATACGCTTAAAAATAATTTGATTTCATATAAATTCAAAAGCCTGTGTTTTTTTATTATATTGCCTGAATGTTTGCGTTAATCTTTTGAAAAAAAATTCCATAACTCACTAAACCAAATATTAATGAACGAGAACATTAACAAA
>CALMQS010000046.1 GCA_937871285.1 uncultured Sphingobacteriales bacterium | reverse complement strand
ACATGGGCACAGAGATGCACAGTCTATAACTGGCTGATTTAATCCAAGATGTGTTTTACAAAATCATTCGCTTCATCCCATCTTTCATTAGCGGAACGTGGAAATTGAAAATGTAACCTAACCGTTTTCCAGTAAGCTTTAAATAACTTAATAATTGTGCATCCCATACCGGGTGATAATTCTCCTGCGCTTTTAATTCTATAATGATAAGATCATCTGCAAGGATATCAATTCTTAACCCCTCACTAATAACCAATCCATCATATACAATGTCAATGTATTGTTGTTTTAGATATGGAATTTTTCTCTTTTTCAATTCATAGCAAAAACATTTTTCGTATACGCTTTCCAGTAGGCCCGGTCCAATGGCTTTGTGTATTGTAAAAGCAATATTTACAACTTGCGATGCCAATTGCCTCTCCCGTTCTGTAAGAGGTTTGTGATTAGCTGCTGTGCTGCTCTGTGTCACCGTGTCTCCGTGGTTTGATGTATCAAATAAACAATTCCCCCTGTTTTGTTGTTACCGGTAAATTCTGGAATGTGAACCGCTGAACGATCTGATAGGCCATTTCGTTTTGAGCCCGCTTCAGCAGCAGCATGCTATCTGCAATAAAGCGGCCGGTAAATTGCCTGTTGCTGTATTCCGCCCATGCTTTTTCATACTGCCAGGGTTGCAGGTTACGCGATACCGTTAGATGCGGCTCCATTATAAAATGCGGCTTATTATCATCATTCAATTTCATTAAGCGCTGTCCTTCACTGCGTACCTGTTTAATAAGATGCTGCACCGGCACTTTCGTTGCCACATTAATATAAATGGTATGGGAAGGGAAGCTGCCGTAATCACGCAGCTCTACCTTAAAGGGATACTGGCTCATGCCCACGATTTTGAGCCGGTTCACAATGCGGGTTTCCAACATTTCGTATTGCACAAATTTTGCCAGTGTAATATGCGGTTTGCCCCACCGGGCATTTGTTGCCTGGTATGCTTCAGCAAAGCCCTCTTTTACTTTTACGATTTTATTCCATAACGCTTCCGGCGGACGCAATACCAGCAGGTATTCGTTAACGCGGTAACCGGGCAGCAATTGAATATTGTTTTCCATAAAAACCATTTTGAATGATCAAATATTTAGTATAAATTTACTAAATAATTTAGTAATTGCAAAATTAATTATATGGACGGAGAAATTACCTATAATGCCGCATACAGGGGATCGAAGCGGTTTAATCAGTGGAACGTGGAGCATGCCAACGCCACCGGCTTCAGCGCTGCCGCAGATGATTATATGGAAAGGGGTATTGATCTTAACGAGCAGTTGATCCGCAATAAACCGGCCACTTTTATGATGAAGGTGAGCGGCGAAGCGATGGTTGATGCCGGGATATTTAATGGGGATATAGTAATTGTTGACCGTTCGGTAAAAGCCGTTAACGGTAAAATAGTGATTGCTGTACTTAATGGTGAAATGCTGATCCGGCGACTGGAGAAGACCTTTAATAAAGTAAGGCTGGTGCCCGAAACGCGTAAACTGTCGCCGATTGATATAGACCTGTCTGCCGCTGATTTTTCCATATGGGGAGTGGTTACTTATTGTATTCACGCGGTGTGATGGAGTATACAAAATCCGAAGATGTACAACAACAAACCACAAACAATAAACTAGAAACTCATACCTTCCTTATGGCATATTGTGTTGAGAAGCGGGCACTGGCCCCTGCCGCAAGTGTAATGAGCCCGATGCCGTTATTAAATGAATCGGGGGGGGCGCTGAGGTTTTCAATAGCGATGCTGTTGCGATGCGGTGGAATATATATCTGCAGATAGGGATAGCTGTTGTCTGGCCGTATTTCCAATTGCCACCCTGTAGCAGGATCGCGTAAAATGCACATGGGCTGCGCTTTGCTGAAATCCAGCACAAAGGAATTGTCTAACGCTGTTTCTCCAATACGTGCCGGTGAAGTGAACGTGGTATAAGGCAATATTTTTCCTGTAGGAATAAGATCAATGAACTCCAGCACTTCCCGCGAGCAGAATTGCAGTTCAAGATCATTTACCTTGCCACCAAAGGTAAAATAAGGATGCCAGCCATCTGCAATGGGCAATGCCGAAATACCTGTGTTTTTTATGGTAGTGGTAATGCTTAATGTATTATTCTCTTCCAGGTGGTATTCAACAATACAATTATAGGAAAAAGGATAGCCGGCATCATCGCCCTTGTATTCATGCAATAGTGATACATGTGCCGAATTGCCCAACACCTGCTCCTGCACCAGCCGGAACGGTTGTTTATATAGTAATCCGTGTATGGCGGATCCATGCTGCAGGGAATGATTGAGCTGATATTGCCGTCCGTTAAAACGATAAGTTCCATTGGGTATCCTGCAGGGAAAGGGCGATAGCTTTAATCCCTTAAATCCATTGGCTTCAGCTTTTTCATCAAATTCTTCTTTACCGGTATAGCTGTCAATGATATTGATGGAGTCATCTCCATCCTGCACAATGAATGCGTGCAGCATGGCGCCGCAGCCGGGTACAACTGCTACTGTGGTTCCTGTGGTATGATGGGTTAAAAAAACTTTATCAAATCCAT
Source organism: uncultured Sphingobacteriales bacterium (assembly GCA_937871285.1). Lineage (GTDB taxonomy): Bacteria > Bacteroidota > Bacteroidia > Chitinophagales > Chitinophagaceae > Agriterribacter. Next base: position 12,521 of record CALMQS010000046.1, on the reverse strand, counting down.
TCTGCTGATGCTTTTCTATTGCAAACATGCTCTGTAATTTCTTTCCAAGTTAATATAACACATTCATAAAATGATGCTCAACCGGTTGCGTAAATTAATTCAGGTATTTCAATACTTCTTCGCTCATGGGTTTTACCTTGCTGGGAAAAACAGTAACCAGCTTTCCTTTTTCATCTATCAAAAACTTGGTGAAGTTCCACTTTACGGGATCGCTGATGCCGATCTTCTTTGCTTCATCATCAAGATATTTGAACAACGGATGTATATCATTACCCTTTACCGAAACCTTTGCCGCCATAGGAAATGTAACGCCGTAGTTCTTTTCACAAAACTCCTTTATCTCGGCATTGGAACCCGGCTCCTGCCGCATGAAATTATTTGCCGGGAATCCTATAACCACCAGCTTGCCTTTATATTGCTCATATAGCTGCTCCAGATCTTTATATTGTGGTGTAAATCCGCATTTGGAAGCTGTATTTACAATTAATATCTTTTTCCCTTTGTATTGGGAAAGGTCAATCGTACCGCCTTCCAGTCCTTCTACTTTAAAATCGTAAACAGAAGAGGCGATCGTTAAAGCGAGTGTTACCAATAATAAACGTATCATAGCGAAAAATTTATAGTAAGGTACAAAGTTGATGTAAAAAATCCGGATCCGGCGTTAATGTTTTGTATAACAGCCCAGGTCGGGGTCGCCCGTTCTTGCTTTTCCGTCAAGGTCATGGCTGATGAGAACGGGTGTGCCGGCGCCTGCGGCCGGGGAAGGATTTTTACCGATGTGAAAATCAAAATAACGCCTGTCGGCATTAATACTGTCAAATGAAGGATCCTGGTTAGCGATGCTGTTCATTAAATGAATATCCGGGGATATGTTTTTTGCCTTATACAGCACGTGATCGAAATGTACATTAAAAGCAGCGTTGCCCTTTCTGTCTGCATGCACCTCATTTTCCACATTATTGCCTCCGGCCCATACAATACAATTACGGAACAGAGCATTGAGTGCATAGCTGCTGCCTGCCTCATCTGTATCGCCCAGGGTTAACACCGGTTTCTTATGGCTGATATAATTATTGTCGTAGCTCACCATAGTGCAATAGGTGAACCGGTATGCTCCGCCTGCGTTTATAACGATATTAGAACCACAGTTACTGATCAGGCAGTTTACGGCGTCGATATCCGAACCCAGGGCCAGGATACCTGCATCATATATATTATCTATTATGCATTCGCGCAGTTGCAGCTTGGGTAGCGCATTGGTAGCGGGACCTACGGCAATAACACCCTGGTAAGCATTTTTAATGATGCCGTATTGGATAGCATTATTTATGCTGCTTTGCCTGAAATAGATGCCCGGCCATGACGACGGGAGATCGCGGTATACGTTATCTAACCTGTTGCCCTGAAAACTTACCGGGTTTGCTGCTGTTCCGTTCACTATCAATGTACCGTCTACGATAAATGGCGCATCGGCATGCAAATAAATACGGCAACCTTTTTCTATAGTGAGTGTGCTGTTTTGTGCAACCTGTATGCCGCCAAAAATAACATAGGGCAGTACGTTATTCCAGGTGGTATCTGTATCAATATAATGGTTGCGGAGGAAATGTGCATTTTGTCCGTAAGCTTCCAGTTGAATATATTTTTGATTGCCATTGTAATTCACCTGGATGCTATCCTGTACAATAAACGGAAGATCAGCTAAAGAAGGATCAATAGTAACGGAAACAAATACATAAATGCTGTCGCCAGCGTTCATCTCCACGTTGCTTATTTCCGCCGCAGCATTTCCATCCACATTTATTTTATACACAGAGCTGTTGCCCCCCATCAGCTTTATGCTGCTTAGCTGTAGCTTTTGAGAATTGCTGTTAATGATGGTAAAATATTGTGTAACCGATCCAATGGAAGTAAATACGGTATCAAACCGGAGCGTGTCGGCGGTAATGGTTAATGCCGCGTTTTGATCTGTAATGAACGTTTGCTTTTTACAGGACACAGCGCACTTCAGCAAAAACAACAGCAGCACAAAATAAAGGAGTCTTTTCATTGCCCGTAAACATTCTTTTAAGCGGCAGCATAGGCCAGCGTAGCAATACTTAACTGCACATCCGGAACATCTTCCAGTATGGCATTGCCGCAGGCTTCTATGGTGGCGCCGGTGGTAATTACATCATCTACCAGCAATATCTTCTTTTGCCGTAGCTCCGCATTCGCGGCACACATAAAAACACCCTCTACATTTTGCCACCGCTCCATGCGTGTTTTATGGGTTTGGGTGGTGGTGTACCGTGTGCGAAGTACCGTATTGTACAATACCGGCACCTGTAAAATCGCTGCAATACCTTCGCATAACAACGCTGCCTGGTTATAGCCTCTTTTGTATTCTTTGTCGGGGAAGAGCGGCAAAGGAACAAGCGCATCCGGCCGTTGAAATCTTGCGGATGTTTGCAGTGCTTCCCCCATCAGCTTTCCAAAATAATGTGCCAGCTCTTTATTGTCTTTGTATTTAAACTGGTGAATAAGCCGTTGCAATAAGGAGTCTTTAGTAAAATAATACTGACTCATAGCGCTGTTGCAAATTAACCTTCCCCACAGTGCTTTTTCAACGGGATTGTCTGGTATAGATACAAAACCGGTTTCGCTCAGGCGCTGGTAGCATTTCAAACAGAGCAGGTGATCTCCGTTAATAAGATCACTTCCGCAGCCATTGCACAGGTGCGGAAAGAGAAGATGCGAAACGCTATGAAAAACAGTTTTTATCAATCCTTTTATTTTAAAAAAAATATTTGTACAGCTCATCCACCCTGCTCATGGTTACCAGCTCAATGTTATAATGTTGTTTGCTTAAGCCCTTTTGATTGTATTTACTGATAATCATTTTTTCAAACCCTAACTTCTCCGCTTCCGCAATGCGTTGCTCTATCCGGTTTACGGCCCTTATTTCACCGCTCAGTCCAACCTCGCCGGCAAAGGCGATCTGCTGGGGCAGGGGGATGTCTTCATAAGAACTCAGCAAAGCACCTACCATGGCCAGGTCTATGGAAGGATCTTCTACCTTCAACCCTCCTGCAATATTCACAAATACATCTTTCATTCCAAAATGAAAGCCGCCTCTTTTTTCCAGCACGGCCAGCAGGAGCTGAAGCCTGCGCAGGTCAAAACCACTGCTTGTTCGCTGGGGCGTTCCGTAAACAGACTGGGTAACCAGCGCCTGTACTTCTATCAATAACGGCCGTTGCCCTTCTATGGTAGCGGCAATGGCTATACCGCTTAGCTGTTCTTCTTTTTGGGTGATCAGTATTTCGGATGGATTGGATACCGGCCGCATGCCCGCTCCGGTCATTTCATATATCCCCAATTCGGAGGTAGAACCAAAACGGTTCTTAAGGGTACGCAGTATCCGGTAAGCATAATGCTGATCGCCTTCAAACTGCAGCACCGTGTCAACCATATGCTCAAGTATCTTTGGCCCCGCAATGCTTCCTTCCTTGGTAATGTGCCCAATTAAAAAAACCGGTGTGTTGGTTGCTTTTGCGAAGCGCTGAAATTCGGAGGCGCATTCCCTGATCTGCGATACGCTGCCTGCCGAAGATTCAATATAAGGAGAATGCAGGGTTTGAATAGAATCAACAATGACTAACTGCGGCTTTAACTTTTTTATTTCCTGGAATATATTTTGTGTTGATGTTTCAGTGAGAAGATAAAAATTTTCGTTTTTAATATTAAGCCGGTCGGCACGCATTTTAATCTGCTGTTCACTTTCTTCCCCGCTGATGTATAAAGTAACCATATCGGTAAGCAGCAAACCGTTTTGCAGGAACAAAGTTGATTTGCCAATGCCCGGCTCGCCCGCTACCAGCACTAAGCTTCCGCTTACCATACCGCCGCCCAGAACCCTGTTCAGCTCTGCATCAGGCGTAACGATCCGTCTTTCTTCCCCGGCAGCTATTTCATGCAGCGCAATTGTTTTTACTTCGTTACCATTATCGCCGTATCCTTTCCATCCTTTATTATTTTTTGATGGTTTTTCAATAAGCTCTTCTACAAAAGTATTCCACTCGCTGCATGAAGGACACCTTCCCGTCCATTTAGCAGATTCATAGCCGCAATTACTACAAAAGAATGCAGTTTTTATTTTGCTCATGCGCTAAAGATAAATAAGATTTACAGGATTGTTCGTTTATAGAAGAGCGGACAGGAAGATAAGGTTATGCTCCATGAGGAGAGCAGTATTACAAAACAGAATGATGATTGGTGTAGTTTGATATGCTATCGCGCCGGCATTATTATTGTTAACACTAAAAAGTTCCGGGGATATCAATCTCCTGATATGTTTTTAACAGGCGTATAAGGTACAACGTTTATCATTCAGCTATAAAGAAGACGATACTATCAAAAGTTTTGAATATGCTTTTACTATAATCATGTTTCAAAAATTCAGGCAGCCGATGATAAGAGAGGCGAAAAAGAAAACGCATTGTTTAAAGTTAAAGGGTCAACTTTCGCTGACCCTTTAGTACTTACTAACCCATTAAATTCTTGCACTAAATTACAAATTGCTCAAACATAACAAAATTAATTTTGGCCCTTGTGAATAACTTTTTACCCTGTAATTCATGCAGCATGTGGTATTTAATTAATTATTAATCAATTAGTTATAAAAATAAATTAAATACTGAAACAGCCGCTTATTTCGTCAAGTTGGCAGTTGTATATTTTTAAAATTAATGCAACTGACAAAAAGACCTTAGCCCTGCAACCTTACCGGATTTAATGTCAAATATTTATAAATGGTAGTTAGTTTGCTATACTTATAAACTATTAAATATTAAAAGACTATGGGATCAATTTGGGTAGTATCGCTCATTTTTGTTGGAATTAGCATGCTGGTAAGCATGCAGTTAAAGGGAAAGTTTGCCCGGTACAGTAAAGTTGGCCTCACCAGCGGGCTAACAGGCAGGGCAGTAGCGGAAAAAATGTTAAAAGAAAATGGAATATATGATGTTTCCGTTAATGCTTCCAATGGCTTTTTAACGGATCATTATAACCCTTTGAATAAAACGGTAAACCTTAGCCCGGACGTATATAACGGGGTATCTGTAGCCGCTGCTGCCGTAGCTGCCCATGAGTGCGGTCATGCCGTTCAGCATGCTACTTCCTACCGGTGGTTAATGCTAAGAAGCCGTTTAGTACCTGTGGTACAATACAGTTCTATGCTGGTGCAATGGGTTTTAATTGGCGGGATACTGCTGATCAAGGTATTTCCTTCCCTGTTGCTGATAGGAATCGTTTTATTTGCACTTACAACCATCTTTTCAGTGATAACCCTGCCGGTGGAGTTTGACGCCAGTAAAAGAGCCCTTGCCTGGCTGCAGCATACCAATGTTGCCAATGCACAGGAGTATCCTATGGCAAAAGATGCTTTAAAGTGGGCTGCCATGACCTATGTAGTTGCTGCAATAGCTTCTATCGTTACCCTTGCGCAATACATACTTATTTATGCCGGCAACAGGAGAAGCTAAATGATTTTTGGATATAGCACACTCCCGGTATAGCAGCCGGGAGTTTTTTTGCCCTCTATGTAAAGCTCCACACCGGGTTTTTCACATCATGATAAAAAAGGAATGTCCACTTTTCCTGCCGGCCCTGTTCCCACCATTGCTGCCGCAACTCCATACATTTTTTACCATCGTAATCATATTTGGCTACAAACCTGCTTTTCATCTGGTGTAACTGGGGCGCGTCATCTGCCCCATAAAAAATGGTTTCCCCGTTTTCTTCTATCCAGAATACCTGGTGCCAGGGACTGTGAGCGCCGGTAACCTCGTAGCGGATATAATTATCAATAACCCCATCGCCCTCTAAGAAATGCACGTTACCTGCCTGCTGCAGCATGTTAATTTCATCCGGTATATAGGAAGGCGTTCCTTTTTGCAGCGCGAATGATAATTCCTGCTGTTGCACATAATAGGTAGCGTGCGGGAAGCTCAGGAAACGCTGGTTAAGGATTTTATCGTTTATGCTTACACCACCCGCGTGGTCTTTATGCAGATGGCTCATCAGTACCTTGGTAATGTCTGACGGATCAATGTCATGACTGATAAGATTCTGATAGAGCTGCAATGTGCCATCCGCATTTGCAAAACCCAGTCCTGTATCTATCAACAGCACATCTTTTGAGGTAATAACAACAAAGGGCTGAATTTCTACCAGCAGGCTTCCGGCAGATCTTTGCTGAAGATTATCGTTGGTAAGGTTAAACGGAACAAATTGCTTGGACTGATCTACAGTAAAAGCGCCTTCGCTTAAAGGTATAATTTTCATAAGGCAAATGTATTGACGAATCTCAGATTTCAATTTGAAATTTCAAATCCGGGACTATCTGAGCACCATCTGGCGGTCTTTATCCAGGCGAAGCAATATAAATACCATAGCGCTAAAAGTTACCAGCGAAAGTCCTCCATAGCTAACAAAAGGGAGCGGTATACCAATTACAGGCGCCAGCCCTATAGTCATGCAAAGATTGATAGCAATGTGAAAGAAAAGCACCGAAGCCACTCCGTAGGCATAACACCGGCTAAACACACTTCGCTGCCGTTCGGCAATAGTAATGATCCGGAAGAGAAAAATAACATAAATAGATATAAAAAACATACTGCCTGCAAAACCAAAACCTTCTCCGATAGTACAGAAAATAAAATCAGTTCTTTGCTCAGGCACAAAGGCATAGCGTGTTTGCGTACCTTTTAAAAGCCCCTTGCCCAGCAGTCCGCCGCTGCCTATTGCAATTTTACTTTGCTTAACGTTATAGTTCCCGGCATCCTTTTTTTGCGTGGTATTTTTTTCAATATCGGCGAGCGCAGCGGCATCCCTGGGAATATAATCCTTACCAATTGTGTCGTAAATACGTTTTACCTGGTAAGGTTGCAGCACATGATCAAAAATAAAAGGCACGGCAAAGCGCTGTATGCTTACACAAACTGCCCATATGGTAATGATCCAGAATAAAACAGATCTGCGGCGCTTGATTTGCCTGCGCATAAAATAGGCGGTAAGCAGGGCAATGCCGGTAAGGATAAGCGCCAGTATATTGGGCTCCATCAGCAAGGTAGCCACTACCAGTATAGCAAACGAAAAACCGATTACCAGCACAATAGCGGGCAGTCCTTCGCGGAACATCACTAAGAAAAATGAAAAATACACGAGTGCCAGCCCGGTTTCTTTTTGCAAAATAGCCAGCAACGCGGGTGCAACTACAATAGACGCGGCAATTAGCTGCGACCGGAGCTTGGTAAAATCCGTTTCAATACGGGAGATGTATTTTGAAAGCGCCAGGTTGGCAAACACAATGCATAATTGTATAGGCTGCAACTGAAAGGCATTACCGAATTTAATAATAGACTCAGTTCCTTTAATGTTGGAGTGAAACGGGAAAACGAGCAACAACAAAAAAATGCCCGCGGTATACCATAAATTGGCTGTTGCCGTAAAGAATTTACTGTCGGTTAAAATTATTACAATGCCCATAAAGAGCGAAAAGATAAAAAACATGGATTGCTTTCCGTAATCGGTTCTGAAAGAAAGGAAGCTATCCAATATATCATCGCCTTCATTGTAGGTAGCGGCAAAAATGCTTACAATGCCTATGATACATAATAAAATGTACAGCCATAGCAGCAAACCGTCTGCGCTCCTTGTTATGCCATTATTATTGGTTCTCATCGGGCTCCCTGGTTTTTGAGCTGTTTATCATCGCTAATGTACCATTCCTCTTCGTGTTTACGAACGGGTTTTTTTATATAGATGATTGCCTTGCCCGATACGGTATTACCGGCAGATCTGCCCTGGTGCTTTTGTATGGCCTTACCCGTAATGTATTTCGTGCTGTCTCCGGCCGCTTTCTCTTTTACGGGCTGTATTACTTTTACAGGTTTTTTTTCATTGCCGGTATATCCACGTAAATATTTTTTGATATAGCTGCTGTCTTTTCTCAGGTTGAAATAAAAATAAGCTCTTGTTGAGTCTGCTATAAATTGTTTGCGTTTGAGGTAGGAAGGCATAAGATTCGTATTGGATATCCGCTCTACTTCTTTCATCCGGTCGGTTCTTATGGAATCCGTAAGGTATTTTTCTATGAGGAAGGAAGCGATAGGAGATGCCCAGGTTGAGCCAAAACCGGCATTTTCTACTGCAACGGCTATAGCAATTTTGGGATTTTCTCTCGGCGCAAAACAAACAAACATCGAATTGTTGGGCAGTTTGATACGTTTGCCATCAAGAATAGTATATTTTTCGGATGTGCCTGTTTTAGCGCAAATATTAATGCCGGGTATCCGGGCGCTCCGGGCTGTGCCGCTTTCAACCACATCCTGCATGCCGGCATGGATAACTTCATAATCCTGGTCTGATATATGGGTTAGTGCCGGATGCTTTTCCCTGAATTTCTTCAGCAGGGTATCTTTGGCCGTTTCATTTTCAATTTTTTCCACAAAATGAGGTGTGTAATAATAGCCCTTATTGGCAATAATGCTCATGGCATTAGCCAGTTGCAGTGGCGTTACCTGCATCTTATCCTGTCCTATACCAAGCGTAACATTTGTACAGGAATTCCAGGATCCCCTGTAATCTTTATTATATTCGGTTGTATCCGGAATATTGCCCGGCAATTCATTGGGCAGGTCTACCCCCAGTCTTTGGCCCCAGCCAAACGCGTTCATGTAATCCTTCCACCGGGTATATCCTTTTTTCACAGCCCTGTCTTTATTGTTATCTAAAACAAGCCTGTAGACCTGGCAGAAATAAGAGTTGCAGGAATTGGCCAGCGCAAGCCGCATATTGGCCGCATGCCCCGGGTTGTGATGCTCGCACCTTATTACTTTAGCGCAGCCATAATAGGCGCCGCTGCATGCTATACCATAATTAGCGGTAATAACGCCCATATCAAGCGCTACCAGTCCGCCAATGGGTTTAAAGGTAGAGCCGGGCTCATACAGCCCTCTTGTAGCACGGTTCATAAGGGGAGCCGATACATCCAGTGCCAGGCTGGCGTATTTTCCTCTGCGGGTACTGCCGGTTAGATCATTGGGGTCGAAGGAAGGCCCTGAAACCATGGCAAGAATACCTCCCGTTTGAGGATCAAGAGCCACTATGCTGCCCACCTTATTGGTCATTAACTTTTCTGCCAACTGCTGTAATTCAATATCTAAATAGGTATACAGGTTACGTCCTGCCTCGGCCAGGGTATCATACTTACCGTTTTCCCATGATCCCTGCAGGCGGTTCCTGTTATCTTTAATCAGGTTTTGAACACCTCTTTTGCCCATCAGCACACTTTCATAATATTGCTCCAGTCCCGACCGCCCCACAAAATCACCCATCTGGTAAAAGTAATTGCTTCGCCGGATGATGGCTGTATCCACCTCGCCAATATCACCCAGCAAATGAGCTCCTGCATTAAACAGGTAATTTCTTATGGGTCGTTCAATAAGTGTAAACCCGGGAAACCGCCAGATATTTTCCTCTAACCTGGCCTGCAGCTCAAGCGGCAGCAGCCCTTCAAAAACAGAAGGCCGGTAACGCCCGTTTTTAATAATGGCCGTAATGATCCTTTCCCTGAATTCCGTGGTATCTATACCAAGCAGGGTACATAAAAAAGAGGTATCTACCTGTCTTACTTCATAGGGTGTAACAGTAAGATCATAAATAATGGTATTGTTCAGAATGGCTTTATTGTTCCTGTCAAAAATAATTCCCCTGTCGGGGTATACCACTTTTCTGTATACGGCATTATCCAGCGCCAGTAGCTTATACTTATCAGAAACTACCTGCAGTATGAATAAGCGAACCACAATAATTAAAAATGTGGCCCCAAAAATGAGTCTTATAATGGTTTGTCGTGATTGATTGAACGCAGGCATAATAACCCCCTATATATTTGTCCTGAACTTCTGTTTCCTGTAAAATAATATTTCTGTGATCATTATCAATAAAAAGCTAACGCCTGTAGTAGCTATTACCTTGCCTAAGAAGTACCAAAAATTTGCAAATTGCAGCCATTCCAGGAAAACAAGATAAACATTATGGACAAAAGCCAGTATCAATACATAAACGATATATGGAGACCATCCCATGCTGGAAGGCGCGGGAGCAACATAGTTAAAGTCTGAATCTTCTTTTGAAATAAGGATATTGATCATAAAGGGGCGCATATAAGCCAGTAAGGTGCAGGCAGCAGCATGCAAACCGGGTGTTTTGGTAAAGAAATCAAGACAAAGCCCAAATACAAAACCTACTATGGTTAAGGATAGCCGTGGTATTTTAAAGGGCAGCCATAATATAAAAAGAAAATAGAGGTAGGGCGTAATGAACTGATGTAACGGTGGTATTTTATTCAGGATAAACACCTGGAATAAAATAAAAATGATAAAACGGATAATATTTTTCAGCAGTTCGCTCATCTTTACTCCTGTTTGTGTGTTGCTTTTTCCAAAGCATCCTGTTCTTCCTTTTGCAAATTTTTTACCGCGTATACAAATTGAATATTAAAAAAATTAGTAGAAGGCTTTATTTTCAGCACATAAAAATTACTGCCGTCCTGGCTTTCAACACCCTCAATAATACCTATCATTTGGCCCGGGGGGAAACTAGAATACCTGCTGGTTATAACAGTGTCACCCTTTTTTGCCACCGCCGATTTAGGAATATTCCTGAAAGTAAGCAGTTGCGGATCTTTACCATCCCATTCCACACTGCCGGTTTCACCGGTTTTTAACAAACTGGCGCTTACCCGGCTTTGCCGGTGCAGCAGGCTCATTACAGTAGCCATATTGGCACTTACATTAACGATGGTTCCGATAATGCCGGATGGGCTTACCACTGCCATATCTTTGCTGAGTCCCTGGTTGAAGCCCCTGCTGATCGTTAAATAATTGGTTTGGGAAGTCACGGAGTTATTAATAACCTTGGCAGGAAAATATAAATAACGCCGGTATCGCTCAAGGGAATCTACTTTTATAGAGTCTACTACAAATTCGGTAGTAGTATCTGCCGGAAGAAAATCATTTTTTAATAAATTACGCAGCGTCTGATTTTCTTCAACAAGCAATGCATTGGTTTTTTTGAGCTGAAAATAATACTCAACCGTATTGTATTGTTTGCTTATTTTACCGGTCACTTCGCCCGCCACACTCATAAATGCGGCTTCGTGAAACCTGTTGTAATGAAACAGCATATACAGGGCAACCGCCTGCATTATAATGAAGAAGAGGAAATTAAAATAACGTCTGACAAAAAGAAAAACATTTCGCACTTCGTTGTGTTTTTACAATTCTACATTTAAATGCCGCCGGAAATCTTTTTGCAGCGGGGGATGTAGAATCACCAATAGTGTTATTTATCTCATTACAAAGGGGTAGCGCTGATAATTCTTAAGGGCAATTCCCGTTCCCCTTACCACACTTTTTAAAGGATCATCAGCTACATGCACGGGTAATTTAATTTTTTGGCTTAACCGCTTATCTAATCCACGCAGAAGCGCCCCGCCACCGGTAATATAAATTCCCCTGCGGTAAATATCGGACGCCAGCTCAGGAGGAGTGGTTTCCAGTGCTTTAAGGATAGCTTCCTCAATCTTGAAAATACTTTTATCCAAAGCTTCTGCCACTTCCTGGTAGCTTACCATAATTTGCTTGGGTATGCCCGTTACCAGGTCGCGCCCATTAACCGGAAGGTCATCTGGCGGATTGTCTAAGTCTTTCATAGCAGCCCCTATCTGTATCTTTATCTGTTCTGCTGTTCTTTCACCGATCAGCAGGCTATGGTAACGGCGCAGCGCTTCCATAATATCGGCGGTAAATTCATCGCCGGCAATACGGATAGACTGATCGCAAACAATACCTGCCAGGGCAATAACCGTAATACCTGTAGTTCCGCCACCAATATCAACGATCATATTTCCTACCGGCTCTTCCACGTCTATACCAATGCCCAGCGCGGCGGCCATAGGCTCATGCAATAAATATACTTCCTTGGCGCCCGCCTGTTCCGAGCTGTCTCTTACCGCACGTTTTTCTACTTCGGTAATGCTCGAAGGAATGCAGATCATCATCCGCCAGCTTGGAGGAAAAAGGGGCTTCTTGGGATAGATCATTTTGATCAGCTCCCTTATCATCAGCTCCGCCGCATTAAAATCGGCTATCACGCCATCTTTTAAAGGACGTATCGTGCGTATACTTTCATGGGTTTTTTCATGCATCATCAATGCCTTTTTGCCCACCGCAAGTACATTTTTAGGATTGTTCCTGTCCAATGCTATAATAGAAGGTTCATTTACTACTATTTCATCATTATGAATAATAAGGGTATTAGCCGTTCCCAGATCTATAGCAATTTCCTGTGTAAACCAGTTGAAAAGACCCATAATTGATATTGGAGAAATGTGGTTCTAAAATAATGTTTGCAAAGTTGTTGTAAATAATTTGAAATACAACGGCAAAACCTTGATTTTTATTGACTTTGAG
>CALMQS010000045.1 GCA_937871285.1 uncultured Sphingobacteriales bacterium | reverse complement strand
CAACAGGCGATGCTATGAAATACCAAAGCTTGTAAACAAAAAATCAGCGGTATGATCCTCCTTTCGCAGGGTATGATCACATTAAGCTTCGCGCCGGGGTCTTCATCAAAAGCCTTTGCGAATAGTCATGAGACCCTGGCGCTGAACGAAAAATTTGTAACCAAAAAATGCCCGATCTGGCTCTCTTTTCGCAGGGTATGATCACATTAGCTAAACGGCATTCATAAAAATTAAAATGAAGAACTGCTTTACATTATGGATTGTTTTTGCGGGGATGCTGTTCGTGGATACTTCTATGGCTCAAACCCATGATACCGGCAACCTGGTAATGATCAAATACAATAATCCCGGCCTAACGGTGGATCTTGGTGTTGGATTATGGGCCTGGCCGATGCCTATGGATTTTGATGACGACGGTGATATGGATCTGCTGGTTTCCTGTCCGGATAAGCCCTATAACGGAACTTATTTCTTTGAAAACCTCACGGGTGGGGCGGAGCCTGTATTTTCACCCGGGCGGCGTTTAACGGGAGCTTTGAAAGATGTGCAGGTTTCTTATGTCAATAACCAGCCCAGGGTATTGATTCCGGGTTATGAGCTCATTAATTTTAAAAAAACAGCCGGCGCCGAAAAGGATTCCCTGTTTCCTATCCGGGAAATTTTAAAGGATTTTAAAAAACAGCCCCGGTTTAACCAGTGGAAGCTGGTGGACTACGACAATGACGGAGACGTTGATATAATAGTGGGCGTAGATGACTGGAGCGATTACGGCTGGGACAATGCATTTAACAGTAAAGGAAAATGGGTGAATGGGCCGCTTCATGGTTATGTGTACTTAATAGAAAATGTAAATGGGGTATATGTTAACCAGGGAAGGATAAAGGCCGGGGGTAAGGAAATTGATCAGTATGGCGCACCGTCTCCTAATTTCGCCGATTTTGACGGCGATGGTGATCTTGACTTAATATGCGGCGAGTTCCTCGACAAGCTAACCTGGTTTGAGAATACCGGAACAAGGGAAAAACCGGTTTATGCGAAAGGACAAATATTAAGCAACGGAGGTGGGATGATTACAATGGATCTTGAAATGATCATTCCCGTTGCCGTTGATTTTGATGGAGACGGGCATGTAGACCTGGTAGTGGGCGATGAAGACGGCCGCGTGGCTTTTATCAGGAATACAGGAAAAGTAAAAAAAGGCATGCCGGTATTCAGGTCACCTGTTTATTTTAAGCAGCAGGCAGATCATATAAAATTTGGCGCGTTGGTTACACCTTATAGTATAGACTGGGATGATGATGGCGATGAAGACATTATTGCCGGAAATTCGGCCGGCTATATCGGGTTTATTGAAAACCTGGGAAATAATGATGGTATGCCACGCTGGGCTGCGCCGGTATTATTAAAAGCCGGTGGTACAACCATTCGTATACAGGCTGGCTATAATGGATCTATCCAGGGACCTGCCGAAGCTAAATGGGGTTATACCACGCTGTCGGTAGCCGACTGGGATGGCGATGGTTTGAAAGATATTATTATCAATTCGATTTGGGGAAAGGTGCAGTGGTATAAAAATATGGGTAAAAAGGGGGCGCCCGTGCTGGGGAGTATACAGGACGTGAAAACAGACTGGCAGGGAATTGCGCCAAAGCAGCCGAAATGGAACTGGTTTAAAGCTAACCCTGATCAACTGGTTACGCAATGGCGAACTACACCATGCGCTTTCGACTGGAATGGAGATGGAATGATGGACCTGGTGATGCTGGATCATGAAGGATACCTGGCTTATTTTGAACGCTTTGCTGATGCAAAAGGCAACCTGCTGCTAAAGCCGGGGCAAAGGATCTTTTACGGTAGCCGGTCATCCGGTTTTGATTCGAAGCACCAGGTTATAGTAAATGAGCCGGGACTGTTAAGATTAAATGTAAAGGATTATGGCGCCAGCGGAAGGGTAAAGCTTACCATTACCGACTGGAATAATGATGGCAAACCCGATATTGTATTAAACAGCCTGAATGCCTCCGTATTACTAAACCTGGGAGAAAAAAACGGAAAGGTATATTTTGAGGAAACGGGGCAGGTAAGCGATAAGGTACTTGCGGGCCATACTACCAGTCCAACGATGGTAAGCTGGGGAACGAACGCTGCCCGGGGCCTGCTGATTGGCGCGGAAGATGGGTATTTATATCTTATGAAGAGGTAATTTGAGTTGCACAAAACTGCTTAAAAATAAATTTTATTGCGTAAAGAGAGCATAATAAATGGCTTTGCGTTTTGACGCATCTAACGCCTGTAAAAAAGTAAATTATTAGATGGTAACACTTGATACATTACGAAACTTAGCCTTATCATTTCCCGAAGTGACAGAAGAACCTCATTTTGAAAAAACATCTTTCAGAGTGAAGAAGAAAATTTTTGTGACCTATGACGATAAGAATAAAAGGGCTTGTATTAAATTATCAGAAATTGACCAAAACGTTTTTTCTGCTGCCGGCAAGGCAATAATTTATCCATTGGAGAATAAATGGGGCAAACAGGGCTGGACACTAGTTGAAATGAGGAAAGTGCATAAAGACTTATTTACTGACGCATTAACAACAGCATATTGTGAAGTAGCATCTAAAAAACTTGCTGACCAGGTTAGACCAAATTACAGCGAACGAAAAACAACGAACCGCTAACAAGAGTTCCTATGGATTAACACAGGGATTTTCATCAAAAGCCTTTACGAATAGCCATGAGATCCTGGCGCTGAACGAAAGGATATTCCATGCTGCACGGCTGGCCTGCTGCTGGATAACAGTTTTAGTATTTGGCTGTGTTAGTTTTACAATTATAAGTTCTATCTATTCCGTGATACATGATATTCTGAAAATGATGGTGAAAAATAGCCATTTACTGCTCTGATAGTTTTTATAATGACTTTTATTCCGCTTTCCAATTCCAGGTAAGGTTTTGGAACATCTAAGTATATTGCCCTAATTAATCCTTCAGCCCTAATCATCCCTTTAGCATCCAAAAGCATAGCAGCGTTTCTTTTTCGTTCTTTACAATTTATCAAAATTTCCAAGAACGTTTCGTTTATAGAAGGAGTAGTTCGGATATTCATAACTTAAAATAAATTGTATTCCTTTGAAACTAAGTACCAATCCCCCGTCTTCAAAATGATAGACTATCCCGCTTTTTAAGAGATGTATTAATAAAAAGCCATTATTGCTTGCGATAGTATTTTCGTTCACTCAAATAGGAGGCTACAGACAAAACGAGCATCATAACAGCAGTAACCGGAATCCAGATAGGTATTGGCATCGGGTCTCCGGCAGCATAAGAGTGTAATCCGGACAGGTAGTAGTTTACGCCGAAATAAGTAAAGATAATTGTCCAAATCATCCACATGCCTGCTACGTTAAAAGTCCATTTACCCTTCAGCCCCGGCACCATCCTGAAATGCAGGATGGTAGCATAGAAAATTATGGAAATAAATGCCCAGGTTTCTTTCGGGTCCCAACTCCAGTAACGCCCCCAACTCTCATTTGCCCAAATTCCACCTAAGAAAGTTCCGATAGTTAGTGCAAACAATCCAATCTCAGCAGCCATTTCATTCACAATCGTCAACTCCTGAATGGAGTTTTGAATTTTTGCAGTAGGCTTTATACAGAATAGAATCAAAGAGATTATTGAGATAAGAGCAGATAGACCAAAAAAACCATAGCTTGAAGTAATAATACCTACATGCACCATTAACCAATATGATTTCAATACCGGTTCCAAAGGTGTAATCTGCGGATCAAGCATAGAACCACCATGTGCAAAGCCCATCATAATCATAGCGACTAATGCACCTGCAGCAGGAATAAACGCATTTCTGTTTTTATAAAGCAATAATCCTGCTAATACGCCAATTGATGAAATGAAAATAATGGCTTCATAGCCATTGCTCCATGGCGCATGCCCCGATAAATACCAACGAACACCCAGCCCCACAACCTGCACTGCCAAAGCAAGAACTATTATGCCGAGTAATACTTTAGTTAATATCCGAACTGCGTGATTAATTTTAGAACCTGATGATAATACTTCTGCAAAACCAAGTATGATCATTGAAATTCCCAAAAGGCTATAAGTAACCATCAGCCACAGGAAGATATTTGCATGATTATACAGGATTTCCAAATTAACTTTTGTATCAGATGGAATGATGTCCTTACTCCATGTTTTTTGAAAGTTGCTAATGCTCGCTAATATTTCATTGGTATTTTCCCAGTTTCCGGTTTGCAAACTTTGTTTTACGTCATTAAAATAAAGTGCAATAAATGCATAAGCAGCCGAATCAAGTGCTACAGGATTATTCTCAGAGCTATAGACCCAACTTCTCCATGTATGTGACGGATCGTTTCTAACCGGAATAATCTTAGTAAAATACCCGTAAATAATATTGCCGAAAATATTATATCGTTCTGTTACACTTATCAGTTCTTTATCATAATTTGATTGTTCTGCCTTACGTTTGCTGAATGATGCTTTATACTGATTTTGCAACCTGAATTCACCCGTGGCGGTATCCATCAAATTGGCAAAAGTTGTATAGCCATCTGCATTAGCGCCGGTTTCTTTAGCCAGTTCATCGCCGCCTTTTTTGCCTACATATATCATTGGCTGAACAAACCAGTAAGCCGGATCGAGTTGCATAGATAAAAACCACTGCACAGGTGATAGCAGCTCGTATTTATCCTTTTTATAAATCTTACGCAGCAATTCTAATGTATGTGTATCCATTGGTTTTATTCTACCCTGAAAGTCCTGAACCAGCAGGTGGCCAAACTTATCAGCGTGATTTGTACTTATAGCCTTACCACCTAATTCACCCTGTTTGAAAAATAGTTCTACTTCCTTTTGAGCATGTGAGGTGTCGATCCTTTCTTGTACTGAATTTTGAGCATTGGCAAAAGAGATCATCAATATCACAGGAATTAGTACTACAACTTTCCTATGTATGTCTTTCAGCCGTTGATTCAATTTCCAAATATGAGTTCGCTTCCGGAAGAGTGTAAGGAACATCCCAGGGAATAAAAAGAAGTAGCCGGTATAGGTAATTCTTGTTCCCCACCAGTCTTTGTTTACAGAAAGAATAGTACCTGATTCATCGGGGAAATAACTTGCCTGAAAGAATCTGTAACCACTGTAGTCCATAACATTGTTCATGTAAATATGATGCGGCGTTTCTTTTGCATCATCAATAACGGTTACCCTGCTTTCATAGGAAGAAGCATTGTTAGAGCCCGGATAGCGGTCTAATTTAAAATCATCACAACGAAGTGAAAAGGGCGTTTTTATCAATTTTGAACCATAACCAATCGCAATTTCCAATCTGTTAATATTGGTTTTAACGCTGTAGGCAGTTATGCCTTTTCCACCCTGCACTATAACAGTATCTTTTTCATTTCCGGAACTAATTTCCAGCTTCACCATACTTAAAAGATCTTTATCTGTCATATTGCTTTTATCGCCGCTGTAATAGACAATTTTGCCGGCAAATGCAGGATTGGGTATAATAAAGTTTGTATTATTGATTGTATAAAGCGTTCTGAAACCCAATGAGGTTAACTCATTTGCTTTTATTGTTCCTGATTGTTGTGCCAGTAAAGCAGTATCGGTAACTACTCCTGCCTGTTGGCCCTGCATAGACATGTACTGCCCGGCTAAAGGCGGGTTAATCATTATGCTATCTCCTTTTTCTATTAATTGCACCGTTCCCTGAACCGGGTTATTGAAGCTGAATAAAATACCCCCTATAGTTTTTATCTCACCATTGAAAATATAATTATTCTCTCGTCCGCTCTGCCCTGTTGTTATGATAGTAAGAATTTTATGACCTGAGGTTGTTTTTTGTATAGAATCTTTAACAAGTGGGATATAATCAAGAGATTTTATTTTGACTGTTTTTTTATCAAACGCATAACTTTCTCTGAAATTTCTTTTAAATGGCCATCTTGTATTTTTTTCATTAAAGTACGACATCGTATAAGGATGCTGATCATAAGTAATAGATTTTACGCCATCATTAATATTTACTTTGATGTAGGTAAGGTCGCTAATGATTTCATTAGAGGTCTCACCTTCTTTTATAGGCATTTGCCCCTCAAAAGCCAAATAGCGTGTTATTGCACCACCTAAGAATATTAGAATGAATGCAATGTGAAAAATCAGAATGGGCCATTTTTCTTTTTTTGTTAATTGATAGATTTTAATGTTGAAGACAAAAATAATGATGATCCACAGCATTAGTATCTCAAACCATTTGGCATTATAAATCAGCATTTTTGCTGTTGGCGTATCATAGTCATTTTCTACGAAAGTGGCTACTGCCATAGAGCAGGCAAAAATGAATAACAATGCAGTCATTGTTTTCGTAGAGAAAAAAAATCTTTCTATGCGAGTCATTATTTATTTCGTTTATCCATGCAAATACACCATTCCTGCAAAATATTTGATACGGCTTCTCATGTTGCTATCTAATTCAGGTGTCTTTTAAAAAGTAAATCTCCCGGGAGTCTTTAACCTCCCAGGAGATACAAGACAACCTTACATAATTAGAGTGATTTTAAATATTCAGTAAGATCTGTTTTTTCCTGAGTGGTTAGGCCCAGGCTTTTCGATGTATTATATTTATCTACAACTGCTGATAAAGTTGCGGCTGAACCATCGTGAAAGTAGGGAGCATGTTGCCATATCCCTTTAAGCGGTGTAACTCTCCATTGTTTTGTAGCTGAGCGGTTCACATAATCTTTATCGGTGGCTACAGAAGCACTTTGGGGATGAAGTATTCCTCCATTCGTAACGTCAGTAAACCGGGGGCCTGAATGACACGTAGCACACTGGGCCTTGTTATTAAACAAAATTTTCCCTCTTGCCGCCACAGTAGCGTCAAATGAACCTGCCGGCGCCTGTGGAGCGGCAAGTGAAAATTGATAAGCTTGCAATGCAGGCAATTTATCTGTTACCAAATCAGCTCCGCCGCCGGTATTATCTACATTGAAACTAATACGAGTATCGTTGAATTTTCCATGGCCACCCATCTGGGTTACTGCAACATAACGGTTCCAATAGGCAACAGGCCCAACTGATTCATGTTGAACATCACCATCTCCGGTAAAGATGGCTTTAGGCAAACCATATAATCCAAAAGCAGGCGGTATTACCACAGGGTTATTCAGCCCATCATGATTAAACCTTGGGTCATATTTACCTTTACCCCATGACGCATAAACAGCCTTTTGAGTAGCGCTCAGTGATGGTGATAAAGAAATAATAAAGCCAGGGTCTAAATCTCTGTTGGGATAACCATCTAAACGATTTCCAATACCCGGAGCAAATGAATTGTCAACAGTAGAGTGACATAAAGCGCAAGTAATACCCACACGATCTAACTTTAAAGTTCCTTCAGTGGTTGTACTCACCTGACCTTTAACACCTACTACCGCATTCAGTTGAAGCAAAGCAAGTGTGGTTTGAGGATCGGTTAAACTTATTGAGCCGTTTTGAACACCTGTAACAACCGCAGCGGGTAATGCAGATGCATCTACCTTTAAACCAACACTCAAAGCAGTTGTAGGGTCTACGGCTGCTTCAATTACCTGGTTCATTTTTAAAACATCTGTCCAGGTAGTTTCGTCACCAAAAGTTTCATAGCGAAATATGTCCTTTCCCTGATTAACCAATGCGGGGTCTAATGCAGGTAAACTCAAGTCGCCTTCACCTGCATCCTGGCGATGATCATTATCCGTTTTTTTACAGTTAGACAGAGAAATGACTATAAGTGAAGCCATTCCCAAAAGTGTTAATCTTGATCTCATGATATTAATTTATTTAAACGTTTGTAAGTAATGTGCAACTTCTTTTCAAAGTGTTTACATAGTTAGAGTAAATCACTTTTGCTTAGGTTACAAAAACCAAAAAATAAACTTGCACCATTGTGTGATTAGGCTGCAAGTGCATATCTTAAATAATTAACAGGGTTTTGTTGCTGATGTTAACATTATGATGGTTTATTATTCTGTTGCTGCTTTAACGACATTAAAACGCTTCCTTTACGATAAAACTATCCGCAATACCCAGAGAAGATAAATGCTTTTCTACTACCTGCATCATTGGTTCAGGTCCACAGAGATAGAAATATTGGGAATGTTCGTTTGTATGTTTTTTTATCAGGTCTGCCGAAATAAAACCGTGTTCATAATTTGCGATTTTTTCGTCAGATAGTATATTGATGAAATTGTTGCCCAGGAGTTGACGAAATTGGTCTTCGAGGATAATGTCTGCCTTTGTTTTGTTGGCAAAGATGAGCTTGTTATTACCCACTTTGTCTTCTTTTTTAAGTTGTTTTAAGATGGCAATAAATGGCGTAACGCCTGCTCCGCCTGCAATAAAAATGCCTTCACCTTTGTATGTTATGTCACCAAAAACATCATGAATTAGCATTTCATCTCCTTTGTTAAGCGAAAGTAGTTGTGCTGTAACGCCATTGCGTGACGAATATGTTTTAATGGTAAATTCTATGTACTCATCATCAGGCAAAGAAGTAAATGTAAATGCTCTTAGCTCTTGTTCCCAGTTTTGCTTGCTTATAGATATGTCCACGGCTTGCCCGGGCTGATAGTTTATTGATGCCGGTTTTTCAGCAACAATTTTAAGTACGTCGTGTGTAAGATGCTCAATGGCTATTATTTTAACTTGTTCCATTATGAATTATCTTTTGTTGTAAATGTGGGATAGAAATTCCTGCCTGATAGTTTCGTTCTCAAACTGTCCCGAATATTGAGCGGTATGTGTTATGCTGTTGGTGTCTTTAATGCCTCTTGAAGCAATGCATAAATGGTCGGCTTCAACTACAACCGCCACATCATTATGCTGCAATGCTTCCTTTAATGCTTCCGAAATTTGAATTGTTAGCCGTTCCTGTACTTGCGGACGTTTGGCATAATACTGTACCAATCGGTTAATTTTTGACAACCCGATAACCTGCTTGTCGGGAATATAAGCAACGTGTACCTTTCCAATTATCGGAACAAAATGATGTTCACAATTAGAGTACAACGTAATGTCCTTTTCAATCAGCATTCTCTTATAACCGTATTTATTTTTAAATAAACTGATTTCGGGTTTGTTGTCAGGGTTTAATCCGCTGAACATTTCTTTTACAAACATTTTTGCCACTCTTCCTGGCGTTCCGCACAAGCTGTCATCATAAAGATTAAGTCCGAGTGTATGCATTATTTGAGCAAAATGGTGCTCTATTTTTTTTATCTTTTCACTATCGCTCAATTCAGAAGCATTGCTGTGCATGAGCATATCTGTTATGGTTTCGTCCAATTCTGTATTTATCATTACCTGTATTTAATAGTCAGAGTTTATTTATTTTATGCATTACGTTTTCTACCATTGGGTCGCAGTAAATCAAATTAAATTCAAAGAGTTCATTGGCAGAATAAGCGTTTTCTATATCTCTCCGTAACATTATTTTCGCTCTATTCAACCTAACTTTTACATTTGCTTCACTAATACCTAACATTTCTGCGGTTTCTGAAACATTTAATCCGTTTATTTCACGTAACGAAAAAACCATCCGGTAATCAAAAGGAATTTTCCGAAGAGCGTTTTCGACAATATGCCCCAGCTCACGATTTTGAATTATCTTGTCGGGATCGTTATTCCTATTACTAAACATTGGCGTTGAATATTCGTTTGCATCTTGCATAATTTCGTTTTTAAAACTTGCCTTCCCCCGTTTCCTATAACAATTGTTCATCATTATCCGGATAATCCACGTTTTAAACCCGGCACGACCTTCAAACTGCAGCAGGTTCTTATACGCATCAATGAAGGTTTCCTGCATTAAGTCCTGTGTATCTTCGTGATTGTAGTTATACGACCTCCCGATTTTATATAGATAAGGATTGAAGCGTCTGACTATAATTTCATAGAGAGCCTTTTCCCCGTCTATAACCCGTCCGATAATTTCTGCTTCGGTAAAATTTTCTAACTGAACCATATTTATGCAACGATTTTAGATATTCTTGCCATTGATAGGGCTGAAATCGCCATTACAAGGTCACGTACTGCTACATCTATATAAGTGAAGCCAATTAACAATGTCAGTGCCACTACTGTCAGCCACCCTGCAACGATGTACCCGCCGATTTGGGTTCTTTTCAGTACAATGATGCCTGCTGCAATCTCAATAATGCCCACAATCATCATAAAAACCGAAGCGGAAAACGGCAAAAGACTTGCGATTGACGGATTAACGTACTGTTCCCAATGGGTCAGCAGGTTAGTGAATTTGTCTGCTCCCGCAACAATAGGAACAATAACGAAAGTGTACTTTAATAGATTGAATGTTTGTTTCAATGCCTGTTGTGAATTATTTGATTCCATTTTTATTATCTGTTTATAGGCGATTAAGCTTGGCATCCATCTCTTTGTGGTCATTATAAAATGCATCTGCAGTTAGTAGAGTCCACTACATGTGAGCTGACCATAACTCCCGCATGGCTTTGTTTAACTCTTGATATTTTGCGCTTTTCTGCAACTTAGTAGAAAGTAACACCTTTCATTTCTGAATGATACATTTGCTGTGCATTTACAGCAGAAGCCGTTATAATTAAGACAAAAATGATTGTTAACCTTTTCTTTTTTTACTTTTAAGTTGCTTTATATCTATTAGAGTAACCGAAGAATGGAAAGGTTACAAAAACCGTAGGAGAGTTGAATATATGGGTTGAGGTTAACTGGAATTGTCGCAAATGCGCAGTTGAAGGCTTCTAATTGTTCATCCCTTTTTTGTTGACGTGGTTTGTAATGGTTTTTCCATCGTTTAATTTGCGGCCCTTTTTGGATGTGTACGTGATGAGGCACCTGGTAATTGATGCTGCTATGAACCCGCCTGTAATTTAAGCTTCGCGCCGGGGTCTTCATCAAAAGCCGTTGTGGGTTAGCCATGAGACCCTG
>CALMQS010000044.1 GCA_937871285.1 uncultured Sphingobacteriales bacterium | reverse complement strand
GCTCGATCTTTTTGAACATTTATAAAAATGTCAACCTATTTTAGGCACGCACAAGGATATAAGTACAGGGGGCACTCCCTGAAACCTGCAACAGCCTGCTTTTATTGTATTATTTTCTGCGTATAATCTTTACCCCACTTCAGTTCAGGTGCTTTGTTTTTGCTGAATATACCATATACCGCGGAGCCGCTGCCGGTGAGTGATGCATACAACGCGCCATTGGCGTAGAGTGTCTTTTTAACCTCCTCTATCTGTGGATATTCGCGGAATACCGGCGCTTCAAAATCATTTACCAATTCATGGCTCCATGTTTCCACGGGTTGCTGAATGATGCTTTTAAGGGGTTTGGAAGGTTGCGCAGGTTTAAGTTTGGAAAACGCCCACGCAGTCTGTATATGGATTCCCGGATGTACGATCAAAAAAGAATAAACGGAAAGATCGAGTGGGAGCGACTCTGTTTGTTCTCCACGGCCGGTTGCATAACAGGGTGCATTGATCATAAAAAAAGGGCAGTCGCTGCCTAACTTCAACGCATACGCAGTAAGTTGTTCTGCAGTGAGGTTGAGATTAAATTTTTTGTTCATCAACAGTAAAGTAAATGCCCCGTTAGCAGATCCGCCGCCCAGCCCGGCGCCAGTGGGGATTGTTTTATGCAGATGCATCTTAACCGGGGGAATTCCGGGAAAATCTTTTTTTAATATCTGATATGCTTTCAAACAGATGTTATCTGCTTCTTTTCCGGGTATGGAAAGGCCAGACTGTGTAAAATTTGGGGAGGTAGAAAGAGCATTATTATCAGGCAGCGATATCATTTCTACCGCATCGTGCCAGTTGATAGGATAAAAAACAGTTGCTATATTATGATAGCCGTCAGCTCTTTTTGAGGTAATGTTAAGCCCTATATTAATTTTGCAATTGGGGAAAAGAACCACGGGCTGGCAGTGTTTTAATAAGAATGTACTTAATATTACTTTTTCCTGTGATTGATCTCATCCCGGATGGCAATGGCCCTGAGGTAATCTTCCTGTTCGAGCACTTCACTCAGCAATTGGTTGAGCTCTTCCAGCGACATGGATTTAAGATCGTCTTTTGAACCTGTTTCCCGCACTAATTGTTGTTCTTCCTCCGGTTTTTTCTTTTTACCGGAATCTTCCATCAGTATACCCGCGCTTTCCAAAATATGTTCATAAGTATAAATGGGACATCCGAAGCGAACAGCGAGCGCGAGTGCATCGGAGGTCCTGGAATCTATTTCCACCGTATCGTGTTCATTGCTGCATAAAAGTTTCGAATAAAATATACCTTCCTGCAGATCGCTGATGATAATTTCATGAAGGTCTACATTAAATGCCATCATAAAGTTTTTCATCAGGTCGTGTGTAAGCGGCCTGCTGGGCTGCATCCGCTCTAAAGCTACCGCAATGGCCTGAGCTTCAAACCCCCCTATTACAATGGGCAGGCGCCTCAACCCGTTTGTTTCGCCTAGTACAACGGCATAAGAATGTGTCTGAGTAATACTGTGCGATAGTGCTACTATTTCCAATTCTATTTTCTTCATAATCTGTTGCGAATGTACAGGAATTTTGTAAAACGGGTAATGGCCGGGAGGCATAAAATAAAAAACCGCAGATGACCTGCGGTTTAGTGTAAAGGAACGTGTTTTCTCATGCTACGCCTTTCAGCTTTTTAACTTCTTCTATTAATTTGGGCACTATTTCAAATGCATCGCCAACAATTCCATAATCGGCGGCTTTAAAAAAGGGTGCTTCGGGGTCTTTATTAATAACAACAATTGTTTTGCTCCTGTTTACGCCGGCCAAATGCTGTATGGCGCCGGAAATACCAATGGCTATATATAAATTTGGCGCTATAGCCAAACCGGTTTGTCCTACATGCTCGTGATGCGGGCGCCAGTGCGTATCCGCCACCGGCCGGCTGCACGCGGTAGCAGCGCCTAACAGTTTAGCCAACTCTTCAACCATCCCCCAGTTTTCAGGACCTTTTAGCCCGCGACCCCCGCTTACCACAACTTCCGCCTCACTCAAAGGCACTTCACCTTTCACTTTATTGACTGATATTGACTTTACTTTGGTTGCATCTATCGTTGCATTAAATGAAATAATTGTTGCTTTCGCCTCTGCTGAAGCTGCTGCCGGAAATGCATTAGCATTTAGTGTAATAATCTTAATGTCGGTATTCAGTGCAACATGGGCAAACGCTTTTCCCGAAAAAACAGATTTTTTTACAACAAATCCGTTGGTGGTATCGGGCAGTGCTACCGCACCCGAAACCAGGGCAGCTTTCAGGCGGGCAGACAAACGGGGGGCTATTGCTTTGCCATCTGCATTATTTGCAAATACCACTATTTTGGCTCCTGTTGCCTGTACTGCCTGTGCAATAATGCCGGTAAATACCTGTGCATCCACATGGTCTAATTGCTGATCAGATACATGATGTATTTTCTGGATTCCGTATTGTCCCAATGCAGAAAGATCGTCTTTTACGGATCCCAGCACTATACCTTCGGCAACTGTACCTGCCTGTGCGGCAACTTGCGAACCATAGCTTAAGGCTTCTAAAGAAGCTTTTTTGATATGTCCTTCCGATTGATCTATAAATATGAGTACCGGCATATTTTAATTTGAGATTTTAAATTTAAGATTTGAGATCCGCCACGGCGTAGAGGTTTTAATTTGACAGGGAGGAGAAATGTTTAAATCACTTTAGCTTCCTCGTGGAGCAGTCTTACCAGCTCTCCCGGATTGTCTGCGGGAATTAACTTCACACCTTCTTTTGCAGGCGGTAATTCAAAATTAATAATACTGGTTAAACTGTCTGCAGCCACGGGTTCTGTTACTTTCAGGGGTTTGGTGCGGGCGGCCATGATGCCCCGCATATTGGGTATTCTTGCTTCAGCCATTCCTTTCTGGCAGCTTACTACCACAGGCGTGCTTACCTCAACTGTTTCTTCACCTCCTTCAATTTCACGGGTAATGGTGGCTGTATTGCCGTTTATTTCGAAACGGGTTGCCAGGGCAACATAGGGGAGGTTCAGTAATTCGGCTATCATTCCCCCTACAGAGGAGCCATTATAATCAATGGTTTCCTTACCGGTAAACACCAGGTCGTAGCTGCCTTGCTGTGCTATTTCGGCTATTTGAGCGGCTATATAAAAGCTATCCTGGCTATCGGCGTTCACGCGTATGGCTTCATCGCCGCCCAATGCCAGCGCTTTGCGGATAACCGGTTCTGCATCTGCGCCCGCCACGGTTACAAGATGAAGCGCAGCGGAAGGATCCTTTTCTTTAATTTCAATAGCTCTTACCAGGGCATACCATTCATCGTAAGGGTTGATGATCCATTGCACGCCTGCAGCGGCAAATTTCGTATTATTATCGGTGAAGGCAATTTTTGCCGTAGTGTCGGGTGATTTGCTGATACAAACTAGTATTTTCATTTGTTCATTTTTTGTTTCAGTTAACTAAGTATTCAATGAAAGAATACCTGCACTTGTAACGAACCAGGCAATGACTACGGGTTACATTTGCTTATAAAGTTGTTTATGCAACCATTTGTATCCTGCAAATATAATAAGGGGATTTATTATAGCCGAAAGAATTTTTGGGAGTTGCTTTGAAGGGTAAAAATCAGTTATTCTTTTCCCCCGGTTTCCTCTCAATCTTTAATGTATTTTACTTACTGCTATTGCTTAACTAATTTATGAGTAGTTTCCTCATTGTTTTGCAGTACTTTAATGATATATATACCTTGCTGAAGGTTGGTAATATTCAATTGTTGATTGCCATTTACATTGTTCCATTGGTTAAGCAATTGCCCTGCTGTATTATAAATGGACACGTTTCTAGCTTTTGATATCCCTCTTAGCATAATAAAATTATTAGCAGGATTGGGTACTATCGTTAACATTCCTGTTGCCTTTATTCTTATAGAGGCAATATTACTGTAGGTATACGTTCCATCTGCATCCACCTGTTTAATACGGTAAAAATTTGAGCCAGCTACAGGAGTGCGGTCTGTTGTGTTATAAGAATGCCTGCCCGGGCTGTTATAGGAAGCCTGCGTTCCAATTTTAGTGAAGTTGTTTCCGTCTGTACTTTTTTCAATTTCAAAATGGGAGGTATTCTGCTCATTTTCTGTTTCCCATTGCAGGCAGGCATTGCCGGAGCAATCTACGGCGGTAAAACCCAGCCATTGAAGTGGCAATATGATGTTACTGCTCACATCAATGGAATTACTGTAAAGGGTTAATTTATCAGCCTTGTCGTTCGTAACTTCAACCCAATATTTTCCGCCTTCCCAAACAGGTAAAGCGGAATCTCCTTTAAGCGTTTCTACTAAAACACTGTCTTTATAGAAATAGTAAGTATTATTTGCAAGCGTTCCGCCGGCAGTTACCGAAAGTTCTGAATTAGTGTGGTTAAGTGTTAGAGTTTTCTGGTCTTGATAAGTATAATTTGCAAATAAAGAGGTATTATCTTTCTGCCCTACACATTCCATGCCGTCAAACGTAAATTGATTATTGGTTAGCTGCAAAAATTCCAAATCAGATAAACTGCACAATCCGTCTGGGATACTGCCCGAAAGCTGATTGTTCATTAGGTTTAAACGTACAAGCCTGTTCAGCTTGTTGAATGAAGAGGGTATAGAGCCGGTAAGCTGATTGCTGTCGAGTTCGAGCGATTGCAATCCGGGCATATTACCCAAAGAGGAAGGGATTTCCCCTGTTAATGCATTGTTGCTGAGGTTAACATGGACTAAGGAACTATTAACACTTAGATCGGAAGGAATACTTCCTGTAAGCTGATTGGAGCTTAAATCGAACAAATGGCAAACAACAGGGGCTAAACCCGCGGGTATTTCACCGGTTAACTGGTTATTATTTAATCTGAGCTCTGTGAGGTTACGAATTCTGGCTAATCTGTCAGGGATAGTCCCACTTAGCTGGTTATAACTAAAATTCAATATTTTGACTTGGATATCACCAAGTCCGCCCGAAATGCTCCCGGTTAATTGATTGTGATCTAACATCAATTCAGAAAGGCGGGTAAGTCTGCGCAAAGATTCCGGTATGGGTCCGGTTAATTTATTGTGATTTAGATGGACTTCGCTGAGGTTAGTAGCGTTGCCCAGTTCATTAGGGATATTACCTTCAATTCTATTATTACTTAAATAAAGGTAATACAGGTTAGGAATATTGCCCAGGCTGACCGGAATATTACCACCTATATTATTATTACTTAAAAAGATGCCGGTAATTGCGGTAAGATTACCTAAAGACGGAGGGAGCATTCCGTCCAGTTGATTATTAATCAGGCTTAGTTGGGTAACTCTTGTACCCGTTACGCTAACGCCAAACCATTCACTCACCCTGCTTTTGAGCCAGTTCGTATTTTTTTTCCATCCAATACCATTGGTGCTGTTATAAAAATCTACCAAGGCCAAACTGTCTCCGGTATTTACCTGGGACTTAATGGAAAAATGCAGGAATAGAAGCAGGAAAATAAAAGCAGACCTTTTTCTCACAGTGATTTAGGATTAGGCTTGGCAATGAATTTTATTAGCAGCTATCCATGCAAAAAGCGTGCAAAATTTTTACAAAATGCAAATTCATAATTTATTTTACCATAAAGCCTCATCTGTTTGAGAAGAATTTTGAATATGCATCGTTCAATATATTATTAATCAGTTTGATATAAGTGTATAATTTTGTTTATTTCTGATAAGGCTTCATTATGAATAAAAATACCAGAAAGCCTGATAAATTTGGAAAATGAATGCTGTAAAATTCTGTTTGCACAACTAAAATCAGGAAGGACTGCAATAAGCAGACTCAGTATCTTTGATGCACAACAAGTTATATGAGCCGGATAGAAAAATTACTGGATTATCTAAAAGATTCTCCCCATGATAGTTTTTTGCAGCATGCACTTGCATTAGAATATGTTAAGGAAGGGCAGCAGCGCGAAGCCAGAAAACTTTTTGAAGAAATCCTGGAAAGAGACCCAACTTATTTTGGTTCTTATTACCAGCTTGCCCAATTATTGGAACACTCCGGGGAAACAAATGCGGCTTTGCGCTGCTATCAAAGGGGAATGGATGCTGCAAATG
This sequence comes from uncultured Sphingobacteriales bacterium, assembly GCA_937871285.1. Taxonomy (GTDB): domain Bacteria; phylum Bacteroidota; class Bacteroidia; order Chitinophagales; family Chitinophagaceae; genus Agriterribacter. The sequence continues at coordinate 23,030 of CALMQS010000044.1, read as the reverse complement.
CTGCGAATAATTCAAAAACATACCATGAGTTGAAGGCAGCATGGGAGGAATTAAGTAATGAATAATACCTTCGTTCAACAATTGATTTTTATCAACACGATATGAATGACCTGCCTCAATTATTCAGAGAGAACATTCGGAATGCAAACTTGCTTCAACCTGATGGTTTATTGTTACTTGCCCTAAGTGGAGGAATAGACTCTGTGGTTTTATGTGAGCTCTGCCGCTTAACCGGGTTTCAGTTTGCTATCGCTCACTGTAATTTTCAGTTAAGAGGGGAGGAGAGTGAAAGAGATGAGTATTTTGTTAAATCCCTGTCCGGGCATTATCAAGCTGAAGTTTTTGTAAAACGTTTTGAAACAGAAGATTATGCATTAGAAAATAAAATCTCTATACAGGTTGCAGCCAGAATATTAAGATACAAATGGTTTGATGAGCTTGCTGCTGCGCTGGAGACTGAAAGAGATAAACCGGTATATATTCTGACTGCGCATCATGCTGATGATAATATTGAGACAGTACTGATGAATTTTTTTAAGGGAACGGGAATAGCCGGTATAAGAGGAATGCTGCCCGCAACAGGCAGGTTGGTGAGGCCACTGTTATTCGCCCGTAAAAAAGTTCTGATAGATTTTGCCAGGGAAAAGGGGCTGTCTTATGTTGAAGACTCGAGTAATGCATCCGATAAATATTCCCGGAATTATGTGCGTCACCATATCCTCCCAGTAATAGAAGAAAAATACCCTGGTGCTGAAGATAATATATTGGCTAATCTGGAACGTTTCCGGGAGGTTGAGATGTTATACATGCAGTCTATAGCAGTGCACAGGAAGAAGTTAATGGAGCAACGCGGTGGCGAAGTATATATCGCTGTGCAAAAATTGCAAAAAACAACACCACTGAAAACAGTTGTTTTTGAAATTATAAAGGAATATGGTTTTACCGCAAAACAGGCCGAAGAGGTGATTGCACTTCTGCAATCAGATTCCGGTAGATTTGTTTTGTCTGCCACACATCGGATGTTAAGGAACAGGAATTGGCTGATTATTTCTCCTTTACCGCAAAATACTTCATCTGTAATAGTGATTAACGAAGGAGAAAAGGAACGGAGGTTTGAGAGGGGAAAGTTGACCTTGACGTTAAGGGAGATTAAGAAAGGTAGTGAAGAAATACCAGAAATCCAATCGGTTGCCTACCTTGATAGTATGGAAATACGATTTCCGCTATTGTTGAGGAAATGGAAACCGGGAGACTATTTCTATCCACTGGGAATGAGAAAGAAAAAAAAGTTATCCCGTTTTTTTATTGACAGGAAACTGTCACTGTCTGAAAAGGAAAATACCTGGGTGATAGAGATGGATAAAAAGATTTTGTGGGTAGTCAACCATCGAATTGATGACCGTTTTAAAATTACATCCGGAACGCAGCAGATTTTGCAATTGGAAATAAGTATATACAGATAGGTACTATCCTGACTGCAGGAATAAAAATAGAGATTTAACAACAGACCAGTCCATATGGGTTTGTGGCATAAACAATTTTTTTTGTGTAGTGGGTTAGTGATTGGATGGCAATTTGATCGATTTTTTAAAAACTACCCATAGTTTCTTCGAAATTATCCTGTAGCTGCTTATTCAAAATAAATTCACCGATTTTTTCGCTCAGCTTATGTCCGGAATCTTTGTAAAGGTGGTTACCATCGGTAAATTCGTATATGGTAGAATCATTAATGAAGTTTAAGTAGTCAACACTGTTTTTTCTTGCAATATCATTCATCAGAGAATCGAATTGTGGGCATACCTTATTTTCTATATCCTTAATTTTTTCATGAACTGGGATACGGACCAGGAAGACTTCTCCATGCTTACGGAAAAATTCGATTATTTTATTGAGGTAATAAATTCTATCAGAAGACAGGTGAAAATCGGGAGCGGACGGATATTCGTTCTCCAAATCTTTAATTTTTTTTCTAATTCTTTTTTGTACTTCAGTTGAATCCATGCCAACACTAACTTCAAGCCATCCATCATTGTGTAAATAAAGGCTTTCTTTACCTTCCAGGTTCAGGATTCGCAATAATTTGGTCATCCAAATCATTAATAATGGGCTGGAGTAGGAATATAACAGGTAATCAAAATTAGGATGACAGTCTACACATTTTATTTTTCCTAATGAAAGATTATCTTCAGGAAAGATGATCTTATTGTTTTCTTTTTCTTCTTTTAAATAGAGAGTCCAGGGATCTACAGTAACGATAAATATTCCATTCTTTGCGTTTTCATTGAGTTTATTTTTTATTGACTCATAATAAGTAGGGCCATAGGGCGATTGATTGATCGTGAAGGCATAATTAAACATAGTGGTGTGATAGCCACCTTTATTTAATATACTGTCAATTGCTGAAGGTAGTATACCCTGTGCCGCTCTTGATGAACCTACAATCATATTGTTTTGCTTTGGGGTGGTAAAGCGTATATAGTATGGATCGGTTCTCCCATCGGCTATAAATAATGATGACGCGAGCAAAAGAAAAGGAAGGAGTAAAAAAAGCGTACCTCTTTTTATAAATTTTTTTTTCATTATAACTAAAATTGAAAATAAATGAATTCTTGATTTTTTCCATAAGAGAGTAAGATGGAAAACGCTACAGCATAATAAAACGCCCAGCGTACTAGTCTGTGTTGTCTTTGACCTATTTTTTCGATGGCATATTTATTTGATCTGCCTATCCATTCTATTACTAAAAACACCACGATCAGCATAATGCAAATAATTGATTTGAATAATTCCGGATGGGTTAGAAATGGAATGGAAAATAAATCATATGAAAAAATGCCAGATATATAGCTTAATGCATGATGCAAATCGTTAGCTCTGAAAAATATCCATGCAAAAGTGGTTAAAGCAAAAGTGACAAAGAGTTGTACGGCTTCCTTAATGGAAGGAAATAATTTGCCGGATGCAACAATATCAAGATGATTCCTGTTGGTTTTGAGGATAATGGAGGGCATGATATATATTGCATTTAGCAGGCCCCACACGATAAAAGTCCAGTTTGCACCATGCCAAAATCCGCTTACCAGAAAGATAATAAGTGTATTCCGTATTTTTTTATACATTCCTCCCCGGCTGCCACCAAGAGGAATATACAAATAATCCCTGAACCATGTTGATAGCGATATATGCCATCGTCGCCAGAATTCTGCAATATCCCTTGAAAAATATGGATATGAGAAATTTTTCAACAATTCAAAACCCAGCAACCGCGCAGTACCTAATGCAATATCAGTATAGCCGGAAAAATCTCCGTAAATCTGAAAAGCGAAAAGCACTGCCCCCAGGATCAGTGTACTACCTGAGTAACTTTCTGAATTGTTAAAAATAAGATTGACATATACAGCGCATGTGTCTGCGATAACTATTTTTTTAAATAATCCCCATAATATTTGTCTTAATCCATCTACCGCTTTCGTATAGTCAAATGTTCTAATTTTTTCCACTTGCGGCAGAAGATGGGTTGCTCTTTCTATAGGACCTGCAACGAGAAGCGGAAAAAAACTTACAAATAACGCATACTCAACCCAGTTGGTTGTTGGCCTGATTTTTTTGTTATAAATATCAAACACATAGGAAAGCCCGTGAAAAGTATAAAAGGAAATACCAACAGGAAGAATAATATTGAGAGTAGTTAAATGAGCCTTTAACCCTATCGCGCTCATCAGTTCGGCAAACGATTCAATAAAAAAATTATAATATTTAAAAAAGCCGAGAAATCCTAAATTCACAAAGACACTTATAAATAACCATATTTTTTTTTTATCTGAGGATGTTGCGTTAGATATCCTTAATCCGGTAAAATAATCCAGGAATGTAGAAAAGGCTAAAAGAAAGAGAAAGCGCCAATCCCAAAAGCTATAGAATAAGTAGCTTACTAAAAGCAGAAATATATTTTGAAGCGTCAGCGATTTGTTTAGCAGGAACCAGTAAACAATAAATACCAAGGGTAGAAAGATCGCGTACTCAAAAGAATTAAAAAGCATACTTTTAGTTAAAGAGTGACGAAATAATAGCGTTAAAATAAAATTATGTAAAAAAAGATAATATAATTAACCGGTATTAGGTTCATGTAGCTTTTCATTTCCCTAACTGTTATTCGAAACTTGAAGTTAGAAGCTACGGTAGGTGGTAATAGCGGAAGAAGAGGCAACCGGTTCAAATCAGAAGCTGACAAAATATGACTGCACTGCTTCCAGGAAACGTGATAACAAATTCCTTCCAGCAAAAAGCGGCCCGGTTATCATTGGAAAGGCGATGCCGTACACTGCTCCCCATATATGCGCGGAATGATTAATATTACCTCCACCTTTTTTATCTAAGTACGACGATAGTACAAGATATAAAAATCCGAAAATAAATCCTGGTATCATAAACTCTCTTGGCAAAAAAACAAGCCCTATTCCCTGCAACGGGTTAAGAAAGATAAACGCGAATATCACTGCTGAAACAGCGCCGGAAGCGCCGAGACTCCTGTAATGGTAATTATTTTTATTTTTAAAGTAAGTGGGCAGTAAACAAACTACAAGGGCCGAAATATACATGAGCAGATAATACCATCTTCCCGCAGGTCCAAACACTGTCATGAAAAGTATTTCCACATATTCGCCAAATATCCAGAAAGAATACATATTAAAAGCAAGATGAGCAAAATTGGCATGGATGAAGCCACAGGTAAAAAACCGGTAATATTGCTGTCTTTCCGAGATGGCAGGCGGATAAAAAATCAGATCATCCAACAGTTTTTTGTTCCTGAATGCCATTATGGAAATACCGCAGGTAACAATAAGTATAATGAATGTTATGGACATGTTTGCTTTTTACCGAAGGTAAAGGAATCAGGATCAAGCATAGTTATCTTTGGTTAAAATAAGCTTATGCGTGATGATATTTTTCGTTTTTGATGATGGTGCAGGCCCGGTAAATTTGTTCAGCCAGAATCAGCCGTACCAGTTGATGCGGAAAGGTGAGTAGAGATAAAGACCATACAAAGTTGGCCCGGGTGAGCACCGATTCATCCAACCCGTATGCTCCTCCAATTAGAAACGCCAATTGCTTAACGCTTTCATTAGCCCTTGTCTGTATCCACGAAGCCAGTTGAGTTGAGCTGAGCATACTGCCTTTTTCATCCAAAGCTACCAGGTAATCCTCTTTTTTTATGCTTTGCAATATCAAAGCTGCCTCTTTCAATTTCAGCTCTTTTTCAGGCAAGCCCAGCTTGTTTTTGGGAGCTGGAATGATCTTCCATTCCACCGGATAATAATGACTGATTCGTTTGGAGAAATCTTCTATACCCAATTTAAGCATGCCATCATTTTCTTTTCCTATGCTGTACAAGATGATTTTCATTCACTCAAAAGCGCGAATTTAATAATTATGCTTTACGGATTAATGTCATTGCGGAATATGGATTGGATAGCTATTCTTTTGTGAAGCCGTTTGAGGAATATAAATCATCAATAATGTTAAGGTATTTTTTAGTCAAAACATCGTAAGTAAGATTATTAAGCAAATACGCTTTCCCTTTTTCACCCATTTGCTTCAATTCTGTTTTGTTCATCTTACTGAATCTTAATATTTCTTCAGCCATGAGTTCCGGATGATCAGCCTGTATAAATGTGCCGCAGCCTGCTTCATTAATAACACTGTAATATCCGTCCAAAGCAACCAGAATAGGTTTGGAACTTTGCATATAGTCAATCCATTTATTGGGTGAAACGCCATACCTGTAAATAGAATTGCCACCTAACCAGGGATTTACGAGCAGGTCGGCATGCTTCAAAAATGTTCCGACCATTTCTTTATTTGTTTTATCAAAGAAATATACTTTATTGAGATTATCTTCTTTTGCCTCTGCCATTAATTGCTCTTTGAGTGGACCACCTCCAAGAATGGCAAAAGCAATGGGCTTGTCTTTCAGGATTCTGGCAGCATCAATAATCTGGTCCACGCAATTTACCAGTCCTATTGTTCCGGCATATCCTACAATGAAATTATTGTTGCGTATTTGAGAAAAGAATGGTTCATAGGGATCTTTCGCATTGATAGCCACATCAGTATCCGGATCATAGCCCATCGGAACACAGTGTACTTTGTCAGCGTCAGACGGCGATATCTGTTTCACATGCTCTTTTAAATTAGGCATTGAACCTATTATGGTATTGGCATTCCTGTAACCCTTCTTTTCAATGTAAGACAATAATTGAATAAAAATATTTTTTCGATTCCATTTTTTTACTTCTACAATAGTTAGCGGCCAAATATCCCGGACTTCAACAACGAGTTTACATTTGAATTTCCTTTTGAGTACTATACCCGAAAGGAAAGTCAGGATGGACAGGGAAGAAACTATAACTACATCCGGTTTTTCTTTTGCTTTAAAAAAACTCCAGTACAGCAACCTGATTTCGAAAATGAACCAGCTCAGGATTCGTTTTATGCTAAAGCCATATTTTATATCAGCGCCATTTAACATAACCCCTTGAACCCCTTCACACTTGTAATAATATTGGTTCTTTAATCCTATGTCGGGTGACTGGCCGTAGTTAGACGATTTAGCAGCGCGCGAACTGACGAGGGTAACTTTTCTTCCCTTTTTAGCCATGTATTTTGCGAAGAAAAATTGCCTGGTGGGAGCACCGAACAACGGCGCGTTTGCATATTTAGAAATATACCAGATGGTATGCGGTTTCGAGAAACTACTTTTATTCATATTGCTAATTGCAGGTTGTTATTTTAACTGATAGATACGTTCGATAATATCTACAACCTTTAGCCCTTCCAGGGCATTTGTTGTTATTGCTGCTCTTCCGTTTAAAACTTCCACTACATTATCAATAATGTAATGATGGTTTGCTGCCGAACCTTTATAGGCTCCATAATCATTTCCGGGATTGGTTGGAGCTAAAACAGGCATATTGTAATCCTTAACATGGCAAACCTCCACTTTATCCATGTATTGACCACCAATTTTAACCGATCCGTTTTCGGCTATAATGGTCATAGAACTTTCCATGTTTTGATTCCATACGGCGGTTGAGTAATTAATGGCACCCATCCCGCCATTGACGAAATCAAAGCTTACAAAACCACTATCTTCAAAATCGGTTGAATGCGAATGATTGTGATCCGCAAACTTGGCCTGAATATTTCTAATATCTCCAAATAGCCAATACATGATGTCAATGAAATGAGAAAACTGAGTGAATAATGTTCCTCCATCTAAGTCTTTTTTCCCATGCCAGCTTTCGGGTTTATAATAACGATCATCACGATTCCAGTAGCAGTTTAATTGCACCATGAATATTCTTCCTAATATGCCTGTTTCGATAAGATTTTTAATCCATTCGGAAGGGGGAGAGTATCTGTTCTGCATAACCGCAAATACCAGACGCTGAACCTGCAAAGCTTTGAATATGATGTTTTCGGCGTCCTGTTTTGTAAGCGCCATTGGTTTTTCAATCACTATGTGTTTTTTTGCCGACAGGCAGGTCATGGCCTGCTCGGCATGAAAACCGTTAGGGCTGGCAATATTAATAACGTCAGCATCAATTTTTGAATCCAGGAATTCATCCAGCGACCTGAAAAAAGGAACATTATAGGAATTCATTCCTAATGAACTTTTTTCTTTAATATCCACTAACGCTACCAATTCGCATTCTTTATTTCGAACAATCATTTCAGCATGCCTTTTTCCAATATGGCCACAACCGATAACAGCAAATTTAATTTTCATATTTTCAGACGTTATTTTGAAATTTTTTTTACAATATTATTTTCCAACTGATATTGTTGTCTTGTTTCGGGGCAAATGGCTATATTCCTTACATCAAAATGCAGGCGATGACCATATTCACTTACCCAGCCAATCTGCTTAGCAGGGTTACCAACTACCAATGCATAATCGGGTATTGTTTTCGTAACTACTGCACCCGCACCTACCATGGCATATGCACCAATATCATGTCCACAAATTATAGTGGCATTAGCTCCTATTGATGCTCCCTTACCCACATGGGTGTTTAAGTATTGTCCTCTTCTATTCACTGCACTGCGGGGATTTATAACATTTGTAAATACCATAGAAGGACCTAAAAATACATCATCATCGCAGATGACACCTTCATAAACTGACACATTGTTTTGAATTTTTACATTACTTCCCAGGATAACACCTGGAGAAATGACAACGTTTTGTCCTATGTTGCATTTGTCCCCTATTCTGCAATTGGGCATAATATGAGAAAAATGCCATATCTTAACGTCTTCGCCAATTTCTGCTCCCTCATCAATAATCGCAGAGGAATGTGCATAGAATTTTTTTTTCATAAATATCAACAACAAATGATTGACAGGAATCTGACCGGGGTAAATATCACGAAATGCTAAGAGAATGAAAAATAACATCGGTTTGGGACAGGATGTAGTTTTCAACGTTTTAAACCGACCATTCTCGCCCGGCAATAGAACGATTTTTTGATAATTATAGTATAAGTTTTTGTAGTTTGTTAGCCAGGAGGCGAAGTTGAAGAGAGATGGTGACCAGTGCAGGAACTTATGTTTTCGTATGAGCAATAATACAGTTGCATGCTGGCATTTGATCCTTTCCGCAACAATTAATCTGGTCTATTCCAAATAGACAAATACTTTCCAAAAAATTCCTGTACTAAGCAATGAGTATCTACAATAGCCATAAGTTGTACAATAATTCTTATTGATTTTGTAAATGATCAATGAGAGCGAGGTTGGCGTAATATTCCATTTCCTGGGTATAACTTTGCAATAGATCCTGGCGGCGGAGCGCAAAATCCAGGTAGATGTTCAGGGTTTGTTGGTCAAACATCCCCAATAAGACCCAGCCCTCGCACTGGGAGTTTCCCCATCCGGGTCTGCTTATAGAAGCTGTTCCATCAACATTGTCACTGAAAGTTACCGTACTTTCCTGGAACATGACCTCTTTAACGGTATTACAAAAATCCCGGATATTTTCGGCAGTCCAGTTGGGGTTATTGTATCTTTTAGCTGCGGCAACATATGCGATAACATGATTACCATGAGAAACATCCTGAATAGTAGATGGAGATGCTGCTCGAGCCTGAGTGCCCTGTACATCATCCCAGGTAGAATTCCAGGTATAAGCATCAGGAAAGTTAGGGTTGTATTTGAGGTTTCTTTTTAAAAGCAGGTCAAACATATTCACTACATCCTGACATTGGGTTTTAATTACCGGCTTATCTGTAAGTTCTTTAAGAAAAAGTGCGATATGAGCCCAATGAGAAGCCATGTGGGTCCTTGATCCCAGGAGGGTTGCATAAGGAACCGCATTACTTATCATGCTCCTGCTGATCCATTTTTCCCATATATTTTTCTCAATGAACTGAAGGGTGGTATTAAACCAGTCCCTGTTCTTGTCTGAACGGTTAATCCATCCATTTTTTTTGATTTCATATAAAAACTGGACAATATAGCGAAACAAATAGCCTTCATACAGCTCTGTTTCGCTGTAATAAACGGAGCCTGTGCCAAGAGTCTTGCATATCCAACCAAGATAGTCATCCCTTAATTTATATGTATTCCCTGGAATTGATTTTGATACGGCAGCAGTAGATAATACGTTATTAATAATTCTTATTTCATCGTTCAAGTATTCTTCATTTTGCGTGGCTATATAGATGTTCATCAAAGGCGACACAATATTGTTTAAACGCATGAAATCATATTGGTTTCCTGAAGTACTTAATTGCAGGTAGTATTCCCTGAAAGTAGTTTCAGCCCTGCACAAACTGGTATATTTCTGATCAAAATAATTTATCCATTTTTTTTGAGATTGGACATTTGAATAAGTGCACAAAGCTAATATTACTATGAGCAATGGTTTCATAAGTATTTGAATGATGTGAAAAACTTATCGGGTTCAGGTATATGAATAGTCACATGTTCCAATGTATAAATGGATTTTATTCTCTTACACAACAATCGGGCCGGGAATGCCATTATGAATTCTATTAAAGTAATGCATAATATTGAAATAAATAAAACTTCTCAAAGTAGTGATTACTGATGTTCGTAAATAGCTAAGTATTCTTTGGCAATCAACCGCCAATCGTGGTTTTGTTTTATTAATGGAATATTAAATTCATAGCTATCGAAATTTTCATAGAGCAGTCTTAATTTTTCTTTTATTTCTTCGGCATCTCCAACAGTTACTGCTTCTCCGATTTTTTCATCATAAAAGCCATCAATGCCTTCATTTTTTTGATACAGAATGGGCATACCCTGTAACAAAGCTTCTACATACACCAGTCCAAAGGTCTCATATTTGGAAGGCATGGCAAAAACATCACAATTTCTGAAGCATTTCAGCAATTCGTCTTTATCAAAAATCTGTCCATAGTACTTAAATACATCAGGATATTGTTCCACATTGGTTATTACCTCTTTTAATTTCCTGCCTCCTCCTCCAACAATATGTAATTTGATGCTTTTGTTATTTTCCTGGTTCAGGAGTCTGACAGCGTGCTGCAGTGCTACTATATTTTTACTTTTCGTGAATTTTCCAATAAATAAAACATTGAAAATTTTGTCAGTACGGGTTTTGGGCGAGCTTATTGTATTTGCTATCCAATAAGGATCTACTCCATTGGGTATGGTCTTTATTTTTTTCTCCAAATCGCTTTTTATACTTTGAAGAGAATTTTGGGACAGAATTCTCTTCTTATACGAAGCTGCTATCAGAATTACTCTTATAGCCCGGTTAAGTATTTTTCTTCCAAAAGGTCTTAAATAAAACAGCCTTTTCTGAAAGAGATTCAAGTCTGTATTTCTGATCGCTGTTATATAAGGAATATTGTATTTTCTTGATAAAAAGTAAGCCACACCTCCATCGCTATACCAGGTATGGGCATGAATAAAATTAACCTGGCTGAGGTCTATTTTTCGCTCTATATCCCTCAGGATTTTTTTAATCTTTAAGGGATAAATTATTCTGTCCGTGGTTTTATTGAGTATATGAGAATAAATGATTTGAGAAGATGCATTTTTAAACCCAATTTTATTTTTATCAATCAAAGAAGCATTCCTTACAGGGCAATAAACGATTTGAGTCAGTCCTTCTTGGTCTAAAGCGGCAACGAGATTTTTGTATACCGCGGAGCCTGCGTAATCGTTAGCTAAATGTAATATCTTTAAGCTATTCATTTGTTCCGTTCAATTTTATACAGGTTGGCTTTAAACTGCAATTCCTGATTGTATTTTTTTAGCATGCCGGTCTTCTCAAATTTCTGAAAAATTGCTTTTATCTCTTCATTGCAGGCTGCCAGTTTCACCCAACCATCGGCCACAAAATTTCCCCGGCCTGTCCGCTCCGTACTGGCAGAGCCATCTACATTATCCCGAAACCTGTTGCTTTGAGCATCGTAGATAATTTCTTTTAACGTAAAAGATAACCTTTTAATATCATCAATGGTCCAATCTTTATTCCCCAGTGTATATGCTGCAATAATATAGGAAACAACATGATTTCCATGAGAAACATCCTGAATGAGGCTTTCTGATGATCTGCCTGCAAAAGTGCCTTCCACGTTATCGTAGGTCGAATTCCAGATATATCCGCCCTGCCGGACTTTCAGATTTCTTTTCAAAAGGGTATCATATTGCTGTATCAGAAATGCAGTTTGCGATTTAATCTCCGTGTTAGCTGTAAGCGCATTCAGATACAATGCTAATCCTGCCCAGTGAGAACCCATGTGGGTTCTGCTTCTAAGGAAATACCGGTAGTGGTTCTTAAAAGATGAAAAACTCCTTTCGTACCATTTGGTCCAGATATGCTTTTCAATAAACGCCAAAGTATTAGTCCACCAAACCTTATTATTATCTGTTTTTTCTATCCAGGCTGAATTCCTGATGAGATATAAAAACTGCATGATATAAAAAAAGGAATAGCTTTCATATAATGGTACTTCTTTATGATAAGTGTCGTTGTTGGCTAACGAAATCCAGGATTTGAATTCATCTCTGAATATAAGATTTTCCTGAATGTCTGAAGAGATTTGGGACGTTTGAATCAGATTGTTTATCAGAACTACCTGCTGATTAATCCAGTATCTTTCACCGGTAGCCTGTGTTATGGCATTAATAGCGTCAATGGTCTTTCTCAAAGCCATAAAATCAAAGGCATTGCCACTCCTGCTTTTATCCCATGCCATTTGCTCCTCAGTGATACCGTTTTTATTTGGACGGTTATACATGGCATAAATCGGGTTGCTTTTATCAATAACGCTTTCATTTTGTGAAAGGCACGAAACAGTCATAAAGAAAAACAGGCCTGTGATCAGGATTGTCTTTAACCTAAAACTTGTCCGTTCGCTGAGCCACATAAAATACAATTCGTCTCCCTGTTGTTTTATTTTTTTATAGGAGCTTTTCAGGGTATGAAGGTCCGTAAATCAGTTATCATTAATTTTCCTTTGCTGTTTTTGTCAGCAATGAACTTATTTTTTGTGCTCTGTTTTTCAGGGATTGTTCTCCTATTTTTAGTTTTAAATTTTTTTCCATAGATATGCGGGCTGCTGGTTGGTTTTTCAATTTTTGGATAGCTTCGGCTATCTCATGTATACTTAATGGATTGACTAATATGCCTGTTGTTTTATCAATTTGTGTCTCTACGCTGGTTCCCAGGGAACTGATAACAGGAATGCAACAGGCTTTTGCTTCCTCAATGGCATTGCAGTGTCCCTCACTGAGGGTAGGGAGTACAAAAATGTCGAAGGCATTATAAATTTCCGGCAATTGATAATTGGGTACAGGGGGAATGCTTTTTGTAAAATCATTAGGAGTTAAACCTCCTTTTCCGCCCACGCAAACCAACTGGATGTCCTTATCGTTTAATTGTTTTATAGCTTCAATAATCCGGTTAGGTCCTTTACGATGAATAAAATTCCCTACAAAACCCACAACAAATTTTTGACTTGAAATACCTAATTTTTCTTTGCAAGTCTCTTTGTGTAAAGGTTTAAATAAATCATAATCCACAGCATTGGGGATTAGAGTCATAATATTTTCACTGAAACCTAAATCAACCAGGCCTTTTTTATTGGTTTCTGATACGCAGATAATATGACTTGTATTTTCTGCTAAACATTGCAGCTCCTTTTTCCGTTCACTATGAGCAACAGCATATCCGGATTCGCCTGAAGCAATCACAAAAGGAATGGAATGTTTTTGAACATAAGAAAGACCAGGCAGGGCATTAGATAAAAAATGGGCATATATTATATCGGGCTTAACCGGCAAACGGATCAGGCATCTGTGCACGGCCTTAGCCATGAGATACCGGCTCCATGCGCCGGTATCTAAACCCAGAATCTTCCTGTTGCTAAAAGAAAAATACAGGGGTCTGTACACTTTACATCTTTCCTTGCCATACCCTCCTATAAATTTTGATTTCAACAAATGGTGCATTCTGAAAGGTGCGATTACTGAAATTTGATGATAATGGCTTAATTCCTGAATCAGGTTATAAACAAATACGCCTTTGTTTGGAATCCTGTCAGAAGGATAATTATCCGAAAGAATTACCAGTTCCATTTAGTTTTGTTTTTTCTGGTTTTTGATGCAAGATATGAAAGATATGTCTGTATTTGCGTGCCAACATACTTCTGTCTACACATTATCTTCATGAGTAGCTAATAAATAAGGAAGAATCAAAAACTGCATGTAGGCAAAAGTGCTCAAATACCAACGGGAAGTAAGAGAGGTAATACAAGCTATGCTTACTACCAGGATCAAAATTACCTTTTTATCTCTCGACCAGTTTTTGTTGAAAACCTGTTTAAAAAGTAATCTGAATAAAGCAAAATAAATCATGAAACCTAATAACCCGAAACTTACCAGCATATCCACCCAGTCGTTATGCGATACATGAACGGAATGCAAGCGGGAGGCATTATAACCAAAACCAAACAAATAGCGGATCAGGTTATCTGCATCGTACCATACTTTTAATAAGGTTTCAACCAGCATATCTCTTCCTGACGACTCTCCCTGTAACATTCCTTGCATCCGTTCTATCAAAAACTGGTTTTGTGTATACAAATTGTATCCGAAATAGCTCACACCAAAGAGTAAAACAGCGGAGAAAATATATCTTTTAATTTTTGATTTGCTTTCAGAAGTATATATATATTCAAATACAAATAGTGCCAGCGCTACAATGCCACACAAAATAGCGGCCCTCTTAGCACTTTGAATCATAAAAAACCAAATAATCATTAAAAATAATAATGAAAACAACTTTTTTTTGAAGAAAAACACAAAAGGCAACAATCCGATAAACATATATATGGTATTGTCAACTACATCTTCGTTCATTTCTTCCAATCGAAGTTCATGTATAGAGCGAATAAACTTCACCACTAAAACTGGCAGCAGAAATAAAAAAAATGCAATCAGATGGTTGCGGGTTAAAATCCCTTTCTCTGAAAAATAATAAAAAGGGAAAAAAGGCAGAAAGTTGAGCAACACCATTTTAATAAGACCGTACTGGGTATAATCATCGTAAAGCAAAAAATAAAATGAGTTCATTATAGTAAAAAGCAACCAGACTGTCATAAAGCCGGTAAACTTTTTTTTACTGAGCAGCATTTTGATAAGGTAATAGAACGAAATACCAAAAATGAAGACCAGCACTGCCAGACCAACTCCTTCTCCATCAGGAAGCACTACACCCTGTGAGTAATACAATGCAGCCAGAATTAGCAGCGTATAACAATAGAATTTATCTATAAGATTCCTTTGAGATTTCATTTCTAACACCGTGTAATTAGGGTTCTAAGCAATTGTCAACCTTGATTTGCAACATCAAGCATTTTGTTCGCAACAGTATAAGCTTCCTTTTTTGAAAAAATGCCGTTGTTTACATGAGGCCAAAAACGAAGATCATTCACCCGTTTAACCATTCCTATATTGCAATCAACAACAACGGGAATATTTTGATATCCTATAGCTGAAAGCGCATAAGCCCTGTGCTTGCCAGATTTTACAATAAAACACCAGTCATTATTTTCACCGATTAAAAAATATCCTTTAATCGCCCCGTCGGGCAGATATGGATTTTCTATATATCCCTGTTTTTTAATGTTCTCAAAAGTTTTTACCAAACGTTTAAATTCGATTTCTCCTTTTTCCGTATCAACCGGGCCAAAATCTGTATAACCTGCAGATATATCAATTTGTTTCCCTTCCTGCCTGTTCTCATTAAGGGCAACCCTTTCTCTTGTCTTTATTATTTCATCAGCAGTCTGGTTATCCCAGGGGAGAAGATATCCATGGGCAGGTATTTGTTTTAGTACTTCATTATCGCTTAGCCTAAGCACTTCACAAGCATTATTGGGCACATAACTTTTGTAATATGCTTTAATAGCAGCAGAATCATAACCGGAAGCTTTGTTATTGCTGTAGTCAACAATTGTTTTCACAAAGGGATTTTTACTTTCCTCAAGGGTGTTCCACAACTGGGTACGACACTTCGAAACAGGAATATCCATTAACACAGACGGAATCAAGCCGATTTTGCCTGTTGTATAGGCAACTTCGAGCGGATGAATGATCTGTCCCCTTAAATTAATTAAAGTTAATTTTCTTAATTGAAATCCCCTTTTTCCTAACAAAGACCTTATAAAGCTAACCATCTATATAGTGCTCTGAAAACATTTAATATAATACAATCCACTTCGGTTAATTTTTATTTATCTGTTCCGATATCGCTTCTAAAATCATTCCTTTTATTTCGTAAACCGGTTTATCAATATCTAAGGTCATAACCTCAGTTGGAAAATCAAAATGAAGACTGATAATCCCATTTTGCTTTTTAATGATTTCTTCTCTACTCATTTCCTGTCTTCTGGAATGTAATACTTCTACGGAACCAATTAGCTTTATTACTAAATTGGGATAGATTTGTTTTGCAAGTTTATAACATGAAAATTCATATTTTGCCAATGACCTCAAAATAAAATTTGAGCTATTGACATTTGCATATAATTTAGGTCCATCATTATATCCCAACGTACTGGTTTGCGGATAGCGATCACAGATTACTATACCCCCTCGTTTTCTTTCCTTATCAATACGTTTGAGCCTGTTCTTCTTTTCAAAGGCTAAAGAAATAGCCTTTATGGAAAGTATGAGCTGCTTTGGCAGGCTATTTTGAGTGTTATCTTTTTTTATTTCACTTTCTTTTTCTTTTATCGTTGTTTTATGTCTGGACTTTCCGGAAGAACTCAGTTTTGATCCCAGTTGAACAAGTGCTTCAATCGCTTTTCTTTGCAAGCTTTTTACGCCGTCTCCGGAACCCATGTACATAAACAATACATCTACTTTTTTAGACAACTCCTTCGTAATCTCTTTGGTTTGGGTTGATTTGCCTGCTCCGTCGGACCCCATCAAACAAAGCACAACACCCCGGTGGGGCAGGCTTCTTTTGGAAACGCTGACTGATACCCGAAAGAGTTTCCCGACTTTAATTTGTAAACGTTTTACAAAATGTACAACTTTAAGATAGCTAACTCGCCGAGATGATAAAATTCTATGCCCTGCAAAATACGGCTTTAACAATTTTTTTAAAGACATAAAAAGCTGGTCGTTGTGGCTTTCACCAAGCCTGATTGCTTCAATTAGCAGTCCCATTTCATTGCCCAATGCGGTAGAAGCAAAAAGTTTTAGTTTTTCTACATTGATCTGGTTATATAGCCATTGTGCTTCGAGGTTAAAATGCTTAGCAATATTTTTATTTGATTTGTTGTTTGTTATATCATGTTTAAATGCCGTTCTGACCACAAGCAATAAATATTCGATTTCAGGGGAGGATGTATAAATATTAAAACTTTCATCAAATACTCTGTTTTTTAAAATCAGCTCTTCCCAGGGCATACGATAGCTCTTGATGCCTACCTCGCCAATGTCTAAATTAAAATGGGTATGTACATGCACGATTTTTCCCGCTTCTTTATCAAAACCAATATAATCTACTATCCCTTTATATTTACGATACCATACTGCTTCAAACAAATGGAACTTATTCCTTTTTAAAATTCCAATTACCCGCTGCTCCTCATTTTTATCAAAAAGAATATCCAAATCCGTATTGCCATTCACTGCGGCTTCTAAATGCTCATTGCTTTTCCAATGACAATAGTGTATGCCATCGGAATTTAAATCATTTAATAACTGATTAACAATCTGTAAAGGCATTTATGATCTTTTAGTAATTTTATTAAGAACCCCTTTAAAAGGTAAAACAGCTAAAAAGCTTAGTTTTTTAGAAAAATAATAGAACAGCACCATTACACCTATCCCATAAATGCCATAAGAAAATAACAGTATCATAAAATCAGATGCTATGAATTCACGCGCCAGAGAAATAATCGCGATAAAAAGAAGAGCCAGCAGTACGGCTATATGCAGTTCTGACAAAGTTCTTTTTAAAAAATATACCCAGTTTATTTTTAAAATATTAAGGCTTAGATGGATCATCAATATGTAATTCATTGTCACTGCAAATAAGGTTCCGAAGGCAACTCCTATGATCCCCCAGCGGGATCCTATATAACACCCGAGTATTACACAAACAGCATATACAAACTGACGCTTGGCCCTGCTATATACATTGCCGGTAGCCCTGCTTAAGCAATCACCCATTTTATATCCCATTCTAAATATCAATCCTGCGGTTAAAATCTGAAGCGGAATAACTGTTTCACCCCATTTGCTGCCCAATAAAACATTAATTATTTCTTTTGAGCTAAAAATTAAAACACAGGATATGGGGATACACAGGAACGAGATCATCTTAGAGCCATTAATAAATGCTTCTATTAATCTGTCTGGCTGGTTTTGCCGGGCGGCCATTGCCGGAAATAGAGCTTTATCTATTGAATCGCCAATCAAGCCAACCGGTTTAACCATTATCGCATATGCCCTGCTGTAAACCCCTAATGCGTCTGGTCCCAAATAGCGTCCGGTAATGATATTATCCCCTTGCAGGGCCAAATAATTAAAAAGTTTCGCAATGGTAAAACCTCCGCCATAATATAGTAATTCCTTCGCTTCCTTTTTACTAAAAGAAGGCGTTATAGAGTGTTTACATTTTATAAAGGAAAGGATACATTTAAGAAGAGACTGTATTAGTTGCCCGATAATAAGAGACCATAATCCGAAACCATAATAAGATAGTACAATTGCCACTATACCATAACCCACCAAATAAGAAATAAAGCTTATTTTAACCAATACTTTTTGCTTCATCTCCCGGAGTAATAAAGATTGAGAAACCGTAGTTATTCCCTCAATTATAAAAAGTATAGCTACTACTTTAAGCACGTGTTGCAGTTCCGGCATATTAAAGAAATTGGCTAATAAGCCTGAACATAGAAATACAATCAGGAAAAACACTACACTCAAGATCAGTGAAATGGTAGAAGCCACCCTAATATGTATTGGAGTTAGATTAGCTTTTTGAACTAATGCGGGGCCTACTCCCATTTGACTCAACAATTGAGAAAGTCCTACTACTACTAAAGCGGATTGCACTATACCAAATTCGGCTTTTGAAATCAATCTGGCAAGAACAAACAGCACACCCAATTGCAGGAATGTTTGAAATATGGTGCCGCCAAATTGCCAAAAAAATCCTTTAAAAGTTTTATGCGTTAAGTTTTCTCCCATTTAAGTGTTATTATTTCCCCATCAGGCTGTATTTTAATATCCCTTATTCTTTATCATGATATTGCTTATACCGCTCCACAAACTTTTTAACTCCATTCATCTTCGGGTTGGATATCCATCATGCTTTTTTTCGCTGCCGCTCCAGTTTTTCTCCAGCGTTTCTATAAATTCCATCAAAGAAACCGGCGAGCCATTCCCAATAGTAAACAACTGATAGTAAGGCTTTTCTCCTTATTTTGCAGGCGGATTATTCAAAGTGATGATAATGTCTGCAACATTCCAGGATATTCACAAAGCACACGATATTGCTATAAATATACGCTTCGGGGTTTTCTAAGCTGTAACGAACGCCCTTTTTATAAGGCATAATAATTCATAAGTATCACTTAACGTAATGAATAGCAAGTTTATGTTTCAATAAGGGCCATTATTGTGAGATATTTTGTTTATTTAGATAAGCTATACAATCCGCTTACCTCTGCCACCATTTTTTCTTTTTTTGGGGTGCGTCGAAATATTCGGTGTATCCGTAACCGTAATTTTTATAGTTGCCGTAGCGGTTTTTTTCACCTACTCTGTTGATGACAATATACAGAAGTTGAGTAGGGTTATTGGTTATTTTTTTATTGAGTTCCTGCAGCACCCACTTGAAAGTAAATCCCTGCCTGAGCACCACGATGCTAATATCGGTGTGGGCAGCCAGCAGCGAGGAGTCGGTAACGGGCCCGTAAGGGGGGGTATCAAAAATAATGTAATCGAATTTTTTATTAAGCTCTTCCATCAGATTTTTCATGCGCTCTCCAAGGATCAGCTCGGCGGGGTTGGGTGGTATAGGTCCTGCAGGCAGCAACCAGAAACGTTGTTCAAAGCCGGTCACTTCATGTAGGATATCATCAATGGCAGCAGTACTGCCAGCCAGGTAATTACTGATGCCCACTTCGGAATGGATATTGAGCGCTGCGCTGAGGCGTGGTTTACGCAAATCAAACTCAAGCACAACGACCTTTTTATTAAGCAGGGCATAGCTGGCAGCGAGGTTGAGGCTGGTAAAGGATTTACCCTCCTCCGGACGGTGGGAGGTAACTAATAAGACCCTAGGGGAATGCCCGGGTTTGGTAAAGCTGATATTGGTTCTTATACCCCTGAATTGCTCGGCAACGATAGAACGGCTTCCTTTTTGTACCACGATAGGAGAAGTATCTTTTTTAACGTAGGAAATTTCACCTAGCACAGGCAATTTACAGTTTTGCTCCACCTCATCTTTATCCTCAATTTTATTGTTAAAGAAATTGATAATATAAATAATACCTATGGGAATAATCAGTCCAAGTAAAAAAGCGATAGTTAGGATAAGTACCTTTTTGGGGCTTACGATGCCGGCACTTCTGGGTTTTTCAATGCTCCTGGAATCGGGAATAGTAGAAGCCAATGTGATAGCAGACTCCTCTCTTTTCTGGAGAAGCAAAAAATAGAGCTGTTCTTTTACTGACTGATCGCGCTGTATCTGCACCAGGTTTTTTTGTATTTGCGGTATGTTCCTGATGCGGGCATTAAGCTCGGCATCTTTCCGGGTAACGTCATGTAAGGCGATGCGGTAAGCCTGCTTGAGGTTGCCAATGTTGGTGATCAGGCTAACCCTGAGGTTAGCGATTTGGTTGGCGAGATCAACAGGGATAGGATTTTTGGGTCCGAGCCTTTCTGCCTGGCGCTCCCTTTCGAGCACCAGCCTATTGTGGGTCTGTATCATTTCAGCCAGGGAGGGCTCAGCGATGCCGGAACCGGAAGGCACCAGTTTGGGGTTGTCCTGGTTAGCTTTGAGGTTGCTTTCCAGCGATTCAAGGATACTTAGCTGGGTTTGCTGTTCAGCCTTTTGGATGTCAACCTGCTTGGCCTGCTCCATATATTGCTGTGCTTCTACCGAAACATCGGTGATGCGGTTACTGCTTTTAAATCGTTCCACCTGCCCTTCCACGCTACGCAGCTCGTTTTCTATAATAGCGAGCCTGTCGTTTAAAAATTCGAGGGTATTGTTTGTAACCTTGTTTTTATCTTCCAATGCCTGTTGGTTATAAATATCAATAAGGGCATTCAATGAGGTTTGTGCCCTCCTATTGTTGTGATTGGTAAGCTCCATATTGATAATGGTTGCTGTTTTGCTTGCCGGTTGAACCTTAAGGGCGGTTGAATAATTGTCAACAGCAGCTTTTACGGGCTTTATATATATCAAGTAGTCATCAGCCAGGTTAGTGCTGTCGGTATTTGCTTTAAAAGCGGGGTTGTCTGTTATCTGGAGGAGCAGCCCATTAATGGAGTACCACCTGCCTCTTGTAACGGGCAGGTTTTTATTGCGTGCACCATAATCGAGGTGCCATTTGCCGTTAAGCTCCCTGGCAAGACCCCATTGCAATGCCTGGGTAATGGTATCGGGGTTGGCAATGCGAATGATCACCGGCGCCTCTTTATCAAATACGGATCTGGTGGTAAGGCTGCCTTTGCTTTTTATATCAAGGAAGAGTTGTTCTTTTCTCACCACGTCTTCCATGAGGTCATAGCTTTTAAGCACCTCAATTTCATTGTCAACAAGCTTACCCCCGCCACCGAGATCCAGTTCTTTAAGCAGCGGGTTATCGAGCAGCCCCCCACCGCCCTTTTTTTCATCCTTGATCATGATGGAAGCCGTAGCTTTGTACATGGGCTCGGCATAGCGATTATAGAGCCACGCAATGGTTACGGCTATTATCAGGGATAAAGTGATCCATGGCCAGTGACGCAGGATCTTAAACAACAACTGCCTGATGTCTACTGACTCTTCCGGCAGATTATTCTGCAGTGTAGTGGGAAAGTGGGTATTATTTTGCACAGCTAATACGGTTTTAAAGAGTGTAAATAAAGTGTCTAACGGAGGCGGGTAATAGCTACAATGATGAGGGAGAGGATACTGACAGCCGCGGGAACAATAATGTTTAACCCCTCGGCCTGCAATCCTTTTCGTTTGCCAGGCTCTACGAGTACTACATCATTTTGGCGGAGGTTATAATAAGGGGAACGCATCACGCTGCTGTTATTAAGGTTAAGATGAGCTACCTCTACTTTGTCGGCAGCTTTGCGAATAACCTTTATATTGGTTCTTTTGGCAAAAACAGTAAGATCTCCGGCCATCCCAATAGCTTCAAGCACATTGATTTTTTCTCCCGCTACCTGGAAGGTGGAAGGTCTGGCTACTTCACCCATCACGGTAACGCGAAAGTTGATAAGGGTAACGCTGATAACGGCATCTTTTAAATATTCACTAACTACTGCTTTGATTTGAGCTTTAGCCTCATCGGTACTTAATCCTGCCACTTTCACATCTCCGATTACAGGGATGGTAATATTGCCCGAAGGCGATACGGTATAAACGCTTTGCATGTTCTGAGTGCTATTGTTGCCGGTAATAACTGCCGAACCCATGAGGTTGAACAGTTGGGAAGCTTCCGGGCTGATGCTGCTGATGACAATCTGCAACTGGTCGTCGGACTGCAGGCGAAGGGGGTCAAAAGCGGCTGTTCTTACCTGCTGCACTTTGGCATCCTGCTCGGAATTCAAATCTTGGAATAATGCCAGTTCCTTACCCGTGCGGCACGAACTGAATAAGAGCAGAATAACTACAATAAAGGAGAGAAATTGTAATTTATACATAATAGATGAATGTATGTTTAATGAAGTTAATATAGTTTAAAAGTAAGAAGACGTAGCACTGCATGGCTTTTTAATTAAAAATAGTACTTTTCTACCGGCAATAATTTACAAAGCTTCGCCCTCTCAGCCCCATTTTAATGTTACTGATATTCAGAGCAATAACGCAAGTTTAGCATCAATATGGTGCAATATCCATATCTTTTTATGGTTATTATAAACTAATAATAAAGTGAAAAAGACGGGCAGGCTTTCTTTTTCAAATCTTACTAGTTATAAATGCATTCGAAAAATATTTTTTGTACTTGATTTATAGAGGATATTGGGATATGGGAATATCCGCTTACAGAGGCGCAAAGATAAAGCTAGTTTTAAAATCCTGTAGTATATTGTTCTGAATTTATTATATATCAATATTATAGAAGGAAATAGTATAGTTCGGAAGAGTTAGATTTTTAAAGCAAGTGGTAAGCAAGGAGAGAAAAGAGTAAATTATAAAAAAAATTCGCGTATTACATTGGTTTACAAAAAAATAGTGCAAGTAATAATAAAAGGAATAATATTGGGCAATAAATTTGCAT
>CALMQS010000043.1 GCA_937871285.1 uncultured Sphingobacteriales bacterium | reverse complement strand
CATGACCGCAACAACTGCACTATGCTTTTCTTACATAATTACTTCGTGGCAAAAAAACACCTTATCTTATCATAAACATAACGCCACCCTGCATGCATTTATCATTCCACAACAGTAGTATCTATCAGGTTAATGATTCTGCTGATGTTTGAATATTCTGTTGCCCGTATTCCTTTCAAAATCAGTTGGGTAAATGCACCCGGCGACCGGATGGCCTGCCCCAAACGCAGTACGGCAGCATCCATTTGTTGTATATAAAATTGTTTTTGCCCGGTATTCATTCCTGCAAGCAGCAACGCGTTGCTCCATGATGCGGTTCTTGCCTTATCAATGCTGAAGTTGATCACGGGTATATGTTTTCCGGATGCTATTTTTTCGAGGAGCCGCATGGGCAGCCAAACCCTGGCAAGACATTCCTGCACATCATCAATCAGTGAAGCAATGATATCGTTGATTTTATTAAAATCTTTCTCAAGATCATCAATAGCCGTGCCCTCCGATATTTCAGCAGCCGATATGGCAAGATCTAAATTAATATGCGTATTAATGCCCGATAATAGATGCTGAATTACTATGAGCTCATTGCGCCTGCAGCCGTCAAATGCAAATTGCCATGAAGTGCTGCAGGGGTTCCCTTCCTGGTATGCATCATAGGCATCTAAGTAGCGTTTTGCAAAAGCAATATCCAGCCGGATCATACGGTCTGCATCTTCAAAAGCGTGTTGCTGTATACCCTTCGCTACCGCCATCGTCATACGCTTGTATAAGGCCGCAAAATATCCTGCCCGGCTCTGATCTGCTTTTGTTTGTTCTACAATAGCACCCAGGCGCTCAATTACAGCATCAATGGTTTGCATGAATGATCATTTTCAAATTCATACTAAAAGAATTGCACTTGTAAAATATAATCAATGCTTCTTTCTGCAGCATCACATCAGTTCATTTACTTTTTTGCTTTTCTTCCACCAACGCTGCTCTTTATCAGCATCCGGTTTTCTTTCAGGGCATTTTTGCTGGGCATCCGCCACTGCAATCAGCACCATGTTTACAATGCTTCTTACAGAGCTGCCCAATTGCAATACATGTACCGGTTTAGCCAAACCCAGCAGCACAGGGCCTATGGTATCAAAACCACCCAGTTCCTGCAACAGGTTATAGGCAATATTGCCCGCACTTAAGTTGGGGAATATCAATATGTTCACATCTGTATCTGCCAGTTCGCTGAAAGGATAATTTTCCTTAAGGATATCTTTATTAAAAGCAAGAATACCCTGCATTTCGCCATCGGCAATAAGATCCGGACTTCTTTCTTTCAACAACTCCCTGGCTTTGCGAACCAGTATAGCTTCCGCGGTATTACTGCTGCCAAAGTTAGAATAACTAAGCAGCGCCACACGGGGTACAATACCAAAGTTCCTTACCTCTTTAGCTACCATCAGGGTAATATCCGCCAGCTCTTCCGACGTAGGATTAAAATTCACGGTAGTGTCGGCAAGAAATAAAGGTCCTCTTTTGGTAACAATAATATACATGCCCGCAATTTTCTTCACGCCCTTTTCTGTTCCCACTATTTCCAAAGCGGGTCTTACGGTTTCGGGGTAGTTGCGGGTAAGTCCGCCAATTACCGCATCGGCATCGCCCGTATTCACCATCATGCAGGCAAATCGGATCCTGTCTTTCATGATCTTGGACGCTTCATAACTGTTGATGCCGCGGCGCTGTCTCTTTTTGAAATACAGGGCGGCATATTCGTGGCGTGTTTTGTCCCATTCTTCGCTCCGCGGATCAATAACAGGTATACCTTCCAGGTCAATACCGTTTTCACGGGCAATTTTTGCTATCTTTTTTTCCTCACCTAACAATATAGGATAGGCGATGTTTTCATCCAGCACAATTTGTGCGGCTTTCAGGATCTTCACATTATCCGCCTCTGCAAAAACCACGCGCCGCGGGTCTTGCCTGGCTTTGCTTCCTATTACCCTGAACAACTGGTTGTCATTGCCCAACCGTCCGTCTAATTCAATTTTATACTTTTCCCAGTCTTCAATAGTATGTTTGGCAACACCACTTTCCATGGCTGCTTTGGCTACCGCGGGCGAAATAGTGGAGATAAGCCGGGGATCAAGCGGTTTGGGTATAATATAATGCGGGCCAAACACCATGTTTTTTTCACCATAGGCAAGCGTTACAATATCAGGCACCGGTGTTTTGGCCAAATCGGCCAGGGCCTTTACCGCCGCCATTTTCATCGCTTCATTGATCTGTGTAGCCCTTACATCTAATGCTCCGCGAAAGATATAAGGAAAGCCGAGCACATTATTTACCTGGTTGGGGTAATCACTGCGCCCCGTGGCAATAATAATATCCTTACGGGAAGCGGTAGCCGCTTCCCAGGTAATTTCCGGATCGGGATTGGCCAGCGCAAATACCACCGGCTTTTTGGCCATGCTTTTGATCATTTCACGCGTAACGGTATCTGCGGCGCTCAGGCCAATGAATACATCGGCACCCTGCATCGCCTCAGCTAAGGTGAGTTCTTTTTTAGGGGTAGTGGCAAAACGCTGTTTCACTTCATCGAGGCCGGGTCTGCCATTATACAATACCCCTTCTTTATCGAACAGGATAAAATGATGGCTTTTAGCGCCCAGCGCTTCGTATAGCTGCACACAGGCCATGGCAGCAGCCCCCGCCCCGTTAACAACAAAGTGTACGTTGTCTATTTTTTTTGCCTGCAATTCCAGCGCATTGATCAACGCCGCTGATGTAATGATCGCTGTGCCATGCTGGTCATCGTGCATCACGGGGATCTGCATACTTTCCTTTAATACTTTTTCAATATAAAAACATTCAGGAGCTTTAATGTCTTCGAGGTTAATGCCTCCAAATGTGGGCTCCAGCGATTTTACGATCTGCACAAATTTTTCCGGATCCTTTTCATTGATCTCAATGTCAAACACGTCAATGTCGGCAAATACTTTAAACAGTACACCTTTCCCTTCCATTACCGGCTTACCCGCTTCGGGGCCAATATCGCCCAAACCCAATACCGCGGTACCATTGCTGATCACTGCCACCAGGTTACCTTTGGCCGTGTATTTATACACAGCTTCAACATCCCGCTGAATTTCCTTGCAGGGCTCCGCTACGCCGGGCGAATAGGCCAGCGAAAGGTCTCGCTGCGTTTTGGCTTCCTTGGTAGGCACTACTTCAATTTTTCCCGGTCTCCCTTTCGAATGGTATTCCAGCGCCTGTTGTTTTCTCAGCTCTTTTGACATATCAATGAATATTGCAACACAAGTTAAAAAATTAATGGTTTAACCTTCGCCGGACTTTTGTAACTTAATATACCGCTTTTTGCAAAAACAACAGATCCAAAATAAAAACCGGTTTTAACAGTGTAGATGAATAGTACAATTCAGGATGAAAGAAAAAAGCAAAAGCTAACCATTTGAGATGAGACACTTGCCTGCCGACAGGCAGGTTTAATATTTGAGATGAGGAACTGCTCATTTTCCACCCGAACAAAAACGCCACTCCCTGCCGTTGCCCCGTGTTCGCTGTAGCTTCCATGTGCCCTTTTGCTATTGCATTTTTTGCGCTCGCAAACTTATCATCTAGCGTAAAGAAAAGTGATTTGCCTAAAGATAAAAAGCGATTTCACTGAACAGGAACTTACAAAAAAGTACTATGATATAATTGTATGAATCCCTTTATACTAAAGATGAGATATTAGCCAAATAATACGCAGGGAAAAGCGCTTTTATTTGTGGGTATATGATGACTGCATGCGGGTATAATGTTAGAGAAGACTGGTTACGACAGGCGCTGTCTAAAAAGTAATATTTTGCCACGAAGTCACGAACCTGCCTGCCGGCAGGCTTGTGTCTTAGTGGCATATCTTCTATACCGGCCCTTTTGAGACAGTCTTGGGGAAATCGCCGTGGTACGTGCACGTACCACCACCAGGGCTTCTTTTTATCTAAGTTGACGGCTATGGTGGTGACACCAGCCGGCGACAATTATTAAAAACATATTTATGAAAAAATGGATTAATGATGACGCGTTGTTTACTACCATGAAACAGGACTTATTTCCAGCAGTTGTTGGGGATATCATGGATCAGGCTGGTTTGGTAAATCAGTTTTTGCCTCCCCAGATCCGGCCATTGCATCATACAATGATAGTAGTGGGAAGAGCAATGACGGTATTGGAAGCAGATATTGACGACAATATGAGCGCGCAACTCCTGGAAAAACCTTTCGGGCTGATGCTGGAAGCTTTAGATGATTTGAAACAGAACGAAGTTTACATCTGTACAGGCGCTTCGCCCACTTATGCGTTATGGGGTGAGCTCATGAGCACCAGGGCAGAAAAATTAGGATGTGCCGGTGCCGTGGTGAATGGTTATTCAAGAGATACCAAAGGTGTTATACAATTAAATTTCCCCACATTTTCTTATGGCGGGTATTCCCAGGATCAGGGGCCCAGAGGTAAAGTAATAGATTTCAGAACAGAGATCAAGCTCGGGGAAGTAACGGTTAAACCCGGTGATATTATTTTCGGTGATGTGGATGGTGTATGCGTAATACCACAGGACAGGGAAGAAGAAATCATTACCAAAGCCATAGAGAAATCGCTAAAAGAAAATATAGTTAAACTAAAAATTAAAGAAGGAATGAGCGCCTGCGCGGCTTTCTCAGCTTACGGGGTAATGTAACCTTA
Source organism: uncultured Sphingobacteriales bacterium (assembly GCA_937871285.1). GTDB lineage: Bacteria > Bacteroidota > Bacteroidia > Chitinophagales > Chitinophagaceae > Agriterribacter. The sequence continues at coordinate 24,287 of CALMQS010000043.1, read as the reverse complement.
TAACTATTATACAATGAATCTAACCGGGAAGAACATTTTAATATCAGGAGGAGGAGGCTACGGCGTTGGTGGTGGCATTTGTAAAGCGCTTCATGAATATGGCGCACGGCTTATTATAAACGAAATATGTGAGGAAAGAATTGAAGCGGTTTTAAAAGCCTATCCCGATGCCATACCGGTAATTGCAGATGTCAGCAGGTATGCTGAAGTGGAAGCCATGTTCCATCGTTTGGAAAAAGAGGTGGGTATTATTCACGGGCTTGTGAATAATGCCGGTGTGGGGTTGAGCCAGTCTGCACATGAAACAAGTGAGGCGGAATTTGACGATCTGTACCAGGTAGATATAAAGGGCGTTTGGATGATGTCAAAGTTTTTTGTTAAACAGCTTTTACAGCATCAGTCGGGAGGCAATATCGTAAATATTTCATCGGTTCACGCCCATGCTACCATGTCGAGATATGCGGTTTACGGCAGCGCCAAGTCTGCAGTAGAGGGTTTAACGCGCGGCATGGCGGTAGAGCTGGGAAAATACGACATAAGGGTAAATGCAATAGCACCCGGCTATGTTCATGCCGAACAAAACTATGACCTGATCAGAACCTGGACCAGTGAGGCCGAACAATGGGTGCAGGACTACATTCAAAAAGGGCAGGCGATACCACGCGCGGTACAGCCGGAAGATTGCGGCTATGCTGTTGCATTCCTGCTTTCAGACCTGGGCAAATCCATTACCGGTCAAACCATCTGCGTTGACAATGGCGACACCATTAAACTGTCCGGAGTTTAGCATATATAACAACCCGGCATAAAAAACATTTAAGATCATAAAGCTTTTGCAAAGTGAAGATTTCCAGAATTACATGCTACGAGGTACTTGTTCCTGCCCGCGAAGGCGCCATTGACAGCAAGCAGGTGAGCAAACCCCTGCATAAGCTGCCTGTGGGCGCCATGGAGGGCTGGAGCCTGCAGTTTGATCAACTTCCAAAGCTGCTCATTAAGATGGAACTTGAATCCGGGATTGTTGGCTGGGGAGAGCTTTACCGGAATCATAACTGGGCTACTGTAGATGCTATCATCCATACGCTTTTGGGCAGGGACATAGAAAGCCTGAGCCTGCAACATCTTCCCTTCACTTTTTGCAGGGAATACGATGGTTTTGAATGTGCTGTGTGGGATGCTTATGCCAGGTTGCATAACATGCGTGTAGTGGATTTGCTGGGAGGACCATGCAAACAAAAAGTGAAGGTAAGCGCATGGTCAAGCCACAGGGTCATTGAGGAGGTGGAAGACCTGGTAAAAAACTACCACGCTTTAGGATATGACTGTATCAAATTCAAGTGCGATTTGCAGGATGATGTACAGGGCTGGTGCGAAACGATTGCAACAACGGTTCCTTCCATGCAGGTAATACTGGATCCCAATGAAAGATGGCAATATGCTTTTGAGGCCCGTAAAAGAATTGACGGACTAAAAAATATCGGTAATGTATTGTGCATAGAGGATCCGGTTCCGCGCTGGAAGCTAACGGAATATGCTTCATTGAGGGCCTATAGCTCCATTCCTGTTGTGCTGCATGTTTCTTTGCCTTATTTACTGGATGGGCAACGCATAAAGGATGCGATCCAGGCAATTCAGCTTGAAGCAGTGGACGGGTTTAATTTTAACGGCGGATTGGCCGATTTTCAACGCCTCGACCATATCGCTTCTGCTTCCGGTTTGCCATGCTGGCACGGATCAGAGATAGATCTTGGCATACTCGAAGCCATGTATGTGCACTGCTCATCCGCTGCGGCTTCCTGCACCTGGCCAAGCGATATCTTTGGACGGTTAATAAGAACCCATGATTTACTTAAAACGCCCCTCCTGTTTGAACCCCCTTATGTATACCTGCCACAGGGAAATGGGTTAGGCGTTGAGCCCGACCCGGATGCAATAGCTTATTATCAAACCGCCAAAAAAGAATATCATTTATGATAATACAAAATCCATTTCCCGAAACAGACAAAGACCGGCGGTATATTTGGGAAATGCTGATGAAAAGGGATATAGAAGCATTCATCCGGGAAGACTGGTCAATGATAGCCAATGATTTTATAACAGACGGATTCATAGGCATGGACGCCTGTTTCTCCAACAACCCTGATGAATGGGAACTTAAATTTCCTGAGGTGGAATTATACAGGACGGCGTGGCTGGAACAATCCAGGTCTTTCAAAGAAACCAAATGGGCGGAAGATGCCGCCGCCGGCCTGTGGCGGGTAACGACCATCAGTGATATAGGTTTAGGCGGCAATACCGCATTAGTAAGAAAAAAATTTTCCGGCGATATTGCAAAAACAGATGGTCAAAAAATTACACTGAACTGGCAAAGCTTATTTTATTGCCGCAAAACAAGTGGCCAGTGGAAGATCGCCGGCTTTACGGGCTATCTTCCTTACAATGTTGTGCCGGCAGCGCTTCCGGGTAATACAACCATGCACGTACCTGCTCATGCTGCGCAGCATAAAACGGCCGGGCCTTATTCGCCTGTATTAATTGTTGAAGGAAAAAAGCTGGTGGTCATTTCCGGCCAGGCTGCTATAGACGCTGACGGAAATATTAAAGGCGATACCATTGAGGCACAAACGATATTTACACTGCAGAATTGCAGTAAGGCCCTGGAAAGTGCCGGATGCACGTTGCAGGATGTTTTTAAAGTAAATGTATATATGAAAGACCTCGCCCGGTGGGAGCAGTTTAACCAGGTATACCGTAAATATTTTTCATCTCCCCTGCCGGTTAGAACTGCTGTTCAAACAGGACTGTTACCCGGCTTGCTGGTGGAAATAGAATTGTGGGCTGTAAAAAATTAGATGCATAAATTGTATTTATTATGATATGGGATCAGCTTACTTCAAATCAGATAGCGGGGCTTGATAAAGGTATCCCGGTGTTATTACCTGTATCGGCTACCGAACAACATGGCGCCCATTTGCCATTGGCAACAGACAGGATTATTGGTGAGCATTTTTTGTATACACTCAATAACCGCATTAACCCCAATATGCTTATACTTCCCTCCGTAGGTATAGGCTGCTCCGATCATCACATGGATTTTGAGGGAACCTTAACTTTAAGTCACCATACTTTTTCGCTGGTAGCAAAAGAGATTATTGAATCGGTTTTACATCATGGCTTTTATAAAATAATATTGTTCAACAGCCATGGCGGTAACCAGGGCATTGCACAGGTAATACTTGAAGAGTTGGGCTATAAATACCGTCATGCGCATTTTGTGTCTGTAACCTGGTGGGTATTGGTTAGGGAAGCTTTGATGAACATCTCAGAAACAGGAGTTGGTGGCACCGGGCATGCCTGCGAACTGGAAACCTCGGTTATTGAATTTGCAGCCGGCCATCTGGTTGATAAAGACCAAATCAGAAAAGGCGCGAATGAACCCACATTCAAATGGGCCGAAGGCGATATGCTGCATGGTTCGCATGCCACCAGTTACAGAACAATGAAAGCCGCCACTTCAAACGGCATTTTTGGCGATCCCACAAAAGCATCCCTGCAAAAAGGAAAACGTATTACGGAATCTGTGGTAAAGGCAATGGAAGCATTGATTACTGATCTTCTGATCATGGACAAAAAATAAGCGTGGTATAGCTGCGCAGATCGTTGCCTGTAGCTGTTCTTTCTTAATGGACTTTGTATTTTATTTGTTTTTTTCTGCCTTTAAAAGGCTGGGCGCGGAACCCGTATATTTTTTCATCACGGAACTAAAATGCTGGGGAGAGGAAAAGTTAAGTTCAAATGCGATCTGTGACAAAGGCATAGAGGGCTTTTCCAGCATTAATGATTTGGCCTTTTCAATGCGTTTCCGTTGTATATAATCCGCAGGTGTAAATCCTGTTAATGCTTTAAAAAGATTTTTAAACCTGGATTCAGAGAGAAATGTTTGCCTGGCAAGCAAAGCAATTGAAATGTTGTTGTAAATATTTTCATTTATAAATTCAAGGGTTTCATTTATCCTTGCATGATCCGTATCACTACCGTTTTTTTCGTCTTTATCTATACAGTCGAGCAACAGCAACAGGAAATTTTGAATAAGCAGGTTTACTCTTATACGTCTTATCCTTTCTTCTTTAATATTCTCATAGATGTTAAATACATCTTCCAGCATCTGCTTTAACTTTGTTTCCCCCTTAAAATGCCGTTTATTTTTGCGGATGAGGTTGTGACATAAATAAGCCAGGTCTCCCGCATCATTTCCATTTGAAAAAGAGCGCGCGGGGGGAAGGCAAATGATCAGCCAATATAACAATCCCTTTTCTTCCGGGTATCCACCGGAGCCGTGCAGCTCTCCTGGAAAATGAATAAATACATCACCTCCTCTTACTAAATACCTTTTATCATTCACACAAAACCACTGGCTTCCCTTGTCATAATAGCATATCTCAATCATGTCATCGTGTACATGATCGGCAAGGTTACCTTCCGTCTTGTTATAGTTATACTTCCCGAGAACGATCAGATCTTCATAACCGTTTTTTCTGAAATCAATGATCTTCCTCGTTTTTGTACAGTTTACATCAAGCTCCATAATAACAATAAAATATCTGGTTTTAAATCTATACTCGTTTTTTAAACTTATAAAAAAGTACTATGCTATGATTGTATGAATCTTTTTATTTGAAAGGTACGAAATTTATCACTACAAGATTTTAAACCAATTGGGACCATGATTCCGATTTAAAAAAGATAAGATGAAAAAAATATTATCGATGCCAGTTTTTAGCCTTTATTTGTTGCTGTTGGCAATAGTATCATGTTCTGTTGGTAAAAAAGTTCTGATCATAGAGCAGGATATAAATCCGTTCATTCAAACGGGATCTCCCATGTCTGTTGAAACGGCCTTGGACAATGATCTTTTGAAGGCTGCCGAGCAGGGGCGTCTGGCCATTTTTGATCTTTCGGGCAACAATGAAAATAAAAAATTGATCCCCGCTCAGCTGGAAAAACCTGAAGCCGGAGCAAATGTAAAAGTGGTGGCAATGGCACCTGGCGGGCCGTCAGAGCATCAGAAATTTAAACTAACGGCAAGCGAAGCACCTTTTAAAACGATCATGAAAGTAAGCCAGGATCCGGGCACGGGTCAGGTTTTGTTTGAAGAAGACGATAAAAGAGTATTGCAGTATAATTACCAGACCGTTTATGATAGCACTGTTGTCCGTCTTCCCGGTGAGCCTGTAGAAGTTCATACCCGAACGGGAAAGGATACTTTTCAAACAGCCAGCATATATGCCGTTCCACGGAGCGATTATATACACCCGTTGTATGGATTGGAAGGTGAAATGCTGACCAGGGATTGGCCCGATGGAGGACACCCTCATCATCGCGGGATCTTCTGGGCCTGGCCGGAGGTGGAAATCGGCACATCACGCAAAGGCGATATATACGCCCTTCAGAAAATTTTTGCCCGGCCAACCGGCAAAATTGAATTAACAAGCGGAACAGTTTTTGCCCAGGTTGCCGCGGAAAATGTATGGATGTGGGAAGACAGGGATTCAATTGTACGGGAAGAGGCGGTTATCCGGGTATATCCTGCAAAGGCAAATATCCGCATTATTGACCTGTCAATTAAATTAGACGCTTTGGCAGACAGCATTACCATAGCCACCCGCGAAACGAATAGTTACGGTGGTCTTAATTTACGGATGATGACCCCGCAGAACCAGTTGATATCTTATTTTGCCGATCAGCCCGGCAGCGCACCTTTACGCGCATGGTCTGATTTTAACGGAACATTTGAAGGTAACCCGTCACCTTCCGGCTTAATGGTAGTGCAGCACAATGGAAATCCCGAATATCCCGGAGCCTGGGTTGAATATCCAAATTTAGCCTGGGTGCAGCCTACATTTCCCACTTCGGGCACCCGGTTCCCTTTGCTCAGGGGTAAACCCCTGGTGCTGCATTACAGGCTTGTTGTACACGCCGGGGGAAAGCCTGATGAAAATCTTTCAAAAATGATCTGGGATGCTTATAATCATACATTAACACCCCTTTACCTGTTCAGCAACCCGGTAGAATAGGAAATTTAAAAGTATATCTGTTATCATTGTTCTATCCTGATATAATTATTTAATAAACCATTGATTTGTTATGAAAAGCAATAAAAAAAAATCTCCTTTTTCCCGCAGGCAATTTGTGAAAAGTATGTCTGTGGCGGCAATGGCAGCGCCGTTCACTATGAATTTCTCCGGGCTCAGCGCAAAAGGTGTTTCTGCACCGAGTGATAAAATAAATCTTGGGATCATTGGATGTGGCGGATTGGGTAAAGCAAATCTTAATGCATGTGTTGCCCACCCTGATGTGGTGGTTACTGCAGCCTGCGATGTATGGAAGGAACGGTTAGATCCTATAGTAGAGCGGTTTAAAAAAACGTGTACAGGATATACCGATTACAGGGAACTGCTCCGCCATAAAGGTTTGGATGCCGTTATTATTGCCACTCCCGCGCACTGGCATGCCATTCAGGCCATTGAAGCTGCAGAAGCAGGACTGGACATATACCTGCAAAAGCCCATGACAATGCACCTGGGTGAAAGCCTGGCTGTTCGTAATGCCATAAGAAAGCACAAGAACATCTGCCAGGTAGGAACACAGATCCATTCGGGCGACCATTACCGCCGCATGGTTGAACTGGTACGATCCGGGAACCTGGGGGATATAGGTACCGTGCGTACCTTTTTTGTAATGAACGAAGCGCCCAATGGCATCGGACTGGGAAACAATACAAAGAACATACCTAAGGGAATGGACTGGGATATGTGGGTTGGCCCTGCGGAAATGAAACCATTTAACCCGAACCTGGTAAAAGATGCATTTTATCATTGTTTCTGGATGGATTACAGCGGTGGATGGACACCCGGCATGGCGCCTCACATCACCGACCTGCCCATATGGGCACTTCAACTGGACTATCCAACAGAGATCAGCGCATCGGGCGGAAGATTCATTATTAAGGACGACGGAGATGCCTATGACAACCATGAGGTGATCTGGCGTTATCCGAATCTTACCATGACATGGATGCAATCATCCAGCAACAGTTACGGTTTCGATTTTTTACGCGGACAGGAAAGCAAGCGTCGGCTGGGCATATATTTTCACGGCTCAAACGGAACCCTGCTCACCGATTACGATACCCACCAGGTACTGCCGGAAGGCGACAGGATGAAAGGGATGCAAACACCTGCACCATCTATTGCCTCATCGCCCGGGCATGAGCTGGAATGGCTGGATTGCATTAAAACAAGGAAACAGCCTTCCTGTAATCCTGAATACCATATAAAAGTTGACGCGCCCATTGCATTAAGTGTATTATCTATGAAGCTGGGCAGATCAATAAAGTTTGACCCTGCAACAGAAAAAATAGTGGGGGATGCAGAAGCGGCACGGCTGGCTATACCCGAATATCGCGCTCCCTGGAAGTTCCCTGCAAAATATTTATAAAGAGGCAAATGTGTGACGGTTTTTTGATCCCGGTAAATTTTAATAATTATGCGTAATACAGATCGAAGAAGCTTTATTAAACAAACAGCATTGGCCGGGCTGGGTTTGAGCTTTATACCTACCGCTTCCGGCATGTATAAAACGGATGCGGGTGATAACGGCAAAAGAATAGGAATGATCGGATTAGATACAGGCCATTGCGTTGCTTTTACACAAGCGCTCAATGATCCGTCAGCAGGCGACAGGTTTGGAGGATTTAAAGTGGTTGCCGCATATCCGAACGGTACAGACAATATTACGGAATGGAAGAACAGGATACCGGAATTTACCAAAGAAGTAAAAAGTCATGGTGTTGAGATTGTAGGTTCTATTGACCAGCTATTAAAAAAGGCTGATGTGGTTATCCTGACCTGCATAGACGGGAACAAACATCTTGAACAGGCGCTGCCGGTACTGAAAGCCGGTAAAAAATTGTTTATTGACAAACCTTTCGCGGGTTCATTACGGGACGCTTACGCCATAGCAGCGGCGGCCCGGCGTTATAACACACCCATGTTTTCAGCATCTTCCTTAAGGTATATTGATGGGGCAAGGGAAATTGCGGAAGGCAAAATCGGGAAAGTTACAGGGGTGGAAGCTTATAGCCCGGCTCATATTGAAGCACATCATCCGGATTTATTCTGGTATGGCGTGCATGGCGTAGAAATCCTTTTTACGATCATGGGTACGGGTTGCAAAAGTGTAAAAAGAACTTTTACAAAAGGTACGGATATGGTTGTAGGCTTGTGGGAAAATGACAGGATTGGCAGTTTCCGCGGTATAAGGGAAGGACATGGCAATTATGGCGCAACTGTGTTTGGAGAAAAGGGAATAACGGTTCTCGACAAATACCAGGGATACATACCGCTTCTCGAAAAAATTACAACATTCTTCAGTACAGGCATTGTTCCTGTTAAGATAGAAGAAACACTGGAGATATTTGCTTTCATGCAGGCGGCGGAGGAAAGTAAGGCAAAAGGAGGGATTGCAGTAGACATTGCTTCAGTTGTACAAAAAGCAAAGGGTAAGGAAGAGATATCATAAAAAGTTTAGTTATACACTTCAATAATAAAATAGCAGCAATTGTATAAGCAGCAGTTGTATTAATCCAGGCATCATGCAAACAGAAACCATAATTCCGGTCAAAACCCGGAACAAGGCCATCTTCATCATCGGCGTTTTATTTTTCATTTTTGGTTTTGTAACCTGGATCAACTCTGTTCTGATCCCTTATTTTAAGCTGGTTTGCGACCTCAATACAGGGCAGGCCATGCTGGTGGCTTTTGCTTTTTATATTTCCTATTTCATTATGGCTATCCCTGCATCTTTCCTGCTGAAGAAAACAGGTTTCAAAAACGGGATGGTGCTCGGGTTAATGATCATTGCTGCAGGAGCGTTGCTATTTATTCCGGCGGCTGTAAACCGTACTTACATGCTGTTCCTTCTGGGCCTGTTCATACAAGCCACAGGGTTAACCATTTTACAAACGGCATCAAATCCGTACGTTACCATCATGGGGCCTATTGAAAGCGCAGCTAAGCGAATCAGCATCATGGGCATTTGTAACAAAATTGCCGGCGCTATTGCTCCCCTTGTGCTCATTCACAGCCTTACCAAAAACCCGGATGAGATTGACCAGTTGCAACTGCAGCTACCCGGTCTGTCGCTGCAGGAACAAACCGTTATACTCAATGAATTGTCTTCCCGGCTGATCGTGCCCTACATTATTATAGCATTGGTGCTGGTTGGGTTAGGTTTAATGATAAGAATGACCCGCTTGCCTGAAGTAAAACCTCCGGATGAAGATTTTAGCGGAGAAGGAATCAAAAATAACAAGACAAGTATTTTCCAGTTCCCTTTTTTATTGTTGGGCGCCATAACGATCTTTTGTTCAACGAGTGTAGAAGTACTTGTTGTTGATTCCATTATCAACTATGGCCAGTATATGGGCCTCAGCTTCAGGGAAGCGAAATTTTTTGCATCCTATACCCTGCTGATCATGGTCATAAGTTATTTAACAGGAATAATTGTCATTCCCAGGTTTATCCGGCAGCAACGGGTATTGCAATTATCTGCCATTACCGGCCTTGTGCTTTGCGTACTGGCGATTCTGATTTCAGGCAAGGCCTCTGTGTGGCTGATTTGCTTACTCGGACTTTCCAATGCTTTATTATGGCCTTCCATTTGGCCGCTCGCAATTGACGGGCTTGGGCGGTTTACCGAAAAAGGATCTGCATTATTGATAATGGGTATAATCGGGGGAGCGATCACGCCGCTTTTATACGGCTATATCAGCGACAGGGTTGATCCTCAGCAGGCATACTGGATCATGGTGCCCTGTTATATATTCATCTTGTTTTTCGCGGTTAAAGGCCACAGGATAGGTAAAATTTCCGGCTTAAAACCCCGGCTTAAAGCCGTGCACGCACCGGGCAAAGCAGCCGAGTAAGGATTTATAATAAGCGGCTTAGTCTTTTCCGGATAATTTGATTAAAGCAGAACAAAAATCAATACCCCGGCACCGGCCTTAAAAAATAGCCGTAAATAATCCGGATTAAGTAACTTCCATAAATGATGGCGGCGTGGAACATATTTACCGGGATATTTTTTATTGTATTAGGGTTTCTTGTTAAAAACTTTCCCCTACTCATCATAGACTATCGTATGATGACCAAGGAACAAAAGAAAAATGCTGATATTGAAGGACTCACCCGATTCTTAAAAAGAGGATTAATAGCAACAGGCGTTGTCATTATAACCGGGTATATCCTTTTCCGCTTTTTACAAATGCAGCATATTGCAAACTGGATAATGTTACCTGTTGGCTTAACAGGCATTATGATTCTTGTTATTGTATCTCCGAAGTATGATCATACTAAATAATACTCCCCCCTGATCCGCGTTTCATGACTCAAAATAAAATACCCCGGCAGTACCGGGGCATTTGTTCATTAGCGGTTATAAAACTATCTTAAAAATAATAACTCGCGGTATTTAGGCAACAGCCAGTACTGGTCGTCTACCAGCAATTCCAGCTTATCTACATGGTACCGGATCTTATCAAAATGCGCGTCCTTAACCTGGCTTTGGTACGCTATGGCCTTGGTGCGGGTATCTTCTATTTTGTTCACTATCTTTCTCGACTCAATCATTTTTTCAACACCGTCGGCTACTTCGGCAATATGCTCCGATATCTTTTCAAGGATCTGCAACTGGTTGGCGTAAGATGCTTCCGGCAGCCCCAGGTCCTTCAGTCCTTTGATATTGTTAATAAGAATGTTCTGGTATTTTACGGAGCTGGGTAAAATATGACTGGTGCAAAGTTCGCCCATGATGCGGCTTTCGATCTGCACTTTTTTAATATATTTTTCCAGCTCAATCTCGTGCCTCGCTTCCAGTTCGGAGTGATGATAAATACCCAGGTCTTCAAACATTTTTTTAGCGCTGTCTGTAACCATCGCGTCCAATGCCAGTGGCGTTGTTCTTACGTTAGGCAAGCCGCGGCGTTCTGCTTCATGATGCCATTCATCGCTATAGCCATCTCCTTCAAATAATACTTTTTCGGAGCTGGTTATGTATTCACGGATGACCTGCATAATGGCAATTTCCTTTTTGTCGCCTTTCTCAATCAAAGCATCCACTTCTTTTTTAAAGTTCGTTAAGGTTTTTGCCATTATCGCATTGAGGGTGGTCATAGGAATACCGCAATTGGCTGTAGACCCTACAGCACGAAACTCGAACTTGTTGCCCGTGAATGCAAATGGAGAAGTACGGTTGCGGTCTGTATTATCCAATAAAAGCTCAGGAATATTTTTATGGATATCCAGTTTCAAAAGAATTTCATCCTGTTCAGTGAAATTATCGCCCACCCTTGTTTTAATTTCAGTTAAAACCTCATTCAGGTATTTACCGATGAAAACGGATATAATGGCGGGAGGCGCTTCATTGGCGCCCAGCCTGTGATCATTACCTGCAGATGCAATGGAGGCGCGGAGGAGCTCAGCATAGTCATCCACAGCTTTAATTACATTTACAAAAAAGGTAAGGAACATCAGGTTGGTTTTGGGCGTTTTACCGGGTGCTAAAAGATTAACGCCGGTATCGGTTGACATGCTCCAGTTGTTGTGCTTACCACTACCATTAATACCTGCAAAGGGCTTTTCGTGCAACAGCGTTACCAGGTTATGGCGCCGGGCGATCCTGGTCATCAGATCCATTAAAAGAATATTATGATCTACGGCCAGGTTAGCTTCCTCAAAAATAGGGGCACACTCAAACTGCGCCGGGGCTACTTCGTTATGCCGGGTTCTTAAAGGAATACCCAGCCGGTACGCTTCCTCTTCAAAATCTTTCATAAATGCATAGATCCTTTCGGGAATAGACCCGAAATAATGATCTTCTAACTGCTGACCTTTAGCAGGCGAATGACCAAAAACCGTGCGGCCGGTCATCACCAGGTCGGGACGGGCATTGGCTAATCCCGCATCTATCACAAAATACTCCTGCTCCCACCCTAATGTGGCAATAACCCTTGTAATATTTTTATCAAAATAATTGCATACATCTACTGCAGATTTATTCAGGGCTTCCAGTGAACGGAGCAGCGGAGTTTTCGTATCTAAAGATTCGCCGGTATAAGAAACAAAAATAGTTGGGATACAAAGCGTGTTGGCATCGCCAATATTCATGATAAATACAGGTGATGTAGGATCCCAGGCGGTATAGCCTCTTGCTTCAAAGGTAGCTCTTAACCCGCCCGAAGGAAAAGACGAAGCATCCGGTTCCTGCTGTATCAGCGCGGCACCGTCAAACTCCTCAATCGGCGTACCATCGCCTTTGAGTGTAAAGAAAGAATCATGCTTTTCGGCTGTTGTGCCGGTTAAAGGCTGAAACCAATGGGTAAAATGGGTAACGCCTTTAGCTTCCGCCCAATGCCTCAGGCCTGCACTGATATGGTTACCCATCGTACGGTCTATTTTTTTACCGGTTTTAATGGAGGCAACCAGGCTTTTGTAGGCTTCATCACTTAAATATTCCCGGGCCGTTTTTAATGTAAATACGTTTTCTCCAAAAATGCTGGTTATTTTTTGATTCCCTTCTACAAGAATTTCTTTACCCAAACCAGATAAATGATTGATTGCATTAAACCGAAGTGATTCCATCTAATTTAAATTTAATATATTTTTTTTTATGATTATCAAATCAGGGGCAAAACTATTATTTTTTTGGAATAATCAACATAAAATTTTTAATAAATGCACATAAATCATTAAAAAATGTTCATTTACTTAAATAAAGTAAATATTATAATAATAATTAATTTATATACTTCCCGCCTTTCGGCCTAAGTAATGAAACAAAGGGGATCAATAAACAAACGATGTAGATGGCTTTATACCGTACTATAGCACCCGGAAACGGCACAGTATACCCAATAAGTAATAACCCGCTTAGCGCAATCATAACAAGAAACAGGTAAAAGGGTTGGGCAAGGCGGGGAACCATTTGCTTTCCGGCAGATACAGCAGCAAGTATAAGAACCAGTAAAATCAATAGTATTTCAACAAAAGCCATTAAATGAAAGGGACTCTTTATTTCTGTAATATACGGCCGTAAAAAAACATGATTGGCTGCCTGCGGCAGTATGGCTGCATAGCTTTTAACAGTGGGTTCCAAAGGAGTCAGGGGCAATACCGTATTGGCCTGCAGGGCTAAGAACTGGTGCTGCTTTTCTGCAAGCTTAAACGGCAGGTTTAACGCCGGTGAAAGATGCCCGGAAAGAAAGAAGAACAGGATGCCAAAGCTGTAAATGATCAGAAACGGCAGATAAGGCTTAACGGGGTATTTTACAGCAATCCACCAGGCAGCTATGGCAGGCAGCAGTATAAGCGCATTAACATTGCGCAATAAAAAAATAAACATAAAGCCGATAACCCCTACTGCCACTTTTCCTGCTGTTGGTTTTACCGTAATACAATAATGTACCGCATAAATCAGTATGCCTGTAAAGAATACAATTAAGCCGTCTTTGTCTATTCCGCTGTTCCAGAAAAGACAGGAAGGAAGGAAAAAGATAAGGCCAAACAGCAGCAGCCTGTTTTTTGGGGCATGTTTTTGTGCAATTATATACAGGCAGTAAAGTCCCCAGAAAGATAAAGCATTAAAAAAAATGACATTGATATAATAATTACCGCCACTGAACACATTAAAAATAGCGAGCAGCTTAATTAATAAATTCTCCCCGGCATTGCTCCAGGGAGCGTCATCGGCAGTGGAAAAAAGATCACCGGCATTGTTAAAATGCAGACCTGTAGAAAAAAAAACGGAAGGTTGTGTAAGCAGCTTATGACATTCAATAAGTGATTCTTCAAAATATGCCCAACTGTCACTCACCTCAAATACATGCGCGTACAGGTAGCCGTATGCAATTCCTGCCATTACTTTTAAGGCAAAAGCGCTTATCAGCCATTTGTCTGCAACCGGCTTTCCCTGCTTATGGTTTAACCGGCGAAACAACAGGCTGAAGCCGGTAACATATAACAGACCGGTAATAATATATAAAGTAAGATGCAATGCTGGTTAATAATAATTGTAAAGATGTGGTGCTAAAATAATCTATTGTACTTTGATTGAATAAATTTTCACCGTATTATCCTGAACCCTTACTTTTAAATGATTATAATTGAGTATGCCAAAAATTCTATTAGGTGTTTCCAGCTCGTTTTGTGCTAATTTCCTGAGAGGGCAGGTAGCATTTTTGGTGCAGCATGGCTTTGAAGTGATGATCGTTAGCGGGCCGGGAGAAGAGATCAGCATGCTGTGTAAAAAAGAGAATGCCCGGTTGTTTACGGTAGATTTTACTAAAAGGATCACTCCGCTTACCGACTTTTTTCAGCTTTTACGCCTCATCCGCCTCATCCGGAAGGAACGGCCCGACATTATTAATGCCGGCAATCCTAAATCGGGTTTTCTTATTATGCTGGCCTGCCGGATCACCGGGCATAAAAAAAGAATATTTACGCTGCATGGACTATTATCAGATACAAAAAGAGGTGTAATACGCGGGCTGATCACCGCCACAGAAAAGATATCATGTGGCATAGCACATAAAGTGATCGTAGTAAGCCCTACTTTAAAAGCCCATGCAGAAAAAAGAAAAATACTTCCATTGGGCAAAGGGATGGTAATAGGCCGGGGAAGCGCCAATGGTATTGACCTGTATTCGTTTTCAAGAAATGAAGCTATTTTGGCGCATGCCATGCAACTCAAAAAACAATTTGGATTCAATGGCAATGAAATTGTACTCGGTTTTATAGGACGGCTGTCGAAAGATAAAGGAATAGACATTCTTTTTGATGCATTTAACACGTTAAAAACAGCGTATCCGTTTTTACGTATGGTGCTCGCCGGCCCCATAGTGGAAGAGAACCTTTTTTCGAAGCGCCTGCTTCACCAGTTATATCATGATGAAAATATTTTCTATCCCGGTAAATTATCTGATGTAACGGCTCTTTATGAGATAATAGATATTTTGATCGTTCCCTCCTTACGTGAAGGCTTCGGCAATGTGCTGATTGAAGCCGCCGCTATGGAAACGCCTGTGGTTGCATCCGATATACCCGGTTGTAAAGACGCGGTGCTGCCCGGCATCAACGGCGAATTGTTTGAAAAGGGAAACACTGCTGCTCTTGCAGCCGTTTTAAAAAAGCTGATTACCAATAAGGCATTAAGACAGCAATACGGAAGAAACGGAAGAGAATTTGTGTGTGATCATTTTTCTAATGAAGAAATTTGGGCGGGGCAGCTGGAATTATATAAAAACATGTTGTTAACTAAAGGAACTTAACAAATCGCATGGATGAGATGCGGTAACTTTTTTACCTGCCGCCGGTTACAGGTTTGGTAACCTGTTTGGGGGATTGCAAATTAACACGTTAATGATTATATTAACGCTCAGATCATAACAAGCACATTCCACATCACTACACAAACCTCAACAACATGACACTTTCCGAACATTTGTCAAACAACAGTTCCCCCAAACGGATCCTTGCGCTCGATGGCGGCGGTATCCGGGGCGCCTTATCACTCGGCTATCTCCAGCGAATCGAAGATATTTTACGAAAACAGAATGGAAACAATAAAGCATTCCGGCTTTGTGATTATTTCGATTTAATTGGCGGCACAAGCACCGGTTCCATTATAGCATCGTGCCTGGCCATTGGCATGAAGGTGCAGGACATAAAGAATATGTATATGGAGCTGGGCGATAAAATATTCGGCAAAAAAAACAAATGGTGGAAAATTTTTGAAATAGATGACCTGCTAAAAGCCACCTATAAAGCCAAACCGTTAGAAGATGAGCTGCAAAAGCTATTCGGTGATATTAAGCTGGAAAGTGAGGAAATAAAGACAGGCTTATGCATTATTGCAAAACGTGCGGATACCAACAGTGTATGGCCGCTGATCAACCATCCCGGCGGCAAATATTTTAATAGTGCCGACGGACTGAACAAAGATATATTGTTGTGGAAGGCGGTAAGGGCAAGCGCCGCCGCACCTACTTATTTTTTGCCCCAGGTTATTGATGTAGGCGGCGGACTGCATGAAGCCGCCTTTGTAGACGGGGGGGTGAGCATGGCCAATAACCCGGCCTTACAGCTATTGATGGTAGCCACTTTACAGGGATTTCCTTTTAAATGGAAATGCGGAGCCAACAACTTACTCATTGTTTCCGTGGGTACGGGCATGAGCCGGTGGAAACAAATTCCGGCTGATGTTAAAAAGAACAACCTCCTGAACTGGGCAAAGCAATTACCCGATATGTTTATGCAGGATGCAAGCTGGCATAACCAGGCTATTATGCAATGGCTGAGCAATTCGCCTACCGCCTGGGATATTGACGGTGAAATAGGCAAACTCGAAAATGATTGTATCAGCGGCGCTAAAAAAGATGGCGGGCTGATGCAGTACCTGCGCTATAATCTCTGGCTCGATGCTGAAACGCTGAAGCCTTTAATGAAAAAGGATTACAAACAAAGCGAAATTGACGGGTTAACGGAAATGAGCAATGCAGCCAGCAGGTTTGAATTGTATGATATAGGCGTAAAAGCTGCTTCGAAGGAAGTGAAGGAAGATCATTTTGCTGATACCTTTAAACTATAGGAAATGGCAAGTCTTTGTTTCGTTCTGATGCCCTTTGGCGTGAAAACGGATGGCAATAAAAAAGAAATTGACTTTAATAAGGTATATAGCTCATTTATTAAAAAAGCGATTGAACAGGCAGGACTGTTGCCTGTACGTGCGGATGAGGAGAAAGGGGGCGGGCTTATTCACAAACCCATGTATGAGCGATTGCTTTATTGCGAATTTGCCGTTGCTGATCTCAGTTTTGCCAATGCCAACGTGTTTTACGAATTAGGCATACGTCATGCCGTTAAGCCCTATACTACCGTTAGTATTTTTGAGGCCAATACCAAGCTGCCCTTTGATGTGGCACCGCTGAGAGCTTTGCCGTATAACTTTGAAGCGGGAGAAATACTTGATTGTGCACAAAAGATCAAAGATCTCTCGGATATTATACGCACTAACCTCGATGCGCAGCAGGCACAGCCCGATAGTCCTATCAGTCAAATGATCCCCGCTTATATTTTTCCTGAATTAAATACACTGCAGGCCAAAGCCGACTCCTTCAAAGAAATCATAAATGAAACCAACAACACCAAGCAGCAAATACGGTCGCTGGTAAAAGAATGGCAACAATGGGATGTGAAGGATAAAAAAGCAGGCATCTCGGATGAAGAGAAAGCTTCGAATGAACAGGAAAAAATGAAGCTGACAGCACAGTTAAAAGCAATAGAAAAAGCGGCAGGGAAAGGATTAAAATATAACTATGATCTTGTTTATGCATTAATGGGCGCCTATAAAACCACCAATGCCTTCACCGAAATGGCAGCAATGATACAGCCCATGGTACAACGGGAAAGAAAAGGTGATATCTATCTTCAGCAGCAACTGGCGCTGGCATTAAACAAAACCAGGCACAGGGAGGAAGCGGAGCAGATCCTTAATGATATTATTAACAGGTACGGCGCCGATCCCGAAACCAACGGATTATTAGGTGCGGTATACAAGGGTTTAACGGACGATAACGCAGCTGACGATCTGCTGGCAGCGGCATACCGGCGTAAAGCCATAAAAGCCTATTTAGACGGATTTGACGCAGACCCCAGGGATTTTTATCCCGGCATAAACGCACTCACCTTATTGTTTTTTGAAAATGCGGAGGATCCGCGGTTCAAAAAATATTTTCCTTTGGTGGGCTACTCGGTAGAAAGACAATTAGAAGCCAAACAAAATAACTACTGGGTGCAGGCAACAGCGCTGGAGCTGGCTGCGCTGGAGCTTAACGAAACCAGCGCCAAACAATATCTTGCCGCTGCGCTAACCTGCAACCCGGCCAAATGGGAGAAAGAAACAACGGCGGGAAATCTGAAAAAGATATATACCAGCGCTGCACTGCTGCAAAGCAAAGAAAAACTGGCGTGGCTTATGACCTGTATTGAAAAACTCGGTTAATTTAAACCATTACTTATGGCCTACCGCGATCAATGGAAGATGCTCCATTTGCTCAACACGAGCATGCGCGGAGCACTTAAAGAAACAGAATTGATAGAAATGGGTATTGATTGCTATCCCGATACTATCCAGTACCTGAAGGATGATGGAATTGTTGAGATGGATAGTTCGGGTGCTTACAGCCTCAATCCTATTGTTCGCCGCATGCTCAACAAATTTATGATAGCAATGGGCGCCGGCGATATGAAGGAACTCTATGTTGATGTTCCCTCCTGCTTTATTGTTATGCCTTTTTCGGAGAAGTGGTCCGATACTGTATTTTACGATTTCATTCAGCCTGCAGTTATAAAAGCTAAAATGGAATGTGTTCGTGGAGATATGATCACGCGTGTGGGCAAATTATCTGAAAATATTGTAAAACAAATACAACGCACAGGACTGGTAATAGCCGATATTTCAGTAACCAATGCCAATGTATTTTATGAATTAGGCATTGCCGACACCATAGGAAGAGACGTTTTTTTGTTGTATGAAAAGCATATCGAACAAAACCTCCCGGCGGATATACAGGGGGCGCACTATTATGCGTACGATAGAAATAATATTCCGGAGTCGGTTGAACGCTTCGCTGAAAGTTTACTACAATGGAAAGAAAATTATCGTGTGGATATTACTTTAAAATATTGCCGTAAATAACTACAGATGCAGCTCCTTTCACAAATAACAGTAACCGCCGGCGAAAGAAAACCCGTTATTCAATTGCTGCTCGGTGATCTTTCCGCTATCCCTAAGGAACATGCTGTTGACATACTGGTAGTTTCTGCTTTTCCAAATGATTACACACCGTTAGAAGGCTCATTGTTCCTGGCGCTTCAAAAAAAAGGGCTTTTTGTTCGGGCATTGGCCGCAAATAAAGAAATGGACTTAGTAGCCCAATTAGGATGCTGGCTGTCTGCCCCGCTTTCTGCTGAACAAAAAAGCAAATTCCATTTTAAAAAAATCCTTTGTTTTGAGCCGCATTACCATTCTACCGAACCACAAACCATTGTAGGAAATATTTTCAGGTGCATTAACACTTTCGCCTTTGATGAAGACAATGATGAAATAGCTATGCCGGTGCTGGCAACAGGATACCAGAAAGTGCCCATACAAAAAATGCTGCCTGCTTTATTAGAAAACGCTGTTTTCTGGCTACAGAACGGGCTACCATTGAAATGCATCAAGCTGGTGCTATACCGGCAGGAACAGGCAGATGCGGCATTGCCTATATTTGAACCGGTAAAACAACGGCTGGTAAAAACAGTACAGGAGGAAATAAAAAATATAAGTGACATTCCCCGGCGGCCACCTGCAGTATCTTACCCCGAAGTTGCTGAACCCGAAACGGTTTATGCTCCCGGAAATGCGGAACGCCATAATGAATCAACCCGTGCAGCACCACCGGTAGCATTGCAACCCCATACCGCACCCCTTCCAACCTATGACCTGTTTATCAGCTATTCTCATAAGCAAACCGAAGCGGTACAGGAATTTGTAAAAGCCATACGGGAAAAGAAAGATGCGCTTAATATTTTTTACGACAGGAGCAGCATACCAGCAGGCGGGCTTTGGATTAGGAAAATTTCGGAAGCTATACAAAATTCAAAATCGGTACTCTGTATTTTAACACCCGAATATAGTAAATCGGATGTATGCTGGGATGAGTTTCAATGCGCCAAAGTAATGGAGCTGCGAACCAAAAAAAGCATCATTAAAACGATCAGTTTTATTAAAGACGAGGATATGCCACCTATGTTTGCCATTTACAGCTATATTGATTGTACGGAAGCCGACCTTCAGAAATTAATAAGCAGCGCCGGTGAGTTTTGTTAACGTAACCATAACCGCGCAAACCCGGAATGAAAGCTGAACGGGAATCAACGTCCGATCTGCCTTATGGAATTATTTCAATTATAAATAGTAAGCATATGGCTGACATATTTATAAGTTATTCCAGCGAAGATAAGACCAGGGTAAAAGCCATTGCCGAAACACTGGAGCATAAAGGCTGGTCGGTTTGGTGGGACAGGCAAATACCCGTAGGCCAGCGTTACGACACTGTTATAGAGCAGGAATTAAATAAGGCCAAATGCGTAATAGTAATATGGACGCAGCGTTCCGTAAATTCTGAATGGGTAAAGAATGAAGCCAGTGACGCGGCTCAAAGAAATATACTTGCACCGGTTTTACTGGAAGACATAACGATCCCGCTTGCCTTCAGGCGCATTGAGGCAGCCCGGCTTACCGGATGGAATGGAGAAAGGGATCACCCCGAATTAGAAATACTGTTCAGCGCGGTTGCCGCCATTATAAATGGCCCTACCATAACAAATACTGCAACTACGCATGATGCTCAAAGCGTTTTAAAAACGGAGGCTGCACAAAAGAAAAAGTATATCCTGCTAACCCTTGCAGCCTTAGGCGCGCTGTTGGTAGCTCTTGGAATTTTTTTCTTTTCCAACGAATCGCGTCCCCGCGTTATCCGTATTACCGGACAGGTGAAAACCGCCGCTGAAATACCCATTACAGGAGTGGAAGTAAACGCGGATGGCACCCGGTTTTATGCTACTACCATTACCAACGGAACCTATGATCTTCGCCTGGAAAATTATACAGTAGGCGATGAGGTTACGCTCACCACTTCCAACAAAGATTTTGAAGACAAAACCATCGCCGTAAAGATCAGCAGCAGGGAAATGAAAGTAGATTTTGTTTTAAACCCGGTTACCCGGTAAACCCGGCTTCTCCCACCCTTGATGTAATCAGCACCCGGCCTGCATGAGGAATACCTGTTCCCGCTAACGGCACTTTACCAATACCCGGTAACACCAACCGGATTTTAAGGTTGTATATGCTATTAGCAGTGAATAAAATAATAAACTTTATTCATTCATCTAAAATAACGGTCATGAAAAATTTCATTATATACGTGGCCCCGCTGCTGTTCTTATATAACACGGCCCGGGGGCAAACCCTTGTTATAAAAGGCAGGGTAAGATGCCAGAATGAAAGTGTACATTCTACCAGGGGAGCCGAAAACATTATTGTGGTGCCGGCCTTTGTTCCTTCAAAATCCACCATCACAGGCTCTACCCCGCCGGGTTATTTTGAATGCAATACCGGCGTGCCGTTTGCCAAACTGCAGGATAAGCAGGTAAGCCTGTACATCGTTTCGGGATGCAGCCAATGCAGTGAATCTGTAAAACGGGTATTTATTTCCGAAGACCAGGACAGGAAAAATAAGGATAAAGCAAAATCATATGTTACGGTAAAAGACTGGAAGTTTAATGCCAATTGCAGCGATATAGCATTGCCCGCATTCCAAACAGACAGCCTGCTGGGCGTTATCGCGCAGCAGCCCGAACAAAGCATAGGGCAAATAACCAATGCCACTGCCCTGGTGGGAGCACCCGCACTCCTGAACCTCCTCACCAACCTAACGCCCATAATAGGCATTGTATCGAACGCCGGAACTTTCGAGGCAAGGGAACTGGAGCCGGGTAAAATTGAGTATGGTCAGTTCCTGTTTACTTCGGCGTTAACGCACACCGCTAATACCGGCTTTAATTTTTCACCGGCAAGAGACATGTCGGAAGCCGTTTTCTGGAATCCGTCGGCAATCGTTAAAAGCAGCAATCCTTATAATATCAGCCTGCTTACCAATGTAAAAAACAATGCGAAGCTGGGCGGGTATTTCAGGGTGAATGACAAACTTTCTATAGGTGCAGGATTTATATACACGCAGCAGGATGAATACAGGGAGGCTTTGTTTGTAAAAATCTCAAACGAAGCCAATACTGTACGGATAGATTCCTTCCTGATAAAATTAAAGGAATATTCGGCTTTCCTGGCGCCCGCCATGAAAATAAATGACAGGATAAGCGTTGGATTAACCGTAAAATCTATATGGCAGCAATTTAACATTCCCAATATACTCCGGATATCCTTTGATGATAATGGCTCCACCACCAACACCTATACCGACAGTACCATAAAAAAACAAAAATGGGACATGGATGTATCGGCAACCTATAAAGTAAGCAACGCATTACAGGTGGGGATCAACCTGATGAACCTTGCAGGCACAACATTATATGCCGATGCGTTTGCTGCCGGCGGCAATAAGCAGTACAACACGCAAAATCAAAGAGCCATAGGGGTGGGCGCATGCTACAAATGGCAGCGTTTTAATTTTGGGACTGATGTAATTTTTACGGACGATGGCTTTTACGATGCGGCAATAGGTGTAAACTATGTGCCTTTTAACAATGCATTGCTTTCTGCCGGGCTGGCTGTAAAACAACTGAGCTTTTCCGCCGCTTTCAGGGTTAAACACTTCAGGATAGCTTATATTAATGACAATGACCTTATGGTAAATGAAAAAAGAAAGGGAAGATCAGGCATTTTAAATGGCAGTTTATACGGCGGATTTGTTTTTGATTTCTGAGCATACGGGGATCCAAAAGCGTTTCATCAATTATACCGGCATACCATTTAAAAAAGGAGATGAGGTAAATAAGCTTATCTTTACTAATCAACCCGGCAGAACAGCATACCCAAAAAAACAGGCAATTACCGGCCGGCACTTCATCAACATACATATTCATTTTTTACAATAAAAACAAAAATAGCAGCAATGGTATCATCAACAGCAATAATTATTGGAGCAGTATTGGCTTTTTTCTTCCTCGGCGTAAAAATAGTAAGACCAACACACAGGGGTTTAATTGAAAGACTGGGGAAATACAACAAGTTTGCCAATCCCGGGTTCCACTGGATCATACCGTTTATTGACAAAATGTATATCGTTAATATAACAGAACAGATGGTGGATGCGCAGCCGCAGGAAATCATCACAAACGACAACCTGAATGCAAGCGTTGATGCACAGGTTTATTTCAGGGTAGTAGAAGCCGAAGAAAGTGTAAAAAGTTCCCAGTATAACGTAAACAATTACAAATTACAGATCGTTAATCTTGCCCGCACAACACTAAGGAATATTATAGGAACGCTTACCCTCAAATCGGCAAACAGCGAGAGGGGAAAGATCAACGCCGAGCTGCATAACACCTTGCGCAACGAAACGGCAAGCTGGGGGATTATAATCGTACGAACCGAGTTAAAAGAAATAGATCCGCCGCGGGATGTGCAGGAAACGATGAATAAAGTAGTAAAGGCCGAAAATGAAAAAATTGCGGCTATTGATTACGCTACCGCGGCCGAAACAGTGGCTGATGGGGTAAAGCGGGCTAAAATTAAAGAGGCGGAAGGCTATAAAAGGGCTAAAGTATTACATGCCGAAGGAGAAGCGGAAGCCATTATGCTGGTGAATGAAGCAGCCGACAAATATTTTACGGGAAATGCGCAACTGTTAAAAAAGTTAGAAACGCTGGAGGCCTCGCTTAAAACAAATGCGAAGATCGTGATCCCTGCAGGCACGGAACTGGTTAACATTATTGGCGATATGGCCGGCGTATTGCCCGTGCATTTCAGGAAAGAAAAAGAGGGAAACGGCGAAAGCAAAAATTTTCAGCTTACCGGCAATGCCGAATAAAAAAACTGAAATTTTATTTTACCGGGGAAGTAGTAGCAAGCGTTAGCAGGAATACCGATTCCTGCAACGCAGTTACGCTGTGCGGCAAACCTTTATGCAGGGCTATCATCTGTTCCTTTTTCAATATTACCGATTCTTCATCCGTAGCAAAGCTAATTTCACCTTCCAGCACCTGCACACTAATGATCCCGGCGGCGGTATGCTTTGCCATAACAGCGCCTTCATGCAGGGCAACCAGTACTATGCTTAATCCATCGGTTTTATATACCGTTATCGCATTACGGTCGCTGTTATCCCAGGTGGCTTCCTTTTTTATTTGCCTTATAAAATCGGCAATATCCATACGCACCAATGGCGCATCCAGCACCCTGTCGCCTTCCGGCCTTGCTTCTGTTGATGCATTGTATTTCGCCTCCATAAGCATTATTTGAATTAAAACATAAATATAAGCTTTCCTGTGCCGCCACTACGTTATACCCGGATTAATATAAGGTTATTCCCCGATTAATATTAGCGCTGCCCGGGGGGTGCATTCCAAATTAACCGAGCTGCGTGTCAGCAAAACATAGGATATACCCTA
>CALMQS010000042.1 GCA_937871285.1 uncultured Sphingobacteriales bacterium | reverse complement strand
ATTGCCGTGGTATTGATATTCATTGGCATTAAAATGCTGATTGAATTTTTTGATATTCATATTTCCATATACATTTCGCTGGCGGTGATCGTTATATGCCTGGCGGCTTCCATTTTATATTCTGTTTATCATAACCGGAAAATGCCGCAACAAACAACAGACCTGTAAAACCATTGCTTCATAATGGGCAATTATACTATTGAAAAAATTTCGGCTATCGTGCACGCGCAACTGCAGTCGGGTGGAGACAGCGGTACTGTTATTGACTACCTGCTTACAGACAGCCGTAGAGTAGTGCATGCAGCCAGTTCCTTATTTTTCGCTTTACCCGGGCCAAGGCGGAACGGGCATCTTTTCATTCCGGAATTATATGCAAGGGGAATTAAAAATTTTGTTGCTGATCTTTCATTTGAAACAAAGGATTACCCCAATGCTAATTTCATCCGCGTAGTTAATGTATTAGCCGCTTTACAAACACTCGTTGCATTTCACCGCTCACAGTTCGGCATACCTGTGGTGGGCATCACCGGCAGCAATGGAAAAACCATCGTAAAAGAATGGCTGAACCAGTTGCTTGAAAAAGATTATCAGATTGTTCGAAGTCCTAAAAGCTATAACTCGCAAACAGGCGTACCACTAAGCGTTTGGCAAATGAACCTGGTGCACACGCTCGGCATATTTGAAGCCGGCATTTCCCAACCCGGGGAAATGGAGGCATTGCAAAAAATCATTCAACCCACTATTGGCGTGCTTACACATATGGGTGATGCCCATAGTGAAAACTTTAAAGATCAGCAGCAAAAAATAAGGGAAAAGCTCTTATTGTTTACCGGTGTAAACCGGATGATTGCTAATGGAGACGACCCGCTGATTGTTGAAGCCGTTGAAGCATCGGGTATCCCCTGTTTATTTTGGGGAAAGCAGGCGCATTGTGCTATCAGGGTAGTTAATATAAAAAAAGAGGAGGCGCATACAACCATCCGTCTTGAAGTGAACCGGGAAGCTGCAGTCAGCTCACCTCTCACCTCTCTCAACTTACCACTCACCACTTACCACTTACCACTTATTATCCGCATCCCCTTTACAGACAACGCGGCTGTAGAAAATGCTATTACCTGCGGCAGCGTGTTGCTGACCATGGGGTATAGCCGTGAAACCATAACGGAACATACCGGACTGCTCAAACCGGTGGAGATGCGGCTTGAGATGAAAAAAGGCATTAACAATTGTTCTGTTATCAACGATAGCTATATTGCCGACACCAGCTCCTTACGTATCGCCCTTGATTTTTTGGAGCAGCAGCACCAGCACCGGAAACGCACGGTGATCCTTTCCGATTTCGCGGAAACAAAGGATCCCGCAAAATTATACAGTGAAATTGCGCTTGCCCTGCAACATAAAAATATCAATCGCTTTATTGGTATAGGTGCGCATCTTCAAGAATACAAAAACAAGTTTGAGCAGGCTGTAGCCGAAACCTCCTTTTATAATTCAACTGAAGATTTTATAACCCATCTTCACGGCACGCGGTTTCATGATGAAACCATACTCATAAAAGGCGCAAGAAAATTTGCGCTGGAACGCATCAGCGCCCTGCTGGAACAAAAAGCGCATCAAACTGTATTAGAAGTAAACCTTACCGCCATTGTACATAATCTTAAGCAATACCAGCAACTGCTGCAGCCATCCACCAAAATAATGGCTATGGTGAAAGCCTTTTCATATGGCAGCGGCAGCTATGAAATAGCTAATATGCTGCAGTTTCATAAAGTAGATTACCTGGCGGTTGCTTATGCCGATGAAGGGGTGGAATTGCGAAAGTCGGGCATCAGCCTGCCCATTATGGTAATGAACCCGGAAGAAAGCAGCTATCACGCCATAACAGAAAACAACCTTGAGCCGGAAATTTTTTCATTTAACGTATTATCTTCTTTCCGTAATTTCCTGCAGGAGCAGGGATTACAAAACTACCCTGTGCATATAAAGATAGATACGGGCATGCACCGCCTTGGTTTCGAACCCAGCGAAATAACTGCCCTGGCTAAAGCGCTTGCTGATCATAATCTCTTCGCCGTACAATCTGTATTCAGTCATCTTGCAGGCAGCGAAGACTCCGCGTTAGACGCTTTTACCCGGCAACAGGCCGGGCAATACATACAAGCCTGCTCCATATTACAGCAGGCATTAGCTTATCCTTTTATCCGTCATATTGCCAATTCGGCGGCCATCATCCGGCATCCCCAACTGCACTTTGATATGGTACGGCTTGGCATCGGCTTATATGGCATAAACAGCAGCGCGTCCGACACCCTTGAGCTAAGGGAAGCCGCCACATTAAAAACAACCATTGCTCAAATAAAAAAAATAAAAGCCGGTGAAACGGTAGGATATACCCGAAAGGGCACACTGCAAAGAGACAGCATTATTGCCACTATCCGTATCGGTTATGCCGACGGGTACCGCCGTAATTTAAGCAACGGCGCCGGCAGTGTACTGGTAAATGGTAAGCTGGCCCCGGTTACAGGCAATATCGCTATGGATATGACGATGATTGATATAACAGATATACCGGGCGCACGTGAAGGGGATGATGTTATTGTTTTTGGGAAAGGGCTCTCTATTACCCAGTTAGCGCAGTGGGCACAAACCATTCCTTACGAAATAATGACGGGTATTTCGCAAAGAGTGCTAAGGGTGTATTATGAGGAGTGACCTCACCCTCTTTCCCTCTCCCCATTGTGGAGAGGGACGGCATTAAGCATAAACCCAGACGGTAGGTTCTTCCACTTCAGCTAAAAGAATATACCTCATCTATTTCTTCCACATCTCCTAAATAGTTAATCCTTCAATCAGAGAAATATTTTGAGTTGAAAGCAGATCATTTTGTGTATTGCGTAGTATCAATTTGTAATGCAATGCTTATGAAATTTTCATTAAAAAATCGCCTGCTTCCTTTTGCGGGAAAATATATTTAGGCATGTATTTACAGGGGCCACACCAGGTAGTATAGGCGTCAATGAATATGTATTTATTTTCATTCTTAGCTTTTTGTTTAACCCCTTCCCAGGTCAGTTCTTTTCCTCAAATTTAATTCCGGGGATAAAATAATTCCCGCTTGCGGTCTGACGCTCCTTCGTCGCGTACCGACCGCCGCCCCTGCAACCTGGAACTTGTAACCATCCCATAACCCTGCTCCCATTTTCAAATTACCTCATTTTCAAATCTCCCACATCCCTCCCCCAACCCTCTCCTCCGCTTTAACCGTATATATTACTGCAGCTATCGCATGTTTAAATAGTGTTATAATCGTTTAAAAACAGGTCAATGTGCAATGGTATAAGGAATAATGTTTTTATCTTACCCATTGAAACAAAATATGCCTGAAAGCAGGGCATCATTGTGGCAGGAATCCATAAAATCAGCAATAGCATTGAGCAGTACCCCTGCAGATATTGACCTTATTAACGGATGCATTGATAACGACCGTAGGGCACAGGAACGTTTATATAAACAGTTCTACGTAGCTATGATGTCGCTTTGCATGCGCTATACGCATAATGAAAACGATGCGATGGAAGTATTGCATAATGGTTTTTTGAAAGTGTATAAAAATATACACCGCTTCGATCCGCTAAAAGCCAGCTTATACACCTGGATAAGAAGCATTATGATTTATAGCGCGATAGATTTTATAAGGCAAAATGTGAAACACAGCAGGCAGGTGGAAATAGACCAGGCTACGGAGCCCTACGTTGACAGCGAAGCGGTTAATAAATTAAATGCGCAGGAATTGCTTTTCCTGGTAAGAAAACTGCCACCTGCCACCCAAACCGTTTTTAATTTATATATAATAGAAGGTTTTACACATAAGGAGGTAGGCATAATGATGGGCATTAGCGAAGGTACCAGCAAATGGCACCTGAGCGAAGCAAGACGGCTGATGCGGAAATTATTAAAAACCTTAGACGCAGTCTATTGAACCGGAAACTACCATACGAAAAACTAATTGCGGAAAAGCTGCAACATTTGCCGTTGCCCGGCGAGGAAATGTCATGGCAGCAAATGAAGGCAAAACTCGACCGGGAAATGCCCTTGTCTGAAAAAGATGGAAAAGGAGGTAGCGGTAAATGGTGGCTGGGCGGCCTTATTGTTATGCTTTCGGTTGGCATATGGGTGATTATTCATACAACGGCAGGTGATAATGAAATTGTAGCGCCGGGCAATACTGAACTTCTTCCATCAGCATCTGCAAATACGATTGATCATAGCATTGCTTCACAACAAACGCCAGACAGGGCAGATAAAAAAAACATTGACGAAATAGCCGGAGCAGTAGTAAATAACAATACAACCATTCATAATAACAATCCCACAAAATCAATCGGCGGCAACCCGTTTCCCTCAATTTCACATAAACATACGTTCAAAAACAAAGTAGGGATTGATGCCGGTTCAAAACAAAATAGTGAACCAGGCAGGGTAGCGCAGCTTAACACAGTTCCCGCAACTAAAGAAAATCCGCAAAACACCCCCCTGATTACGGAGCACACTGTTGAACCGGGTAATGAACTGCCCGCATCTGTATTTATCACTGATGAGAAAAGCAATATTGCTGAAAAACTATTTGTAATAGCCGGGTATAATGCAGTTCATACAGAAAATTCAGCTTACAGCAACCGCAAAAATATTACTGAATCTGCAGGCAGTAACAAAACGGGTATATTAATTGTGCCTGCCTACGTTTCCACCTTACCCGATGTGAGCGCCAAAAGAAAAGCCCTGCTGCGTGAAATGAAACGGCAGGAAAGAAAGGAAGAAAAGGAATTGTCCAGATCGTACCGGACCTACCATTCCTTTTGGGGTGAAACTTCTGACCGCTGGTTTGCAGCAGGCATAGCGCCTTACCAGAATATTGCTATTGCTTCTCAACAAACGTATAATTACAATTCTGCCACGGGCAAAAATATCATAACAGATTATATTCCTTCGCCTTACCTGCAATTGCATGTAACCAACAGGATATACCTGCTGAGCGAGTTCCAGTTTAATACACCACAAGCCACTCCTTCCCTTTTATTATCGCATAAAGAACTAGCTGTTCCTTCGGGTAATGCAGGCTATACAGAAAATATTTACCTGCGCAAATTGTATTATTTTAATATGCCGGTAAGCTTTTATTACAGCCCGGTTAAGAATTTTTATTTAGGCAGCGGATTACAGTTTTCGTCATTCAACAGCGGGCTGGCCGACAGGGAACAACGTTCGTCCAATAATACCCTTCTGCGTTCAGAAACCATCAAGCTAAAAGATGATTCTTTATCGTCAAAAATCAATGGGTCCGAATGGCGTTACCTCTTTGACGCCAATTACTATTATGATCGCTTTATGTTCGGCTTCCGCTACAACCAGGCATTGAACAATTTTGTTGACCTCCGCGTTAATAACATATTACCTCCCACGCAGGCGCGCAACCAGGCCTTTCAGTTCTACATCAGGTATAATCTTGTGGTGAGCGACAGGAAAAAATAACGAGTTATATTAGTGCTGTGTCAAACGTGAAAAGTGAATAGTGAGTCGAGAAAGGTGAGACGTGAGAGTCGAAGACCTCTTTCACTTTTATCCTCTCACTTTTCACGAAACACTAATATCCGCTTTCGTTATTACAATGTTACACTTCTTACCGAACAACATTATTGCTTAATTTCATAATATCAATCGTATATTATGAGAAGAGCCCTGCTGATCACATCATGCCTGTTTATTGCCTGTAATTTTCTATATGCACAGGAAGCCCGGCTTCTGCGTTTCCCTTCCGTAAACGGAAACCAGGTAGTATTTTCCTATGCAGGTGATTTGTATACTGTTGCCCGCAGTGGTGGTACGGCAAGAAAGATCACCAGCCATCCGGGGTATGAAACCTTTCCCCGTTTTAGTCATGACGGTAAACAAATTGCTTTTACCGGTCAATATGATGGCAATACCGAAGTGTTTGTTATTCCCGCCACGGGCGGAGAGCCTAAGCGCATTACTTATACGGCTACGCTTAACCGTGATGATATTGCCGACCGGATGGGTCCCAACAATATTGTAATGGGCTGGACGCCGGATGACAAATCTGTTATTTACCGCAGCCGCGGTACTTCTTTCAATCCGTTTAAAGGTAAACTATACAAAGCGCCCCTATCGGGCGATTTAAGCGAAGCGCTCCCTTTTTCCGTGGCAGGCTGGTGCTCGTACAATGAAGATGGCAGTAAGCTTGCCATGAACAGGGTATTCCGTGAATTCAGGACCTGGAAATATTATAAGGGCGGCATGGCAGATGATATATGGATATACGATACCAAAACAGCGGCAACGGAAAATATAACCAACAATCCGGCCCAAGACATTTTCCCGATGTATTACAAAAACAGGATCTATTTTTTCAGCGACCGCGACCGTACCATGAACCTCTTTGAATATGATACGCAATCCAGGCAAACTAAAAAGATAACCAGCTTCACCGAATACGATTGTAAGTTTCCTTCGTTAGGCAATGACGCGATCGCATTTGAAAATGGCGGGTATATTTATCTCTACGATCTGAACAACGGCAAAACGGAAAAGCTGGATATTATCCTTGCGGAAGACCTGTCGTGGAGCCGCAACAAACAGGTAGACGCTTCAAAATTCATGAACAGCTACAGCTTATCGCCCGATGGTAAAAGGGCCGTATTCAGCGGCAGGGGCGATGTATTTACCGTGCCGGGAAAAAATGGCGTTACCCGCAATCTTACCCGTAGCAGCGGAGCGAACGACCGGAATGTTGACTGGAGCCCCGATGGTAAATGGATAAGCTTCATTAGCGACAAAACAGGAGAAGATGAACTGTACATACAAAAACAGGATGGAACGGATAGTGCCCGCCAGTTAACCAATGGCGGCGGCAGCTATAAATTTTACCCGGTATGGAGCCCCGATAGCAAGCTGATCTTACTTGCCGACCGCGAACAGGATCTGTATTATATTGACGTAGCTACTGCCAGGAAAACAATTATTACACATTCCGATAACAGGGAAATAACAGATTATACCTGGGCGCCCGACAGCAAATGGATCGCTTATACCGAACCGGGGAAAGCCCGGCGGTTTGATGTGATCAAACTGTATAATACCGGAAGCAAAAAAAGCATTGCCGTTACCGATGACTGGTATAACAGCGGCAGGTCTGCTTTCAGTGCCGACGGAAAACTGCTGTATTTTGTGTCTGAACGCGACTTTAACCCCGTATACAGCAATACCGAATGGAACCACGCTTATGTAGATATGAGCAAACCCTATATGGTGAGGCTGGCAGCAGGAACCACATCGCCTTTCCAGGTTGAAAACGATGAAGTAACCATAAAGGAAGACAGCGCCGGCGCAGGTAAAGCGATTAATCAAAAAGACAAAGAAAAAGCACAAAAGAAAACGGTGGATACACCAGATACAACGGTGGAAATCAAAATAGATGAAACAGGATTAACCGATCGTATCGAAAGCTTGCCGGTAACGCCGGGTAATTATTATAATCTTACCGCTACCAATGAGGGTTTGTATTATGAGGCTGCTGCTTTCCGCACGCCGGGATCTTTAAAATTCTTTGATCTTAAAGATAAAAAGGAAACTGAAATCGGGAATATGAATAGCTATTCCATTAGCAATGACCGGAAGAAAATTATTTTTAAAAAAGGAGACGATTATTATATAGAAGATCTGAGCAAATTTAAAATAGAACCCAAAAATAAACTGGATCTCAGCGGGTTAAAAATAAACGCCGGTCTGCATGCCGAATGGAAGCAAATATTTGATGAAAGCTGGCGGCAAATGCGGGATTACTTTTACGATCCTAACATGCACGGACTGAACTGGAAAGCGATGCACGACAAGTATGCAACACTGCTTCCTTATGTAAATCACCGCAATGATCTTACCTATATTATTGGTGAAATGATCGGCGAGCTGAGCATCGGGCATGCTTATGTAAACAGTGGCGACCGGCCGGAAGTGGAACGCATAAAAATGGGACTCCTGGGTGCAACCTTCAGCCGCGATAAAAGCGGCTACTATAAAATTGATTCCCTGCTGTCTGGCGAAAGCTGGGATAAAACCCTGATATCACCCCTGCGCCAACCGGGAGTAAACGTAAATAAAGGCGACTACATTATTTCCATCAATGGAAAAGATGTGAGCAGGCTCACCAATATATACCAGGCGCTTATCGGAAAGGCTGGGCAAACCGTTGAATTACAGGTAAACAGCAAAGCTTCGGCTACGGGAAGCCGTAAAGTGTTCGTACAACCCATTGACGACGAATCGAACCTGTATTATCATGAATGGGTGCAGCAAAATATTGCCAAAGTAACCAAAGCTTCGGCCGGAAAAATAGGATACCTGCATATACCGGATATGGGGCCGGAAGGATTGAACCAGTTTGCCCGCTATTTTTATCCGCAGTTAGACAAAGAAGCGCTGATCATTGACGACCGGGGTAATGGCGGCGGCAATGTATCACCCATGATCATTGAACGGCTGCGGCGGATACCGGGACTGGGCACGATGATGCGAAACGATAAAACAGCCGGTATAAAACCCGACGCACAGGTAGGCCCCAAGATCTGTTTGATTGACCAGTATTCAGCGTCCGATGGGGATTTGTTTCCCTACCAGTTTCAATTCTATAAAATAGGCCCCCTGCTGGGGCAGCGCACATGGGGTGGCGTTGTAGGTATACGGGGATCACTGCCCTTTATTGACGGGGCTGATATGCGCAAGCCTGAGTTCGCACACTTTGCGGCGGATGGCTCCAAATTCATTATTGAAGGAGAAGGTGTTCATCCTGATATTGAAGTTATCAACGACCCGCACCAGGAATGGCTTGGCAACGATGCGCAGCTTCAAAGAGCGATTGAAGAATTGCAGAAAAAGCTGCAGGAGCCGGGGCCTAAAGGTGTGCCGCCTATACCGGCATTTCCTGATAAATCGGGAAAGAAATAGAAGGAGCCTCCTTTCTAACCTTTGATACGAAAAGGGAAGAAAGAATTCCCACCGCCCGGAGGCGGCATGTTTTGCCTATGAGGCGAAGACGCCTCATAAAGCGGGCAATCATAAAGCGGGCAACCTCATAAAGCGAGCAAATCAAGGGAATACATGCTTTCTGTGTGATAATGACAGATAAAATTAAATCCGAAGCCGGAATTTCGAAATTCGAAAAGAAGAACCAAAAACCAAATCACAAAAACATATAAAACTCAAATCCGAAGCCAAAAGTCGTAAATCCGAAGCGAATACAACCACAACAATAAACCGTAAACTAAAAACAAAAAATCCGCTGCCCCCATCAGGGGATTGCCTACCTGCCGGTAGGCAGGCTTCGACCCTTAAAAATAGTACACATCATTCAAATTAGTTTAGGGGTCTCACAATGACGGGTAAAATCCGAAGCGAATACAACCACAAACCATAAACCATAAATAATATAATGCGTCAGGGCCCTGTTGGCAATAGCATTATTGTCCATACTTCAAATACTCAAAACTCAACGTATCGGCTTCCATGCTTTCGTTACTCCCATTATCCGTAAACCTTATTTTTATCATCGCTGTTTTTCTCGGCGCCACTTTTTCATTGGAAAAATGTGTGTGGAATACATAGTAATAATCACCTGCTTTATTCATAATAATATCGCCATGACCTGAACCATTGGCGCCTGTAACTTTTTTACTGATGATGGGATTACCCTCATATTTTTTCCATGGGCCGTAAGGATTATCCGCTACTGCGTATCCTACCGCATAATCAGGGTTACGAAAATCGTTAGCGGAATAGAGCATATAATAAAGGTTCCCACGTTTTATGACCGTTGGACCTTCGGTAACCGTCCACTTCACCTGCTGCATATTTTCCCACGGCTGCGGATCGTTTACAGCGCTTATGCATTCCCGTAATGTGTTGGGAAGGATCCCTGAAAGGTCGTTTTTTAATTCAGCCACAAATATCCGGTTGCCGTTTTGTAACCGCACATGATAGAGATAAAGTTTTCCGTCATCGTCCTTAAACACAAAAGGATCAATCTGTTTAACAGGAGCCTCCAACGCCTTTAATTGAGTTTGCTTATATGGACCGGCCGGGTTATCGCTACAGGCCATCGCTATATGCTCGTTCGCTGTGTATGCCATATAATACTG
Organism: uncultured Sphingobacteriales bacterium; assembly: GCA_937871285.1. Classification (GTDB taxonomy): domain Bacteria; phylum Bacteroidota; class Bacteroidia; order Chitinophagales; family Chitinophagaceae; genus Agriterribacter. Next base: position 35,421 of record CALMQS010000042.1, on the reverse strand, counting down.
GTTGTGATGGCGGAATACCTGCGGCGCCCAAAAACCTTTTGTTCCAAAAGATGCACCTTTAGCAAGCGCCCGTTGATTGCCGGTTAAAGACTTGCCCCAATGCTGCATATCTTCCGACACATAGGCATTAAATCCTGAATCGGCGTTAAAGCCATCGGTACCATAGAGATAATATTTTCCGCCCTCCTGAAAAATAGTGGGGTCGGCAAGATATATTTGTTCTGTTGCCGGCCGGATCTCTTCTTTAACGGAACACAACAGCAATGCCAGTACATAATAAATGATCGGATACATCAGCAGTATATTTTAATCATCACCCGCAGGCGACATGGTTTGCCTATGAGGCGAAGACGCCTCATAAAGCGGGCGATTCATAAAGCGGGCGATACAGATGCTTCTCTTTCTGCCGGCAAGCAGGGAAGAGGCTGGTCAATGATGAACAGAATAGAAAGTGTTGCACAGCTGCTGCCTGCTGGTTTTTCATTGTAGCAGATCATTGCGTTCTGCCATAAACATATTACAGCTTACCGGTCAGCTTTTTGATCAGGTCCGTTTCTGCTTTTCTGTAAGGTGTTCCATCTTTTCTGAATATATCATGGAACCAAACTTCAGGCTCAGCTTCGTATGCTTTCTTCCAGCTATCCCAGGGATAGATGGTTTGTGATTTGCCATCTACCAATCCCCAGTTGTATGCGGCCACGTTGTATTTTTTTGCAATGGGCAATGAACCTTCAAAACTGCTGTTGTTGCCACGGGCCATATATTCCGTGCAAAGAATGGGACGACCGTAGCGTTGCAGTTCTACTATATTTTTTTCAAAGGATGCCGCACTATCATAATTGTGAAAGGATATTATATCCGATTCTTCCACCATAAGCGTTTCAATAGGCTTCAGCTTTTCCGGAGCCGACCAGTCGCCCGACCATAAGCCCGCGGTAAGCGGCTGTTGCGGATTTACTGAACGTGCCCATTCAAAAGCTTCTTTCAGTAAAATCAATACAATATCCGCTTTGTTTGGTGGCTCCATTTTGCGGTAATACTCGTTGTTCATATTCTCCGGCTCATTCCATACATCCCAGCCCAGCACGCGATCATCTGATGCAAATTTTCCTACTACTCCTTTTACATAGGTTTCTAAGCGGGGGTATTGCGTGCTGTCTAACAAAGCTTCTTTACCCGGATTTTGCACCCAACCCGAATTGTGTACGCCGGGCTTGGGTTCCCGCTGTGTACCCAATTTAGGATAGGGATCCCAAACGGAATCAAACAATACGAAAAGCGGTTTAATATGATGCCGGGATGCGATCTGTAAAAACGTATCCATGCGTTGCAAAAAACCCTCAGCGTCCTGCTGGTACAGCAAATCATGCAGGTATACTCTCACGGTATTCATGCCCAGCGAGGTTGCCCAGCCTAACTCACGGTTAATGGTAGCCGTATCGAATGTGGCCGCCTGCCACATTTCCAACTGATTGATGGCAGTGCTGGGAACAAAATCGCAACCTACCAGCCATCCCTGCTTCGCATACCAGTCATTGGCCTGCTCCTTTGTCCAGATACCTCTTACCTCCGCTACTTCTTCATTGTCTGCTTTTTTTTCTTCTTTGGGCTTGCATTGCTGAAAACCAATGCTAAAAAATAAAGCGCTTAATACGATCAGTCTAAATTTCATTAGAGTTAATTTTGAAGATTAAGATAAAGCTGATATCAGGATTCACAAGCTGATCTCCTTCGGGTTTCGGATTTTTAGTTTATAGTTTGTGGTTTATAGTTGCATTTCGTTTTCGGATGTAGGGCTTCATGCTTCGTACTTGAATTTTACCTGTCCTGGAAAGGAACGAATCATCTGTATTTGTTTGGTTCTTGCTTTTTGTGATTTGGTTCTTTCAACACTCACTATTGACTATGCACCACTCACTCCTCCCCTCTCACGGAAAACGCATACACAGTAGACGTTTTATATTCCTTACCCGGTTCCAGTACAATTGACGGAAAACTTTTTTGATTGGGCGCATCGGGAAAATGCTGTGTTTCCAAACAAAACGCGGTTCTGAAATCATCCTTAGCCCCGCTCTTAAAAGTATTTTTTCCCTGCATAAAATTACCGCCGTAAAACTGGAGCCCGGGCTCGGTTGTATACACTTTCATTACAATGCCCGATTTATCGCCTGTGGCTTCCGCAGCCACATGCAGGGAAGCCGGATCATTTTCATTAAGCACGAAATTATGATCATAACCACTGCCGTTCTTTAATTGCCGGTTATTTACCGTATCTATTCTTTTCCCGATAGCTGTAGGCTGGCGAAAGTCAAATGGTGTTCCTTCTACAGCTTCCAGCTTTCCTGTGGGTATTAATGTAGCATCAACAGGCGTATATTTATCTGCATTGATCTGCAGCACATGATCATTGATGGTTCCGCTGCCTTCACCATTCAGGTTAAAAAAAGCATGATTGGTAAGGTTCACTACCGTTTTTTGATCGGCGGTGGCATGATAATCTATTTTAAGCGCATTATTTGCCGCAAGGGTATACCGTACCGTTATATCTAAATTTCCGGGAAAGCCTTCCTCTCCGTCTTTGGATACATATTTTAATTGCAATGTGGAATCATTGGGCTGACTGGCATCCCATACCACATCCTGGTAACCTTTTTTCCCTCCATGCAATGTATTGGGCCCATTGTTGGTAAATAAGGTATAGGTTTTTCCATCTAAGCTAAACTTGCCTTTTGCAATGCGATTGCCTACACGGCCTATCGTAGCGCCAAAATAAGGTTCGGTGGAATTTACATAATCCTGCACATTCTTAAAACCAACCACCACGTCAACAGGCTTTCCGTCTTTATCAGGCACTCCCAGGCTTACCAGTCTGCCCCCGTAATTGGTAATGGCAGCGCAGGCCCCGGCTTTGTTTTTTAGTATGTACAAGCCGGTAAGTTTACCATCTATGCTATCCTCAAAATTTTTATTCTCCAATGAAGGCACGCATGCATTTACTGCAGCAGTTTCTGTTCCGTTTTTTTGTTCCGCATCCTGCTCTTTGACGCCCTGGTTACAGGCCATTACCACCATAAGGCAGGCAATTGTAAAGGCTTTAATTTTTATCATAACAATCGTTTGGTTTATTTGATTTTATGGCATATTACTACGGTTCATCCTGGCATTAGTGCTGTGCAGGACAGCGTCCCGGAAGAACATATGCTGTGCGAAGTCAGAGACTTCGCACAGCAGGGCTCGCACAGCCGCAGACTTCTTACAGCAGAGTCAAAGACACTCTACAGCAGATTTTTCCCCGGGCTGTAATATTTCTTCCGTGCCATCAGCTATCTGTACCGCATATGCGCTGAGTGTTAAGCCGGTAGCCTGCCTGTATTGAGCGCTCACTTTTTCAACTAATGCATCTACTGCCTCTTCTTTTACAAGGTTAATGCTGCATCCCCCAAAGCCGCCCCCCATCATCCTGGCGCCCAGCACATCTTTTTCATTGCGCACGTATTGAACCAGCCAGTCGAGCTCGCTGCAGCTTACTTCATATTCTTTACTTAAGCCTTCGTGTGTACGAAACATTTTTTGCCCCAGTGCGGCTATATCACCTTTTTTAAGATCATCACATGCGGCGAGCAAGCGAAGATTTTCTTCCAGCACATATTTGCAACGCCTGTATATTAATTCATCCTTTGGCAGCACGTGCTGCTGAAGCATTTCATGCGACACATCACGCAGCGATTGCACTTCCGCTACCTGCTCCCTTACCCATGCTACGCCCTGTTCGCATTGTTGCCTGCGGGTATTGTACCCGGAAGACGCCAGCGCATGTGATACATTGGAATTAAAAAGTACGATCTTAATCTCTTCCATGTGTAAAGGCACATACTGGTATTCAAGACTCCGGCAATCTAACTGTATGGCATGGGCTGCCTTACCAAATACAGATGCGAACTGATCCATGATGCCGCATTTTACCCCGGCAAATTCATGCTCCGCTGCCTGTGCCATTTTTGCTATTTGTATCTTAGATAACCCTAATGCAAACAGCTCGTTCAATGCATACAACACACTGCATTCTACCGCGGCGGAAGATGACAGTCCCGCTCCTATTATAATATCCCCATCCAATGCCAGGTTAAACCCGCCGATAGCAAAACCCTGTTTCGATAGTTGGTCAACCACGCCCAGCACATAATCCGTCCAGCTTTTTAACGGGCGCACTTCCGAAATTTTAGAGGTGTAGGTTTCGTTAAATGCAAGTGAAGCGAGCTCTATGCTATCGTCGTCTCTTTTGCTAATGGCAACGTAGGCGGCTTTATCTATAGCCGCGGGAAGCACAAAGCCATCATTATAATCCGTATGCTCGCCAATGATATTTATTCTTCCGGGAGACCGGAACAACATGGGCACTGCATGAAAGCGTTGCCTGAAATTTTCGTTTAATAGCGCTGTATCATAATTTCCGGATGTCATCTTTCTATTTGTATTTTTTCCTGATGCTCGATTGCCGGCATATCAGTTCCGGCTGAAGCACCAGTTTGGGCGACGGCATTTTTGACCACTCTTTATTATTCCTGGTTTCAAAAAACAGCTTGGCTGCCTCTTCTCCCATATGAACGGTTTGCTGGTTCACAGTTGATAAGGAGAGTGTAATATACTCACCAAACGCTTCATTTGCAAAACCAACAATGGCAATATCGCCGGGAATTTTTTTATTCGCTGCTTTTATGGACTGTATGGCTCCCAGTGCAGTAAAATCTTCCACCGCAAAAACAGCGTCAATAGTGTACGAAAGCAACTGGTTCATGCACTCCCTGCCCGATTCTATACTCACCTTTCCATACACGATCAGGTTATCGTCTACCGGTATGTTATGCACATTCAAAGCATCAATATACCCTCTCAGGCGCTGATTAAAGATAGTAACATGCTGCTGTCCGCCAATATGCGCAATACACATACAGCCCTGCTGAATTAAATGACGGGTAGCGTTAAATGCGCCCTGGTAATCATCTACCACTACCGAAGGCACGCCAAGCGAATCATTGGCCCGGTCAAAAAGAATGAGTGGCACATTCCGCTTTTTTAAAGCGGCATAATGATCCAGGTTAATGGTGTTCTTGGAAATTGAAGCAAGCACGCCTTCCACCTGCGAACGCAGGAATGTTTCCACTCCCCGTTTTTCAAATTCGTATAATTCATTAGACTGGTATATGAGCACATTATACCCGTTTTCGCTCATCACCTTTTCTATGCCATGAATAACCGATCCAAAAAAATTGATCTCGGCGCTTGGAATAATCACACCAACGATCTTCGAACGCCCCAGCCGCAGCGAAGTGGCTATTTTGTTGGGGTGATAATTCAGCTTTTTGGCCATTTGCCGCACTGCTTTTCTCGTTGAATCTTTTACAGCAGGGTGGTCATTGAGCGCGCGTGAAACGGTAGCCACAGCTATGTTCAGTTCCTTTGCTATATCATGGATAGTTGCCGGCTGGCTCATGGATTAAAATATAATGGCTACAGAGATCGTTATTTTGCTGGTTAAAAGTACTGTCATTTTACAATAGGAAAAGCTAAGATCCTCACTTTTTGAATTTATCTACAAGCAATTTTATAAAATAGCCTCCCACTACGCCTCTTGCCTGGAAGCCCACTTTCCTGCCGTCGGTAGTTTCGTGCCAGTCGCTGAGCGGCACCCGGTCGGGTGTTTCATTAACAAAATCATACACAGGTTTTATCAGCGCTGTAAAATCACCGGCATTATCAGTGAGCGTGGCCGTCCATAATATCCAGTCAGACTTGGTATAGGTTTTCCGGCTATCTAACGGCAATCCATACCTGTTCTGTTTGGTGAGGTAATATTTTATCTCCTTGCTATAAACCGTTTCAGGAAATAATTTCAATCCCAGTATCTTATCCCAAACCAGGTTATATTTCTGGCTCCATGTTCCGGGATTTTCGAAAGTAAGTGAATAATGATCGCCGTCATCGGCCAGCTTCATCCATTTTTCCACCATCATAGCGGTACTGTTCTTATATTGTTTTGCTATTTCCTTTTCTCCTAACTGTTCCGCCAGCATGGCATAGCATCCCAGTGCTACTATGGCTTTAACCGATAAGTTGGCGTTGCGTGCAATATGACCGGCAAAATCGTCGGTACATAATTGATTCTCCGGGTCAAAACCTTCTTTGAGCAGGTAGCCTGCCCATATGCTTAATGTATTCCAGTGCTTTTTTGCATAACCGGCATTTCCCTCCGCTTTGGCAATCGCGGCTGTAAGAATGATCATATTACCCGCCTCTTCAACGGGCATATCTTCTCCGTATGTTTGGCCATTAGCTAATGGATAGGTGCCGAGGTCGTGCGCTGCGAATGGCTTTGTCCATTTCCCGCTCTCACTATAGTAAAAGATGCCGTTCAGCATTCCCTTCAGCAGGTCGGGGTTATACAGGAGATACAGCGGCGCGGAAGGGTAGGTTACATCTACCGTATTAATGGAGCCATTGCTGAAATTCTCTTTCGATAAAAACAGTATTTCCCCCTGCGGGCTTTTAACTAATTTATGTGCGGCTATGCTTTGGCGATAGGCAAGAGCGCATAGCTGTGCATATTCTTCTCCACCCGCTTTCAACGCAGCATTGTGTATATTTTCGTTAACTGCTTTACATTGCTTTATAATGATACTATAATCCGAATACGCTTTTGCCAATTCCTTTTCGATCGTGGCATTTTTCCCGTCTCTCCACCAGGCAGGCAGATTTTGACCGAAGTACTGCACAGCGTATACATCATCATAGCCCAGCATGATCAGCTTACTAACGGTATCTCCGCCTACTTTTCCCAAGGCCAATACCGTATTCAGCATGAGCTGATTTCCTTCTGTTGAGGAGGTATTGAACCGGTATGTTCCCGACAGGAAAGCATTGAAGGCATATCTTGCAGGTGTGATGTACTGCACAGCCCTGTCTTTCCCCGGCACGGCTACATACATATAGCCCCAGTCTATTCTCAGGTCGTCTCCCTTTTTCTGTAACACCGGCTGATCTTTGGTTCCTGCCTTCAATATATTCAAATCACCCGATTTGTATCCGCTGGCAACCACTGCTTCGGACCCGTTATTCACAGCCAGTGCAGTTGACGCGCCAAAATAAAGTTCCGCATCATGTTTGGCACCGTCGTTGGAAACAACAGCAGCGCTGAGGTAAGAAACAGGCCGGGATAATACATTAAGGTCATGCATTAACAGGGGAGACGTGAAGCCAAGGGTTAGGTTTACCGGGCCGCAGGTAAATTCATACAGGGTTTGGGTGGCGTTGAGCGTTACTTTTTTTTGTTCTGCCGGCACTATCAGCTTGTTTGTGGGAAGTATTACTTCCTGTACAATGCCTGCGTCGAGCGAAGCGCCGCCGGCAGTATTGGCAACGTGAACAGCCAGCACATTTTTCCCTCTTACTAATTTTTTTACGGCAGACCCTGGCAATGGAATATAATGATATTTGCTGAGCCATCCTGTATAACTGTAAATTTTTTCACCATTGAGATATACTTCTGCATTGTCATCATGAAGGAGCTTAAGAAATAGTCCATTCACATCTCCGCCATTCCATACAAAACTGCGGCGCACCCATATGTCATGCGATTTCCACAAGGTTTTTGCAGTGGATTCATTATCGCCAAATGGCGCCATTCCTTTTTTCCAGGTGGCATCATTAAAGCCGGTGTTTATCCACCCGTCGGCGGGTTGTGTTTCTGTATATACTGCTTCGAATGGTTTTTCATCGCCGGAGGCAACAAGACTATTGTACTGCTTTTCACTATCTCCAAGGAAACGATAAACTTTTCCATCCACCTTCAGCAAACCCAGCAACGGCTGTTCCTTTCCCGTCCAGTGTTTGGCAGGAGCAGCACTCAACTGATCGGTGAAAGACCATATGCTGAAATAAGGATCATGCGTTATTAACGGATAAGCGGGAGCACGGAGATCCTGGGCTGTCAATAATCCAAAAGAAAAATAAACGGAGAGCAGGGCAAAAACTTTTTTCATTTTCCTGGTCGTATTTTGTTCAAAAAAATATTTGCTATCTCCCCGAAGGAACGGGCAGCATCATTTCCGTTTTTACAGGTGAGCCAAACCGGGGTGTGCCGTCACTGTTCCAGGTAAAAGGCTGTGCCCTGGGCGAACGATGCCCGCCACAACCCTGTCCGGGCAGGGCATTGGCATGGTATAATATCCAGTCTTCTTTACCATCAGGCGATTTAAAAAATGAATTATGCCCCGGCGCATATACCCTATTTTCTTTTGACTGCTTAAACACGGGCTGGGGCGCTTTTTTCCATGCAGCACTATCAAGCAAATTATTATTCCCCGTAAAGCGCAATAAACCTAAGGCATAATAGTCGGTCCAGCAGCCGCTGGCAGAATATACAATAAACAATTTATCGCTATTGAATAGCGCCTGCGGGCCTTCATTTACACTTACATGTGGTGGATTATCCGCATCATTTAAGTCACCATGTGTTTCCCATTCCAGTTCGGGTTTGGAAATGCATACCCTGCTGCCATCAATCGTCCACGGGTTTTTCATTTTGGCGATATAAATATTCTGTTGCCCGTTCACGTCTCCTTCCCAGCCCGACCAGATCATATACAATTGCTCCCGGTAAAAGAAAACGTTTCCATCAATGGCCCATTTATCAGCCGGATCAGCAATTTTCCCCTTAAACTTCCATTCACCGGTCATGGGATCCGCTGATTCATTTTCCAGCACATACATCCGGTGATTGTTATTGTTTCCATCATCAGCCGCAAAGTATACATACCACTTGTTTTCAATAAAATGAATTTCCGGCGCCCAAAGCTGCTTTGAATACAGGGTACCTGCAGGTGGTGTGAAAATGTCTTTGCGTTCGGCATTTTTCAGATCAGCCAGGTCTTTGGTTTTCCATATGGCAATCCGGTTGCCCAAAGTATGGGTATAATAATAATAGCCATCCTTATAAAAGGAAAAAGGATCTGCGCCGGAAGGCAGCAGCGGGTTGCTGAACATACGCTTATCATTATCCTGCGATTGGGTTTTGCAGGAAATGAGCAGTGCCGGGATAAGAAATAGTATCAGAATGAAGTGCTTCACCTGAGTTTGTGGTTTTTTATTTATAGTTTATGGTGTATGCGGTCTGACGCTCTTAAACCTGTTAGGTCTGCCTGGATGCTTCGCCGTTCGGCAGACCTAACAGGTGGTCTACTTCATCTTCACCAGCCCCTTATTGTACAATTGCTGATGCAGTTGCTTTAGCTTTTCCAAAGGTATTTTCATCACTTTCCTGTCGTAAGTCATCAGCCCGTTTATTTCCACTTCTACATCTGTTGTTTGGGTATATATTGCCGCGGAAAGACCCAGAGGAATGAGCGGTGTAAGATCGGTGATAAGCCCGGTATAGCGTTTAAGGAGCTCATCGCTGTTTTTAAAGCTCTGGTATCCCCAGTTGTCTTTCTGCTGCCAGGTATGGCCTTCAACCGGCAGGCCCAGTCCGCCAAATTCGCCCAGCACTAATATTTGCTTAGCACCAAATATGGTTGGTGCAGGCATTTGCGGATCGGGATAATTGTGAATATCGAGAATATGACCCGAACCAAAAAAGTTCCCGCCACTGGCTTCATTTACCAGTCGCGAGGGGTCGAGCTGCACGGTCCATTCCGTAATTTCTTTTGTTTTAAATTGTCCCCATGCCTCGTTGAAAGGTACCCACACTACAATGGAAGGAAAATTATGCAAGGCGGTCATGATGGCTTTCCATTCGGCACGGTAAATGGCTTCAGATTCAGCACTCCGTTCTTTATCTAAGTTTTTACCTGACACCTGTCCTACCCGCATATCCCATTTGTTTCCACCCATATCGCCGCTGGGCATATCCTGCCATACCAGCATGCCCAGCTTATCACAATGATAGTACCAGCGGGCGGGCTCTACTTTCACATGTTTGCGGATCATATTAAAGCCCATCGCTTTGGTTTGCTCCACATCAAATTTAAGCGCTTCATCGGTTGGCGCGGTATACAAGCCGTCCGGCCACCAGCCCTGGTCGAGCGGGCCGTATTGAAATACAAATTCATTGTTCAGCAACATTCTTTTTATACCATTGTTATCCGGCGCTTCCGAAATTTTACGCATAGCGAAATAGCTGCCTGCCTCATCTATCACTTTCCCCCTGCGGGTAACCGTATATTTAAGATCATACAGGAAAGGATCGGACGGAGACCATAGCTTTGGATTGCTTATGGTTAAAGCAACTTCCTCTTCACCCTTCAATGTTTGCTCCGCTACCTGTTGCTGTCCATCGTATGCAACCACTTTTACGGCATCGCCCGGCTGCAGGTTTTCTATATCCACTTTTACTGTAAGCGTTTGTTTGTCTATGTCGGGCGTTTGCACCGTAGCGGCAATATAGGTAGAAGGCACATTTTCGAGCCACACGGTTTGCCAGATACCTGTTACCGGCGTGTACCATATGCCGTGAGGATTCTTGATTTGTTTACCACGCGGCTGCGGGCCGTCATCGCTGGGATCCCAAACGCGTATGGTAATTTCCTGCTGCTTTCCTTTTGTAAGCGCGGTGCTTATATCAAATGAAAAAGGATCATACCCGCCCTGGTGCGAACCCACCTTATTACCGTTTACATATACATCACACTGCCAGTCAACCGCGCCAAAATGCAGCAGCACTTTCCCTTTTCTGAATGCAGCGGATACTTCTACCGCGCGTTTGTACCAGAGCACACTATCCTTTCCTACCGTTTTGCCCACGCCTGAAAGGGCAGATTCCACCGCGTAAGGAACAAGGATATTACCATCAAAAGCGGCAGGTGGGGTTTCGCCGGTTTCCTTAGGAAGAATGGCATATTGCCACAGCCCGTTGAGGTTCACCCAGCTTTTGCGGGCAAGCTGCGGACGGGGATATTCGGGCAAGGGCTGTTGCGCTTTTATATCCGCTGCCCATTGCGTTGTAATTTTGCCCGCAACAGGCTTCCACGCTTCCTGCGCATATAATCCCATACTGATCGTTACAAAAAAAACAAAAGAAAAAAATGGCTTCATGATTGATTGCTTTGAATGATAAACTTTACACAATATTCTGCAATAATAGTAATAACCGGGCGTACAAATATAAGGGAGCCTTCCTTTATACCCCGAAACAGCAGCTATGCGACCGGCTTTCAACCGCAGAACAATTTCGGCAGGAGCTTTTTAAAACAGTTTGGCATGACGCCAACGGAATATGCGAGGGTGAAGCGGGATGAATACGAACAACATAGCCCTAATGAACAGGATCTGCTATGGTATGGGTTAGCCGGCTGCATAGCTGCTATGTACAACTGTTGCGATGCTCCGTTCGGGGTTTGGAACACTATTCTGCATGAGGGAGAGGAAAAATCCAGGTATGCAGTGCATTACCATGCAAATCTTACAGCACACTAAAAAACTTTGCAGTAAAATAAAAAGCTGCTGCAAAATTCATCCAAAATTCGTAAATTAACGTCTCAACCCGATTGCCTGCATTACCTGCAATATCACTCCATGAACCCTGTCCGTAATTTCAAGTAAGCGCTTCGGGAATAAAAAAAGGCGACTTGCGCCACCTTAAATGTTTTCACAACGGAATAATCCTTATTGTGAATTGCTTTCATAGCGAAAATAATAAAGGTTTAGCAATTTTTAAAATAATAAAATTTCAAAATGAATAAAACAATTCTTGGATTAGACCTCGGCTCGACTTCCATTGGGTGGGTATTAATAAAAGTTGATGAAAATAATATTCCAATAGAAATTCTTGCAATGGGCAGCAGAATTATATCATTGTCCTCTGACGAACGTGCCCAGTTTCAGAAAGGACAAGCAATTTCCAAAAATCAGGATAGAACAACAGCTAGAATACAGCGCAGAGGATATGACAGGAAACAACTGAAGAAAAGTGATGATTTCAAATACAGCTTAAGAAAAGCTTTAGAGAAATATAGTATTTATCCATCCAAAGAGTTACTTAATCTATCTATGCTGGACATCTGGAAATTAAGAAGTGACGCTGCTTCACTGCCCATAGAACCGAAGCAATTGGGACGAGTCTTGTATATGCTTAATCAAAAACGAGGTTATAAATCGGCAAGAAACGAAGCCAATGCTGACAAAAGGGATACAGAATATGTACAAGCCGTAAAAGGCAGATATACCCAACTGAAAGATCGTAATCAAACCATTGGGCAGTTTTTTTATAAAGGATTGAAAAACGCTGTTGAACAAAATCAATATTTCAGGGTAAAGGAAAAAGTATATCCGCGTGAGGCTTATATTGAAGAGTTTGATACGATTATCAATGTTCAAAAAAAGCATCATCCATTCCTGACAGACGATTTAATCCATTCGCTTCGCGATGAAATTATTTATTATCAACGCAAACTGAAATCGCAAAAAGGATTATTGAGTGTATGTGAGTTTGAAGGTTTTGAAAAAACAATAAAAGACAAATCAGGAAACGATAAAGAAGTATTTGTAGGGCCAAAAGTAGCGGCAAAATCCAACCCATTATTCCAATTATGCCGAATTTGGGAAACGGTAAACAATATCAACTTGAAAGTAAAAAATCCGCCTGATGCAAAATACAAATGGGGCGACCGCACCCCTACACTTGACGAAAAGAAACAAATTGCTGAGCACCTTTGGAAAAACGAACAGCTAAGTTTCACCGATTTATTGAAAATTTTAACCCTTAAAAAAGACGACGTTTATAGCAATAAACAAATTTTAAAAGGTATTAAGGGTAATCCCACATTTGCAGATATCCATAAAATTATTGGCGACAGTAACCTTCTGAACTTTAATACAAAAATTATCTCCAATGGAAAAGACGCTTACATTTATGACCGTAAAACAGGTGAGATTTTGGAAGAACGACACGGCTCCATTATCAGTAAAGAAATAGAAAAACAGCCACTCTATCAACTATGGCATACCATCTATTCCATTAAAGATTTGGAAGAATGTAAGCAGGCATTAATAAAGCGGTTTGCGTTTTCAGAAGAAATTGCTGAAAAGCTTTCTAAGATTGATTTCGACAAACAGGGTTATGCTAATAAATCGGTAAAAGCTATTCGAAAAATATTGTCTTACCTAATGCAAGGCTATAATCTTTATGAAGCAGAAAGCCTTGCCGGTTATGTTTCCCGGTCACTTACCAAAGATGAATTAGAAAAAACAGGTACTGATAAAAAACTGACGCTCTTACCAAAAAATAGCTTGCGTCAGCCGGTAGTAGAAAAAATTTTAAACCAAATGATTAATGTGGTAAATGCCTTGATTGAAAAATATGGCAAGCCTGCTGAAATCAGAATTGAACTGGCTCGCGAACTCAAACAAAGTAAAGACGAACGCGATGCAGCTGATAAACTAAATTCTTTCAATAAAAAGATAAACGACAAAGTGGCAAATGCCTTAAAAGAATTAGACATACCTGCTACCAAACGATTTATTGAAAAATATAAATTTATTTCACCAACAAGAGATAAAAGCTGGAACGAGACACAAGTCGTTAATCAATGTATCTATTGTGGAGAAACTTTTAATTTAACAGAAGCTTTAACCGGCGATGCTTTTGATGTAGACCATATAGTGCCTAAAGCTTTATTGTTCGATGATTCTCAAAGCAATAAAGTGCTGGTACATCGTAAATGCAATGGCAACAAAACCAATTTAACAGCTTACGATTATATTTCGAAAAAGGGAAATGCTGTACTCAATCAATATTTATCAAGGGTAGACGAATGGTTTAAGCGCGGTATTATTTCTTATTCTAAAATGAACCGTTTAAAGGTTTCCTTTGAGCAATATCAGGAACGAAAAAAGCAAAAAAAAGAAACAGAAGCAGATAAAAAGCTTTGGGAAAGTTTCATAGATCGTAATATCAGGGAAACTCAATACATCAGTCGAAAATCAAAAGAGATATTGGGAAAAATATGTAGTAAGGTAAGAGTTACAGAGGGTAATGTTACGGCCAAACTGCGTAAGCTATGGGGTTGGGAAGATGTTATGCTGCATTTGCAGTTACCCAAATTCAAAGAGCTGGAGCAAACGGAAATGAAGGAGTGGACAAGTGAACACGGAAGAAGAAAACATTACAAAGAAGGAATTGCCAACTGGAGTAAGCGCGATGATCACCGCCACCATGCGGTAGATGCATTAGTGATAGCCTGCACACAACAAGGATTCATTCAACGTATCAATACTTTGAATGCAAGCGATGTACGGGACGAAATGAAAAAAGAAGTAGATGCTGCAAAAGTTGAATATAATGAAAAGATGACCTTGTTAGAAACTTATTTGCTTATAAAGAGACCGTTCGATACTGCACAGGTTTCTAAAGCGATAGACGAAATTTTGATTTCCTTCAAACCCGGTAAACGAGTGGTTTCCATCAGCAAGTTTAAGGCAAAAGGAAAAAATATTAATACAGGAGTGCTAACGCCTCGGGGTGCATTGCATGAGCAATCCGTTTATGGAAAAATAAAAATCATCGAAAAAAATAAAGCTGCAAAATATCTTTTTGAGAATCCAAAAACTATTATTGATAAAAGCATTCAGCAAAAAGTACTGGATAAAATAAGCGAGTTTAACGGTGATGTAAAAAGGGCAATAAACTCATTAAAAAAATCACCCGTGTATTTAGATAATGAAAAGCAAAAGGTTTTGGAAACGGCAGACTGCTTTAAAGAAGAAGTCGTTATCAAGTATAAGTTGGATAGTTTAAAAGCCAAAGATGTTCCGTACATCGTAGATAAAAAGGTTAAAGAACTTGTACAACAAAGATTGTATGAACACGGGGGAAAGGAGAAAGAAGCATTCAAAACAACGCTTTGGCATAATGAAGAAAAGCAAATCCCCATTAAAAGCGTCAGGTGTTTTACAGGTCTGTCGGCAGTGGAAGGTATAAAAAAAGATGAAAAAGGAGAGGATATTGGTTTTGTTGTATTGGGAAACAACCACCACATCGCTATTTATAAAGATGCAGACGGCAAGCTGATACAGCACGCCTGCACATTCTGGCACGCAGTAGAAAGAAAGAAATTCAAGCTTCCGGTAGTGATACAAGATACCAATGCTCTTTGGACTACTATTCTTGATAAGCAATTACCACAGCCTTTTATAGATAAACTTCCTGTAGATAATCTAAAATTAGAATATAGCCTGCAACAAAATGAAATGTTCATTTTAGGATTAAGTAAAGAAAATGTAAAAAAAGCAATTGCCGAGAACAACAAATCACTTATCAGCAAACACTTGTATTTAGTTTGGAGTGTGGGAGAAAATCAATACTGGTTCAGACATCATTTAGAAACTAAAAATTCAGATTTGAAGCAAACATTAGGAGCAAAAGAAAGTAAAAGATATTATTTGTTTAAAAGTGTTGGCGCATTTTTAGCTCAAAATCCGCTTAAATTGAACATTGACTGCCTCGGCAATATTTCACCCGTAAAAAAAATCCTTTAATGAAATAAAAGAACAACACATCATTTTACCGAAGTCAGAAGCCATTATAAAAAACAACTCTAACAACATTTGATACCTTTGAATGGACCGCCGGGTCGTATGCGAAAGCAAACCTGCCCCTGGAACAACATATCCTGATATGTAACAAAATGAATTAATAAAACGGATATTGAAGAACGAAAAGAATAAATAAATACAGAAAAAAGTAATAAATTAGGATTCCGTGAGTTACTAATGCAATATTTTACGCTCCGGCAGTCCCTTTTAGAAAGCTGCAAACTAACCTCCTGGTAAACTTAAAGCGACAACAACCCATTTGCGATAAACCCTGCTCCCATGATCAAACGAACGCTTTATTTCGGCAATCCTGCCTATCTCAAAACCAATAACGAGCAATTGGTGATCGAGATGCACGACAGCGGCGAAACCAGGTCGGCGCCGATAGAGGACATTGGCTTACTGATATTAGATCACCAGCAGATCACTATTACCCAGTCCCTGCTGGCCAAATTACTGTCTAACAACACGGCAGTGATCACCTGCGACCACACGCACCACCCTACGGGTATGTTGTTTAACTTAGACGGACATAGCCTGCAAAGCCAGAAATTTCAGGCGCAGGTAGAGGCATCGGTTCCCCTAAAAAAACAATTATGGCAGCAAACGGTAACCTGCAAAATAGAAAACCAGGCAGCCCTGTTGTTGCATGAAAGGGAAGAATACAAATTATTGCTCACCTACGCCAAAGATGTAAAAAGCGGTGACAGCGAAAATCATGAAGCCCAGGCTGCAGCCTATTACTGGAAAAGGATCTTCCCCGATTTTTTGCAGTTCAGGCGCGAACGCTATGGCCCACCGCCCAACAACCTGCTCAACTACGGTTATGCTATACTGAGAGCGCTGGTAGCAAGGGGTTTAACTTCAAGCGGATTATTGCCTACGCTGGGTATCCATCACAGGAACCAGTATAATGCCTATTGCCTGGCAGATGATATTATGGAGCCATATCGCCCTTTTGTAGACAAGATCGTTTGCCAGATCATAAGAGGCAATGGAAAATTCTTAGAGATGACGCCTAATATGAAAAAGGCATTGCTTGAAATTCCTGCCATGGATGTGCAGATAGACGGACAAAAGAGTCCGCTGATGAATGCGGTACAGCGCACAACTGCCAGCTTAGCCAAATGCTTTGAAGGAAAGAGCAGGAAGATATTATACCCGGAGCTGAGCTAGATCTATCAGGTCTGCCGGGAAGCCGCGCTGCGCCGGAGACCTTATAGATCTGGCCCAAGCTGGCATCCGGAACCTCAATTGCGCTTATATGTTCAATCGCTTAAACGCCTATCGCATCATGTGGGTACTTGTATTCTTTGATCTTCCCACCGAAACCAAAAAGGACAGGAAGATCTATGCCAAATTCCGCAAAGATATTATGGCGGATGGATTCAATATGTTTCAGTTCAGCATATACCTGCGACACTGCGCCAGCAGGGAAAATGCCGATGTGCATATTAAAAGGGTGAAAAGCTTTCTCCCCGCCAAAGGACATGTAGGCATTATGTGCGTTACCGATAAACAGTTTGGCATGATGGAGATATTCCGGGGCAAGGAATTAACGGAAGCCCCTGCCATAGCGCAGCAACTGGAGCTATTTTAAGGGTAGCGCCAGATTTATAAGATTTGCGGCCCTGGGAAGCCGGGCGGCAGACCTATAAGATTTGCAGCCCACGGTTGCAGCAGCGCGGCAAATCTTATAGGTCTTGGCCAGGCCGGCTATGATAATCCTCAAACCCTTTTATTCCTCCAAACCAGTCCAGCAGCTCAGGTCGCAATAGCCAGGTGGGTTCATTTGAGCGCATAGCAGGATAAGAAGACCAGTTCCATCTGCTCAGGTTGGTGCAATAGCCATGATGCACCGGGTTGTTATGAATATACCGCACCGTGGCCCGAAATTGCTCATCACTTTCAATTTGTTTTCGCCGTAAATAATCAATAAACAGAGCCCCCTTCCGGTTATACATTTTATTATAGGCTTTGGCATAGCTGTTGAGCAGATTGGAAAACCGCTCCATTACAAATCCGGGAAGCAATTCGGGCGAAAATCGCTTATTGTATTTTACTTCATGAAAGTGACGCTCCAGTTGCGCTTCCTCCTTTATTTTAACCAAACAATGAAAATGATTGGGAAGCAGGCAATAGCAATAAGTATCCGCGACCGGTGAAATATGTTTAATATAACGGGTGAGAAAAAAAGCATAATTATTCCCATTCCGGAACAATTTTTCATTTCCAACGGCTCTGCTGAGCACATGGTATTCTTCGCCGGGCAGCAGCGGCAGGTGGTAATCAGGCATATAGCAAATACAAAATAGTATGGGAAATTACCCAAAAACCCGCAAAGTTCCGGGTTGTTTTTGCAGAACAGGAACAAAAAAATGGAGCCGGAGCCCCATTTTTTCATTGTAAAACTTAGTCCAAATACATTAAAATCAAGCGCTTAGGCAACTTGTGGTTGTATAAGAACTAAGCTACATAATAATTTGAAAGCAATTCACAACGACACGGCGCATGAAGATCAGTTAAGCATCGTTGTATAAGAACTAAGCTACATAATAATTTGAAAGCAATTCACAACTATTGTAATGTCTTTCGCTGCACTTTCCCTGTTGTATAAGAACTAAGCTACATAATAATTTGAAAGCAATTCACAACTATACCCTGCTGACTGTTCCGGAGGTTACCGGTTGTATAAGAACTAAGCTACATAATAATTTGAAAGCAATTCACAACGACGATGCAATAAAGTCTGAAAAAGAAGCGGTTGTATAAGAACTAAGCTACATAATAATTTGAAAGCAATTCACAACAAAGAGGCGCACACTTATTTCAAAAGGTGCGTTGTATAAGAACTAAGCTACATAATAATTTGAAAGCAATTCACAACTGATTGTGCCCTTCAACGCACCAGACGGAAGTTGTATAAGAACTAAGCTACATAATAATTTGAAAGCAATTCACAACAGAGCTATCAGGGAATTCGTTTCACGTGGGGTTGTATAAGAACTAAGCTACATAATAATTTGAAAGCAATTCACAACGGGCTGAGCGAAGGAACCTATGTTTTGCGTGTTGTATAAGAACTAAGCTACATAATAATTTGAAAGCAATTCACAACTCAATAAAAAAGGCATTAAAAGCGTATGACGTTGTATAAGAACTAAGCTACATAATAATTTGAAAGCAATTCACAACTCTCTTTTTCAGAGGGATACTTGAATCCATGTTGTATAAGAACTAAGCTACATAATAATTTGAAAGCAATTCACAACTCTCTTTTTCAGAGGGATACTTGAATCCATGTTGTATAAGAACTAAGCTACATAATAATTTGAAAGCAATTCACAACTTAGAGACAGTACCGGTAACCGCCGCTTCGGCTGTCTATTATGACACAAACACCTCTTATCCCAAATTATATTTGTAGCCAGACAACAATACTATTCATTAGAATTACTTTACTATTATCAGGTGTAATAATTTTCTTTTATGAACTGACAAAAGCAGTATTTCGTAAACAGCAAAAGGACGAAAACAAAAAAAAACACTACCGCCAATGCTGTCCACACTGGCTTTTTTCCTAATTTAGCCACAGCGAAACAGCATTAGCGGTCTTGCTATAACGACAACTATCTTTAAGCAGACACGCAGAGAACAAACAGAAAGAGAATAAATTTAAATGGTGAACAACGACATACAAACAATCTGACTTTGGAACTACATCCCGATATTCATGCCAACATAGTATTAAGTCTGTATAGCAATCAATAATATGACATCAACAGGAAAAACTCCCACTTATGGACTGACACATATTGCTGTTGCAGTCAAAGACCTAAGTAAAACAAAGAATTTCTATCAAACCGTGTTTGACATGGAAATAATGTATGAAGAAGCAGATTTTATTCAACTTTCCACACCCGGTTCTCACGATATTCTTGTGTTTGAAAAAAACGGAAACGCCAATGGAGAATCTGGTGGCATTAAGCACTTCGGATTCAGGCTTCGTAAACCAGAAGATATTTCAGTAATGGAAAAGAAGATATTGAACGCAGGCGGGCAAATTGTTCACAAAGGAGAATTTGCTCCCGGTTCACCCTACATTTTTTTTAAAGATCCGGATGGATATGAAATAGAGATATGGTATGAGCTTGTACCCTAAGCATCAAATTCTAATGGTGAATGCACAACATGCAGTTTTGTGCAAGTGGGGCTAACGGAATAATCGCCATATCCCACGGTAGTAATGGTTGTACCTGGCCCAATAAATGCTTTGCGGAATGGAGCTGAACACCGCGTTGTACCTGAACCTTATTACATCCATCAGGGAGCCGGGAAAAAGGTAAACACCAAAACAAAAAACAGGAATACATACAGCACCATTATTAAGTGCCATTTGCTATCTTTCAGGCAAACTGCATAATTATGCTTCATACAAAATCATTCCTGCTGCTTTGCCTGCTTATGTGCGGGATGATAGTAAAAGCCGGTTTTTTGCCGGATCATCTGAGTTGCGAACAAAAAATTAATCCCTCCGGCATTGAAAGTGCAAAGCCCTTACTGGGCTGGTGGATCAGTTCAGCCGAAAGAGGCTTTACACAATTAGCCTGGCAGGTACTGGTTGCCACAAGCCCGGATAAGCTGAATGAAAAAAACGCCGACACCTGGAACTCCGGCCGCATCGCATCTGCTGATAATAACAATAATGCCTTTGCGGGAAAGTCATTGCAATCGGGTCGCAGATACTACTGGAAAGTAAGAGTATGGAACAGTGCCGGCAAAGCATCTGCATGGAGTGAAACCGCCACTTTTACTACCGGCATCCTGCAGCAGGAAGAATGGCATGCCAGTAACTGGATAGCATATGATATTTTACCCGATAGCATGCAAGTAATGCCCGGCGTGCATGGCAACGGTGATGCACTCGGCAATAAAGCCATACAACGCGCTGTGGTTCCCTGCTTCAGAAAAGAATTCATATTGGAAAAGCAGGTTAAGGAAGCCTTCGTTTTTGTTTCGGGTTTAGGACAATATGAGCTGCACCTCAACGGGGGAAAAGTAAGTGACGACTTCCTGTCGCCCGGATGGACGAATTATGAAAAGCGCTGCCTGTACAACACCTATGATATTACCAGCCGCCTGAAACAGGGACCAAATGCAATAGGCGCTATTGTTGGCACGGGATTTTTTTACATCAATCGCGAAAGATACAGGAAGCTGGTTCGCGCAGAAGGATATCCTATGCTGCGCGCTAAACTGATTGTACGGTTTACAGATGGCAGCTCAAGAGAAATTGTTACAGATGAAAGCTGGAAAACAGCGCCCTCTCCTGTACTGTTTACAAGCATCTACGGCGGAGAAGATTATGACGCCAATAAAGAACAGGCAGGCTGGGATATGCCCGGCTTTGCAGATGCCGGCTGGAAAAAAGTATTGATCACAAAGGGCCCGGGCGGGCAAATGAGGGCGCAGTATGATTACCCCTTAAAAGTGATGGACACTTTTCCGGTGAAGGCGCAAACAGCGATAGCCAAAGGAAAAACAGTTTATGATTTCGGGCAGAATGCTTCCGGCATCGTGCGCCTGAAAGTAAAAGGCAACAAAGGAGATACCATTCGTATTACACCTGCTGAATTGCTGAACGACAACGGACTGCCCGAACAATCCGCGTCGGGAAAACCTTATTACTTTACCTATATCCTTAAAGGCAGCGGCACAGAAACATGGGAGCCCCGGTTTACGTATTACGGCTTACGCTATACGCTGGTAGAATACATCAGCACTGCCCCTGCGCCGCAAATGCCGGAAATAACGATGCTGCATACCCGAAACAGCTCCCCTTCGGCCGGAAGCTTTAACTGTTCCGACTCCCTGTTCAATAATATTTACCAGCTCATTGACTGGGCCATAAAAAGCAATATGGCAAGTGTGGCCACCGATTGCCCTCATCGAGAAAAATTAGGCTGGCTGGAGCAAACCCATCTTGTGGGTGCCTCCATGCGTTACGCATACGATGTCCGGCATTTATATACGAAGATCATTCACGACATGAAAGAAGCGCAACTGCCCGGCGGCCTTGTTCCCGATATTGCGCCGGAATATGTTCCGTTTGAAGACGGCTTCCGCGATTCCCCGGAATGGGGAAGCGCCGCCGTGATCATTCCCTGGTATATGTATTTATGGTACGGCGATAAAAAAGCATTGATAAATGCCTATGATATGATGAAACGCTATGTATCCCATTTAAATACCAAAGCGAACGATCATATTTTATCGTACGGATTGGGCGACTGGTACGACCTTGGTCCGGAACCTCCCGGGCCCTCGCAGCTTACGCCACTTGCGCTAACCGCAACTGCCATATACTACTACGATGCGGTAATACTAAGCAAAACTGCCGCGCTTTTAGCAAAGGATGCAGAGGCGGAATTATATGCTGCGCTATCGGAAAAAATTAAAAAAGCCTTTAACGATAAGTTCTTTGACCCGGAAACGCAGGTATACGCCACCGGTAGTCAAACCGCTTATGCCATGCCCCTGTTCACAGGCCTGGTAGAAGAACAATACCGCGAAAGGGTTTTTAATAACCTGGTAAAAGCCATTCATGCCGGTAATAAGGCATTAACCGCGGGTGATGTGGGATACCGTTACCTGGTACGGGTTTTGGAAAACGGTAACGCTTCCCAACTGCTATATGAAATGAATAACAGGAACGACGTGCCGGGATACGGCTACCAGATAAAGCATGGCGCAACCGCGCTAACGGAATCCTGGCCCACCCTGAGGCTTGTATCCAATAATCACATGATGCTGGGACATTTAATGGAGTGGCTTTACAGTGGATTGGGTGGCATTAACCAGCAGGAAGATGATCACGGGTTTCGCAGGATCCGTATAGCTCCCCAAATGGTAGATGGTATGGATTCGGTAAGCGCTTCGCATTCCACGCCAAACGGCATTATCCATACCGCATGGAAAAAAGAAGGGAACAAAACCGTATTAACGGTAAGTATCCCCGCCAATACAACGGCAGCGGTTATCTTACCCGTTTCTCATATAAAAAACATAACAGCAGATAACCAACCGCTTATCCAAAATAAATGGATCACTCGTATACAGCAAAAAGCAGGTAATATCCATTTTGCGATTGCTTCCGGTAACTATATATTTACGATCAATCATTAATGTATGAACCACAATAGGGGTATGCGCTTTTCGCTTTTCTGCATCTGCATCGTTATATGGAGCTGCAAAGCGCCTGTGCCCTCAACCGTTTCACAGGAAACCATGCAAAAAGTATACGAAGCAGTAAAAACGCCTTTTAAATATGGCATCGTTGTTTCAGCGCCCGATGCTGCGAAAATGGCCGACAGTCCCACCGTTTTTCGTTTGAATGGCAAATGGTATATGACCTATATTATTTTTGACGGAACCGGCTACGAAACCTGGATCGCCGAAAGCAATGACCTGCTGCACTGGGATACGCAGGGAAAGATAATGTCCTTTACCGAAAACACCTGGGATGCCAGTCAAAAGGCAGGGTATCCGGCACTGGTAGATATTACCTGGGGCGGAAGCTATGCGCCCATGAAATATAACCAAAGATATTGGGTATCTTACTTAGGCGGCGCCGATAAGGGATATGAAGCAGGGCGTTTGGGTGTGGGCATGGCGTATACAGATAACCTGCAGGCAAAAGAGCTGGAAAGATTACCGCAGCCGGTATTGTCGGCCATTGATTCATCGGCTAAATGGTACGATAATAAAACCATCTTTAAAAGTTCCGTAATACATGATGCAGATAAAAAAAGCGGTTACCCGTTTGTGATGTATTATAATGCGGCAGGCGACAGTACAGATGCTAAGGGACATAGTTTTGAAAGCATTGCCGTGGCAGTTTCCAATGACATGGAGCATTGGGAACGCAAAGGCCATGACCCGGTAATTACAAAAGGAAGGGGTATTTGTGGCGACGCGCAAATTGTAAAGATGAATGACCTGTACGTGATGTTTTATTTTGGGCATAACTGGCAGGATGGCAACCCCTCCGCTTTTGACCGCTTCGCGTGTTCATACAACCTGCTGAACTGGACAGAATGGAATGGACCCAGCCTGGTAGCGCCATCCGAACCTTACGATCAGCAATATGCGCATAAGCCCTGGGTAATACAATGGGAAGGCGTAGTATATCATTTTTATAACGCAGTAGGTGAAAACGGGAGAGTGATCGCTTTGGCAACATCAAAAGATATGAATGTCAAACCATAATTATAATTTTTAAGGATCTTTTAAGCTCCTGCAGACCACCGGTTCAAGGCTGCGCCGTATTTTTGGGAGAATTTATAACAGTTTGCACCCAATGATAATACTATAAAAATAGTATCTTCATCAGGTGTGTTCAGCAATTTTTATTAAAAGCATTTTTTGAAATACCCAACTAAAAATAGAAATATGAAAGCTGCTCTTGTATGGATATGCCTGCTCTTTGCCACGCCAATGTTTGCACAGTTAACCGTCAGGGAACAGTTTGAAAAGATCAAAACACTCCAGGAAGCGCAGAAATTCATTGACGCCAACCAGCCGCTCAAACCTACCCTGCTTCACCTCACACTGGGAAAAGACACAACGCTTATAGACAAGCGGCTGCTGCGGCAAAAAAAAGGCGATGTTTTTTCCGTTGGCTATGTTACTTACCTGGTGCTTGACGGAACGGAAGAAGTGACTTACCGCGCCAACTATATCTTCTTAGACGGCTCATCCTTATCCAACGCAGAGGTAGACAGTCTTAAAAAAGTTATTTTACAAAAAGCATCTGAAGGCACATCATTCGATCAGCTTTCCGACCAGTACACCATGGATGGCAACACCACGCATGGCGACACCGGCTGGTTCTTCGGCGAAGAAATGATGCCCAAAGAATTCCAGGACGCTGTACAAAAACATAAAAAAGATGATATCTTTTTCGTTGACGTTCCCGAGCGGCAATGGCACTATATTGTTAAAAAAACCTACGACGACCAGGTGAAGAAAGAAATAACCGTGCTGCGCGCAAACGGGAGATAAGGGGTTGAAAGTATCCCTATACACCTGTACATTTACATTTACTTCTAAAAAACGGAGATCTCCGCCAACTTGCTTTCCAGGTACTGAAGCAGTTCATCTTCTTCCCAACCACCATTATATTTTTTTCCATTGACAAAGAAAGATGGAGTCCGGTTTACCCCGCTTCTGAGTCCGCTTTCAAAATCGCGCTGAACCTTCTCCGCCAGATCTTTTCTTTGCATATCACTTTTAAAGCGTTCCTGGTCAAGTCCGATGGTTGTAGCAAATAGAAAAAACTTTCTGCCTCCAGCGTTTGCTGTTTTTCAAAAATGATGTCGTGCATTTCCCAAAATTTATCCTGCAGGGCAGCGGCCTCTGTTGCAACGGCTGCAGGTAAGGCAAGAGGATGAATTTTTGATAAGGGGAAGCATACAGCTCAAAATCCGGCGCAGTGATTCCTGTTGTTAACCTGTACTTTATTTTTTGATTACTATTTATTTGATTTCTTTATCAGCACTGTTAGAATAACAAGAATGCCTTTGTTACGCCAAAGGCATTCAATAACCCCAAACCCTATGCTGCAGGAATTGCCATACGTACTTCAACAATGGCTCCATATTGAATAATCGGGCATCCCTTCGCAATCTCCGCAGCTTCATCGTAATCTTTTGCTTTTATCAGAAATAACCCGCCGATAGACTCTTTTTTTTCTGCGTAAGGCCCCTGCTGTACTTTACTATCTCCTGCAATTACTCTTCCGTCAACATCCCATCGCTTTGGCGGAGCAACCAGCTTGCCGCTGGACGCAATGCCCGCTATCCAGTCTTGATAAGGTTTTAATGCTGCTTTCATTTGCTCCGGCGAAGGACTCGGATTTTTGCTTGTAAGATCCCTGTGGATCGCTAATAAAAACTCGTTCATTTTGTTTAGATTTTATTTGTTTAAAAAAATATACTGTCGGTAAGTTCTTGCGCATCGGGTATATTATAATTTCCCGGCTGCCTCAATCATGAAATCCGCTACTTTACCTGGCTGGGATACCATAGGAACATGGCTGGATGCAAGCTCAAGCGTTGTTGCTTTTATCAGCCCGGCCTTATACCGCTCCAGGTCAGGATTAATCATCCCATCTTTTGCCGCTACGATATACCATGAAGGTTTTGTTTGCCAGGCAGGACTATATACTTTTTCCTGGGTGGCCGATGCAGCCCATGTAACCTGGGTAGCAAATATTACCTTTCTTTCTTCGGGTGATACATCCTGCGCAAAAAACTCGTTGATCCCTTTTGGCGACAGGGATAAAAAACCATCGGGGCTAAGCTGAAATTCCGGCCCCACTGCTGTTGGCGGCATCGCAGCATTAACATCGTTAACGTTCTGTCCTTCTTCAGGAACCAATGCAGCAACGTAGAGCAACCCGGCCACCTTTGGATCTTTTCCTGCTTCGGAAATCACCATTCCGCCATACGAGTGTCCAACCAGCAGTACCGGTCCGTCCATTTGAGCGATGGCCCGCTTGGTAGCAGCAACATCATCGGCGAACGAAGTGAGCGGATTTTGCACGGCAATTACGTTTAGTCCTTTTGCCTGAAGTAAAGGAATAACCTTTGTCCAACTGGAACCATCGGCGAAAGCGCCGTGAACCAATACAATATTTTTTACTCCTTTTGAATGGGTTTGTGCGTTTGCATTTTGCGACAGCGGAAAAACGTTAGCTGCAGCAATTAACGCAACTGATGTGAGTTGTTTAATTGTAAACATAAAATTTGTTTTTGATTTTAATAATATTGTTTCTTACAGGCGTCTGCAAAGTGTCGTCAGTTTTCCCTATCCTTTGTTTCGCCTAAGGGTTGGTCTTTCATTCGTATGGCATCATCCAGGAATTCCCCTCCATCGGTTATATTTACTTCGTGGTAGAATGGGTATATGCTTTCCTGAATGCCTTCTGATATGGCCCGTTCATTGCCGGGATCTGTTTTTTTAGATGAAAAGATGGTACCCATGTTAAACCATTTTTATGATTAGAAAATAAGCGCATCTGCTGCCGGCCGCCTCGTTGTGTAGCTGGCCGGTTTTCGCGGGGACACCGCGCCGACGTGGGTTTGTCCCGTGCACGAACGGGTGGAAAGTGCACGTCCCTTACAGCCGCCTCAACGAGCTGACACCCGTCATCTCCGTTACGAAAGGCAGTGATCAAATGCTGTAGTGAAAGTTATCAGGATTGCGCTGTAGCTAACTGGGCCCTGAACCAATCTTCATATTTTATTCTTCCAAGTCGGGGATTACCACCCGGAACTAAGGATCTGTCATTCAATTCGGCGCCAAAATAAAGCGCATGCCCATCACTGATCAACCGGCGGGAATCTTCTGTTGCATTCAGATAGTAGCGGATGAACTCAACCATCGGCATACGCACCGGCCCGGCTACCTCAACGGTGGCATTTAAAGGCGCTCCGAGCACGATATCTGCCAGGGCCGACACCACTTCGTCTGATGCTATGGGTTGAAATTCGGCCGGCGAAATATGCACTTCTTCACCGGTTGTGCCTGCCTGTGCTATCCTGCCTGCAAATTCAAAAAACTGAGTAGAACGCAAAATGCTGTAGGGAATCCCGGACTCTTTGATCAGTTCTTCCTGTGCAATTTTTGCACGGAGGTAACCACTTTCGGGAAGACGCTCAGCACCCACCACCGACATAGCAACATGATGCTTCACTCCGGCATAAGCTTCCGCAGTAAGCAGGTTCATGGTAGACCTTTGAAAAAAATCCAGGACCGCTTTGTCTTCAAATGAGGGAGAATTGGAAACATCAACAACAATAGCTGCATTTTTCAGCGCTTCATTCAGTCCTTCACCGGTAATGGTGTTAACACCCGATGCAGGAGATGCGGCTATCACGGTGTGATCATGCCGGAGAAGCCTGTTTACAAGATTTGAACCAATAAGGCCGGTTCCGCCAATTACTACAATTTTCATGATTTTTGTTTTTTAAATTGTTATACTTAAATATTTGTGTGATTAATAAAATCTTTTTATCAAAAGGCAAGTTGACTTTGTTATTTGCTGCCGGGATCATTCGTGCTTCAGTGCATTCTTCATAACAGCGGCTGCCTGCAACAGCGCTGTTTTAACCGCCGGGATTTCAGCCAACGGGTTTAACAAACCATAATCGTGGATCAATCCGCCGTACCTGGTTAAGGTTACTTTAACCCCGGCTTCATCTAATTTCCGGGCATAGGCCTCACCTTCATCCCGCAGCACATCATTCTCTGCAGTTTGTATTAAGGCAGGAGGAAGGCCTTTCAACTGATCTAAAGTAGCGTTCAGCGGAGATGCGTATATTTCCCTGCGCGCTTCTTTATCAGGCAAATAATTATCCCAAAACCACATCATCATATTCCTTGTAAGAAATCTTCCTTCACCCAATTCTTTGTATGAGCCGGTTTCAAAATTGGCATCGGTTACCGGCCATAGTAATACCTGGAGCTTTATAGCCGGCCCATTTTTTTCTTTAGCCATCAATGCCACCGATGCTGCCATGTTGCCGCCTACACTGTTACCAACAACCGCGAGGTTGCTACCATCAACGCCTATTTCGCTGCCATGCTCCTCCAACCATTTAAGCGTAGCGTAGATTTGATAAATGGCTACCGGATAATAGGCTTCGGGTGATGGCGTATAATCGGGGAAAATCGCTACAGCGCCGCTTTCCACTACCAGGTCTCTTATCAATCTTTTATGGGTTTGATAATCTCCCAGTACCCATCCCCCTCCATGAATATAGATGAAGGCCGGCGCGCCCGGTTGGGCGCCAATAGGTTTTACAACATGCACGTTCACCTGTTCGCCGTCCTGCATTATTGTTCTTTCCGATTCTTCAATACCGGAGTAATCTACCGTTACTGAATTTTGCGCATTTATTAATACTTTTCGTGCGTCAGCGGGACTAAGCTGTTCAATGGGCTTACCCTTTCCCGAATTAAGCGCTTGCAGAAATTTTCGTACCTGTATAAGAATACGTGGATCATTCTCTGCTTTTACAATCTTGTAAGGTTGTGTCATAGTTAAAATGTTTATGTTTTATTTTTTATTGATTGGCGATGCTAAAAACAACCGGCGTGCCAGATAGGCAATCAATTAATTCTGAGATACTTACATGAAGCGTACGATGTTTCAACCCACTTTATTTCGCCATTTGGCGAACAGAGGCGCTATATATCGGGGAATTGCGTGGAACGTTAACTTTACATCGCTGAATCGAAAGTGATATGGTAAATGCAAACCGGGGATAAACATAAACTGCTGTGCCGGCAGGGCTGCAGCAGGAGGAATACAGTAATAAGAAGAAGCAGTATGCTTAATCCGCTTTCTGGTAATAATCTGCTTTGGAAATGCCGAGCTTTTTTATTTTTGAATGCAGTGTGGTAGAAGGCATTTCCAACGCTGCAGCGGCTCCGCCACTGCCTGCAATTTTTCCACTGCACCTTTTCAATACTTCAATGATATATGTGCGTTCAAGCTGCTGAAGGGTTTTGTTCGAAACATCTGATTTATCGGCTCCTTCCTCATTCACTCTTTTAGGCAATTGTATTTCTGTTAAAACATTTCCCTGCGTTAAAAGAATGCTTCTCTCAATTAAATGTTCCAGTTCTCTCACATTACCGGGCCAGGTATAGCGCTTTAATTCCCCGATGCACTTTGGAGATATGGCTATTACTTTTTTCCCTGAATTCTTACTGTACCGTTCAAGAAAAAAATTAGCCAGTGGGGTAATATCTTCGGAACGTTCTCTTAAAGGTGGTAATGTAATAGGAAATACATTGAGCCGGTAATAAAGGTCGGATCTGAAACGACCGGATTTTACTTCATGCTCCAAATTCCGGTTGGTAGCGGCAATGATTCTAACGTCAACCTTTATTGTCGTTTTTCCGCCCACACGCTCCAGCTCACGTTCCTGCAAAACACGTAATAATTTAACCTGTGTTTCAAGCGGCATTTCGCCAATTTCGTCTAAAAACAATGTACTGTTGTTGGCCAACTCAAATTTGCCGATCCGTTTTTCAATGGCACCGGTGAAGGATCCCTTTTCGTGTCCGAACAATTCACTTTCAATCAGGTTTGCGGGCAGTGCCGCGCAATTCACCTTTACCATTATTTTGTTTTTCCTGGGAGATGCATTATGAATAGCACGTGCAATTAGCTCTTTACCTGTACCGGTTTCTCCCAATAACAATACAGTGGAATTAGATTCGGCCACAAGAGACATTAAATGATATACTTTTTGCATTTCAGGGCCATCACCAATAATATCGGAAAAATTATAGATGGTTTGAATCTGCTCTTTCAGGTAATCATTTTCTACTTCCAATTGCTTTTTATAAGCCAGCAGTTTTTCATTGGCCTGTATATTGGCAACAGCAACGGATATCTGTGCACAAATACCCTTCAGCAATAATTTGCTCAACCGCTTCGCCAGCAACCAAATCGTACCCAGGTTTTTATTTCCTACCCTGAGCGGGAAACCATACATTTTTTTTAATCCCGCGGTTTTCCATAACCTGGCATAAGCATTCCCGCTTTTTAATTCTTCCTCCACATTAAATACTACGCCATCGCTGCTTGCCAGTACATGAGCCGTGTAAGGCTCATGGATGGTTATCCGCTGCGTCACCAGTTCATCAAACTTCGCTTTTGATTTTTGAAACAATGAACTATCGTACATGAACGGGTACAGGTTAACGTTATCATCTTCAATAACCCGGATCATTGCCAGTTGAGCATGCATGGTTTTATCCAGCACTTTGAAAATAGCCGCCTGCAATTCAGGCTTCGTTCTTACCTGCGCTATATCATTACTGAAATCCAGGAGAAATGTTTGTTCCTGGTGTTTTCTACTGATCTGCTCATTTGCAAGAATATTGGAAACAGCTACCGATATCTGAGCACAAACGGCTTTTAGCAAATTGATCTTTATGTTTTGTGTTTTATTAGCATCTATATGCAGGAAAGCACAACCGATATTTTTTCCGCCCACACGCAGCGCCGATCCTAACACTCTTCGAAGTCCAAGCTTTTTCCAGAAAAAAACATACGCCGGCGCGTCAGGTATTTCCACAAGCTTGTTTATTTCGAATATTACCGGATCTTCTGAGTTCATCATCTGGCTGAACACGGGGTCATTAACAGGGTACCTCGCTGAACTCACTTCTGTATAGCCTGCTTTGGTTTTTATATGATTTCCAAGGTCCAGCATGAATGTGCTGTAAGTATGATCTTCATTTATCTGTAAAAAGCCAAAATCTTCAATAGAGAACAAACGCTTGAATTGTTTGTTTACTACCTTTTGTAAGTCATCCCTGCTCATCAACGCCGCTATTTCTTTGGATAAAGAAAGTAAAATTGATTTTTCTTTCTCTCTTTCTGTAATTTCCTCGTTAGACCTGGTATTGGAAATGGCCACGGCTACCTGGTCGCTTATTCCTTTCAGCAGGCTCAGGTTTATTTGATCCGTTATCACCCATAAAATCCCCAGGTCCGTGTTGCCTGCACGGAGCGGAACGCCTACCATTTTTTGGAATGCTGCTTTTTGCGCTCCCAGGCCTTTCCAGAATGCTATATAATGATCGGTATTTCCCTGTTTGACCTCTTCTTCAAAATCTATCAGTTGCGGCTCGTTCCCACTCAGCACTCTGCCGCTAAGTCCCTCGTTTTTGTTGATCTTAGTATTCAGCAATTTTTTAAACTCAGGGGCATCCTTGTAATGAATATCCTCATCATGCATAAAGGGGCTCAGGGTAATGCCATCATCATTTATGGTGCGTATAAAATATGCCCTGATCTGTCCCAGCTTTTTCAGCGATTGATGAATTGCCCGGCTTAACTCATCCTTAGTCCTGGCTGATGCTATATCATGACTGAACTCAATAAGAAATGTCTTGTCTTTATCTTTCTCCGCTATTTCCTCATTGACTATAATATTAGCAACGGCATTGGATAAATGAGGCGCGATTCCTTCCAGCACATTTTTAAAGTCGTCCGGGAAACTATCAGTTTTGTCTGAATACATTAATACATGCCCGATCGTTTCCATTTTACTTTTTAATTTAACGATCATCGCTTTCTTTATTCCACATTCATAATTGACCTTTAAAAATGCCGGGATACCCGGTTCGTTTATGATATCATCTAACAGAAAGGACGCCGACACTTCCGGCTCTGTAACCTGGCTAAGAAACGGGTCATTAATAACGAATTGCATTTTAAGTAAGGAAGGAAGCTCGCTGCGGTGTTTAATTTGCATAGATTCCCTGTCAATCAGGAATGGAAAATACGTTCCGTTTTGTTTGTCAATCAGCGAAATGACCGTGTGTGTAAAATAGAAATACTTTTTAAGCCTTGACGAGAAAACTTTTATAAGGTCATCCTTTTCCCGAACCCGGGTAATGTCGTTGCTTAAGGTTAGTAAAATATCTTTTTCTTTTTGGTAGAGTGCCAACTGTTGCTGAAGGGTATGGCTTTGCCCATTTTTCCCCGCGAGGTTTTGACTCTTTCTATGTTCTTTTATTGTTGCATTTTTCATGGAATGCGTTTTGCAGTGAGCGGTGCCACACAGCTTAGGCGGAATGGATATTTACAGGGTAAAAAGCGATAGGCTTAAAGGTAGATCAAATTTTGCAAAAACAGCCACGGGCGTGGATATGGGGTATACTATCCTACTGAATTATATTAATTCTTTGATAATCAATAATTGTATTTGTATTTCTGTTGAATGTTACGAAACGGTTGCGGCCGGTTTCACAAATAAACAGTTCTTGCTATTATCCGATTCGCTGTTGCAGGGCAAGCGTATTTAAATTCAGGGAGAAAGATATGGAGCTGGCACGCCGTATCCATTGAAAAAATTGAGCGATAAGCCCTTTTATACCGTTGCCGGGCGACGGTTGTTTCCATTCATAATAATAAATGGTTTCCATTTTTAATTTCACAATGATGATGTTCTCCATTCTTCTGGTACATTCATTTCCCATCTGGTGCATTAATTGGTTAAAAAGCTCGCCATCATTTAACAGAACTGCCAGCCCCTGAATTTCCATGAAAAAAGGTTTTCCTTTTTTATAGAGTTTCAGTAATACGGGAAATTGCATTTCGGCTTCCGTGAGGTCATACTCCGGACGCTGGATCAGTGTATATAAATTTCCGTAATTGTCTACGCTCAGCACGTTGATTATGGTTGCCGGAATACGAAGCGTTCCGGTGTTGAGGCAGTAAAGCAAAGCGCTGCCTATTTCATAAATCCTTTGTTTAAGAAATAATATGTTGTGGTGCGGCATACTGATCATTTATAATAATATATTCAAAAATGAATCCGCACTGCAAATCTTTTCCTTTTCTATATGGAAGCGGTACCTGACAGCGGAGTTTTACCGGGTTGCAGCAGGCACAATGTTCTGTTTATGGGGGTGAATACAAAAACAATGGGAAATATTTTCCACAAAAGGAGGAGCATAATTTCCTCCCGGCAACAATACAAATTTCCGCACAGTCCATATCGAGGCTTATACAACGGGTTAGCATCGACACCTCTTCTTCCTGCAGGCAGGAAGATATACATTGGTTGCAAACATGCGCGCATTCATTTCCCTGAAGCTCTTTGGTCCTTCTTATAAGTGTATGAGCGGTTGCATATGGCAGCTCTTGCGCCTTCTCGATTTTTTCTATCTGCACCCAGTCATATCCACGGCCTGCACCGGCTGAAGGACCGGGCAGATCAATGCGAATAAAAAAACCCTCCTCAGGGCTGGCGCTTACGGGCTTACCCGTTCTATCCATAAGCGCAAAGGATACTCCGCATCCATTCTTCAAAACAGCAAAAGCAAGGAAAAGAGAATTTTTATACAGGCTTAACCATACTCCCCTTTTTTTACCGGCCATGGCGCATCCGGATGGGATTGCGGTTCCCGGTCAACCTCCTCTTTTCATCCGGTTATCAGTTTACTGCCGTGGTAGTACATATTTCTGTAACTTGTGTTTCGCTTGAACAAGCTGAAAGGGATTATGACCAAAAAAGCATTCCGGGAAAGCAAATCTTAACTGCTGTGAAAAAAGATAAAGCTGGCAAACAAATAAAACCCGTATCGGGTAAAATAAAAAAAGCAGTGCATGTACTAACAAAACAGGCTTCCAAACCATCCCTTGTTTCTGCTCAAAAAACATTCAAAAAAGAATTATTAACAACTCATAAAAAGCGTAAAGCGGTTAACAGAGAACTAAATAAAAGATTGAAAGAACCGGGAGACTACCCAAAACTGATCATAGAAAGTTTGAATGATCCGATGCTGATGATGACAGCCGGTTTAAAAATAAAAAATGCTAATAAAAGTTTTTACCACGCATTTAAATTAACGCCGGGTGAAACAGAAGGCTTATGCCTGCATGAATTAAGCGAAGGGAAATGGGATATACCTGAACTACACCGGAAATTAAAACTGCTGCAAACTAAAAATACCAGTTTCAGCGGGTTGGAGATTACCCGAAATTTCAGCGGCGTGGGGTGTAAGACCCTGCTGGTAAGCGCGTTTAAACTCATGCTCAAAAACGCGCAGGATTCCATGATTATCCTGACCATACAGGATATTACTGCACGCAAGGAAATGGAAGAAAAATTAATGGAAAATGAAGAACGCTTCAGGCTGCTGGTGCAAAATTCTTCAGATATTATTACTGTTTTTACCGAAGACGGCACTGTTTTGTATGAAAGCCCGGCAATTGAGCCGGTATTGGGTTATAAACCGGATGAGCGGGTAGGACGAAATATTAAACTGGATATGATCGTGCACCCGGACGACAGGGAACATAAACTGGATCTATTAAAAAAGGCTGCTTCTAACCCGGACGAAAATGTATACGGGGAATTCCGCCTCCGGCATAAAAACGGCAACTACCGAACCATTGATGCTATTTTCCGGAGTTTTTTGAACAATGATAAGATCAATGGCATTATCGCCAATTACAGGGATATAACAGAAAGAAAAATACTGGAAAAGCAGAAAGATGATTTTATCGGTGTAGCCAGCCATGAATTAAAAACACCCGTTACCAGCATTAAAGCCTATTCACAGATCCTCGAAGAATTGTTCAAAAAAAGCGGCGATACAAGATCGGCTGAATTGGTTGGTAAGATGAACATGCAGGTTGACCGGCTTACTACGCTTATTGTAGACTTACTGGATTTTAACCGTATTGAAGGTAACCAGCTAAAGTTCAGGGAAGAAAGCTACGACCTCAATGAACTGATTACAGAATTAACAGAGGAGCTGCAAAGAACCACGCATCAACATGTGATCAAAACCGGATTAGATCATTCCGTTCTGATGGAGGGCGATCGCTACCGTACAGGACAGGTGTTAAGTAACCTGCTTAACAACGCCATTAAATATTCTCCCAAAGCCAGTGAAATAATTGTAAGAACCGCAATAAAAAAGAAAAATGTTTTAATATCTGTTCAGGATTTTGGCGTAGGCATCGAAAAAGAACATCTGAACCTGATATTTGAACGCTTTTTCAGGGTGGCGGAACCCGTTATTAATACTTTTTCCGGACTGGGGCTCGGACTTTATATTGCTTCGGAAATTGTTCGCCGTCAAAATGGTAAAATATGGGTAGTTTCTGAAAAGGGAAAAGGCTCTACATTTTATGTTTCCTTACCCATTCCAAAATCACGGCAGGCACAAAGCATACCTGCCTGTTAGTACCGGTATATTATTTGATATAAACTATGTATGATAAAAAGGATACTG
>CALMQS010000041.1 GCA_937871285.1 uncultured Sphingobacteriales bacterium | reverse complement strand
ACTTCGTGGCAAAAATCAACAATTTACAAAATAGGAACTGTAAGCATTTAATTACATTTTGATTAAAAGTTGTGCAACTGGTTGCAGAAATTTCTATTAGATCATGGGACTGTATTGATTTTTCCGCTTTTGAGCAACCCCAAATTAGAAGGACTAGCGGTAAGCTTATCTTATTTACTTGCGGCAACGGTTGCCCCGTTTTCAATCCAGAATTTTTCCAGTATGGATTTAACCGATGCTTCAACATTTTTGTCTTTCAGCTTGCCCGAGCTATAATCCTTTGCCAGCGCAAACAAATGCTCATGCAGCACTTTATCATCAACCGAGTTTTTTAAGGCAACAGTGTTATGAGCAGCTAAATATTGTTCCCATGCCTGACGCACTTTAGTCCAGTAAGGCTGCGTCTTTTTCCAGTAAGCTCTTCCGGCATCGCAGTTCTTATCATCTACACGCACATAGGTGTTCTTTCCTTTTTCTTCTACCAATAGCTGATCAACACCATCTTTACGAATGATCTTTTCATTATCCTGCTCATGCACATAGCCTTTATCATTGAGCACAAGCCGGTTTGTTCTTTTAAGGATATTGTAATCGTTGCGGGTAGAATATTCTCTGCGGGGCAGCGGCGCATCTGTTGTGTTCTGCCAAAAGGTTTTGCCATCAAGCGTTACCCATTCGGCCGCACCCTGATAGCGGGGCGCATCGCTTACCTCCCATACCGACTGCGTCCATTTACCTTTTACCTGGTCTTCCGGAAGACGTTCTTTCTTCCACACATTATTGCCTGTGAATTTCCATATTTCCGGGTTTTCATAGGTCCAGTCTTCCCGCCAGTGCTTAACGATCATTCCTTCCGAAACGATCAGCAGGTGCTGCATAACAATTTTATTGTCGCTTACTTCAACCGGGAAGGTAAGCTCTGTTCCGCCATTGATCCCTTCGCGTTCGTGAAACTTATACTCCTCATCGGGTGCAAAAGTTTCGGCGTATTTAAACTCCACGTTAAAACATCCGCAAAGACTTTCCACATATTTTTTTGTTTCGGCAGATTGCGCCTGAACCATTACGACTAATACTAAACCAATGACTGTTCCGGTTATTTTTTTATTCATATTTTACAATTTAATGACAAAGCAACAATATTACCAGCAAGAAGGTTTGCAAAATCCGGAAAGTGATTTACGCAAAAAGGAAAACCACTCCTTTAAACAGGAATGGTTTTCGTATAACATTTTTATGTTCTGTATTATTCGCCGCTTTTTACCAGAGCATATTCAAAAGCAGGATAGCCTCTTTCCCCATCTTTGGTCATAGCTGTAAACCTGAGCTTATAATAATTATTATCCCCGTCTTTAATAATATAATATCTATCATCGCGAACAAAGGGAGCCGTACCGGGGCCGCCTCCTGAACGCCAGTCGGCGCCAATACCAGACTGCGTAGTGACGAAAGTTTGCGATGCTATATCCGCTTCCGCAAAGACATCATAAGCTTTAGCGCTGGTGAGCACCTTAGCTACTGTTACATTCCTGTTA
This sequence comes from uncultured Sphingobacteriales bacterium, assembly GCA_937871285.1. Classification (GTDB taxonomy): domain Bacteria; phylum Bacteroidota; class Bacteroidia; order Chitinophagales; family Chitinophagaceae; genus Agriterribacter. The sequence goes on along the minus strand of CALMQS010000041.1, from coordinate 7,176 downwards.
TGAAGTACTATATCCTGAAAGGTGTACGGTACTTCACCGCCGCCGAAATCGGTTACATTGGAAAAATAGGTCCATGCAATATCCCATTTTGTCTTTTGGGGTTCCACTTCCGCAGCGCCGGTCTCAAAGGAAACATAGTTAAAGAAATAATCAGCGTTTTTAGGAATATCAACCGAGGTAAACGAGGTAGCACCGATATCCGCGTGCTGCAGGGTATAGCCACCGCTTCCGTTACGACTGATCCTGATCTTTTTCCATCCCCTGTCGGGCGCGGGAGTACCAATTCCTTTTCCCCTGTTTACGATATATACCTTATTATCCGATGCCGTGGCCGAAATTTCTGCTATAGCTGTTTTAGCAAGATCGCCATCGGGATAATCAATATAAGGAAGCGCGGCAACATCGGGTTCAAACTGGTTGAATATAACCTGTGTTGAAAAATCAATAGTATCTGCAGCCGTTACATCGTTGAGGTCGTTCTTATCAATTTGCTTTGCCATCATGCCGGTAGATGAATTGAGGATCACCCTCCAGTCATCACCGCTGTAAAAGCCAAGGTCCCATTTGGTGCGCAGAACGGCTGTTTGACTATTAGCGCTGAGGTCAAAAAACACCTTGTTGGCATAAGTGGCGCCGCCACCATCGCCTGTAATGGCCGCTCCCGAAGATATGATCTCGGCAAACTGCAGGGTAAATATATTGGTAGAGCCAATGATCACCGGTGAACCGGAAGATTCGATCTTAAAAACGATCTGCTCGGTACCTTCAAGCAGGATACCGGGTGTTTTGGTTAGTGTAAAGCTCGTTTCGCTGCTTCCGCTGGGAATGGTTAAAGACAGTGTGCCGGAAGAAGCGGCAGGCGCGGTGGTGAAATCGGTTGTATAAGCAACGCCTGTTGGGGTAATACTGATGGTAACAGGAATATCGCTGCTGGCCGCCCGGGTTAATTTTAATTTCACGGTTATATCCGGGATAGCTGCTGCCAGGCCCTGGTTACCCGATTCAAACTGTACCAGGTTATCGGGCAATGGCGCATCTTTTTTACGGCATCCTGCCGCCAATAAAAATAAGCCAAGGGAAAACGCTAATCCTATCTTTAGTTTTGTGCTCAACATGTTATCGGGATTTTTATGATTATACAATTAGTTTTTGTTCCAGTTAAAAGCAAGGCCCATAAACCAGGAACGGCCATAGGCAATAGAAGAAACGGCGCTTGACGCATGGGTTCCCGTATTAGCGGTAGTACTGCTCACCCGGGTTACATCAAAAAGATTACGCACACCCGCGTTTAAGGTTAACAGCTTAAATAATTTTTTGTTGATGGTGAGATCGGCCCAGTGATAGCCGCCGGTTTGCATGAGCCGTACTTCTTCCTTCCCGTCTACGGTGGCCAACTGGTAATAAGGCAGCCTGCCTGTGAATTTGTAAAAGAGGTTTACATTCATCCCGATCTTTGGAAAAGCATAGCCTGCAACAGCATTTGTTTCCAGCGACCATTTAAAGGAAGCGAGGGAAGGATCGTTCGGCTTGTACCGGTTATACCTGCCCGTATAGGAAAAGCCGAGTGAAGCATTGAAATTACGGTGAACCAGGCTGCCATTCAGCGTTGCACCACGCGTTTTATATTTATCAATATTACTGTACGTGGTAATCCGGTTATCGGAAGCGCTTTGCACATAGCCGATCATATTACTCACATCATTATAAAAACCGCTCAGCGAGGTGTTTAATCTGAGGGCTTCTTTTTTAACGGCAGCAAAGGTTAACGACCCTGTAAAACTATTGGAATACTCCGCCTGCAGTTCTGTATTACCTATGATATCGTGACTGCCATCATGAAAATCGAAGTACAGCTCGCGGATAGACGGAGAACGGAACCCCCTTGCATAAGCTGCCCTGAGATCAAGCCTTTCTGTTAACCCGAACTTTATATTCAGCGATGGGATAGCAGGCGGTGCATCATACACGGAGTTGCTGACAAAACGTAACCCCGGGCGAATATTGAGCCTTTTTACAGGTGTGATCTCCGATGTAATAAAAAACGCGTAGTCGTTTATTTGCTGAACGCCTGTTTTTATTCTTTCGCCATCACCATTTTCTATATTAATATCCACACCAGGTTGAAACGATACAACAGGCGACATCCTGTACAGCACTGTTCCGCGAAAAGTGAAGCCATTGAAAGCCGACAAGCTATGCGCGCCGGGCGCGGTAGCTACTCTTACATCACCATCGGGGTAATATAATGTGGAATACACCTGCCTGGTGAAATGGGTATAAGACGCTATTGCGTTTGCCGACAATTTGGGATTAAAAGTATAGGCTGCCTGCAATTGCTGCATCAGCCGGTCTGTAATATATTCCTGGTCAAGCGCAGGCTGGCTGCCGGTTATATTAGCCGGGTTGGTAATGATCTCATCCAACCCGTCGAACCTGTAATACACATTGAGCTTTGAGGTACGATAGCCCACCATACCGTTACCAACGATCTGATCTTTTTTATGCCACAGCAATTCCCTGCCAACAGCCGAATCTTTCCAGCCACCAAATAAATTCCGGCCAATGCCACCATTGATATACCAGTTTTTATAAGTAGCCGAACCGCCCACATACTGGTTATGTATGCCCTGCTGTAAACCATATTCTTTGCCAACAGTTTCTTCATGAAGCCGCGCATTTACAGCAAATTTTTCTTTTCTGGGTTTTTGTGTGATGATATTAATAACACCTGCCAGCGCATCGGCTCCATAGATCACCGACATCGGTCCCTCAATAATTTCGATCCGTTCAATGGAATTTACTTCCACCTGGTTAATATTGATCTCATTGGAAGTTCCCTGCCGGCCAATCATTGGCACCCCGTCAATTAAAATTTTTACATTTTGACCCGACAAGCCCAGCATGCTGATGTCTGAACCGCCTGTGGCGGCATCCTGCGAAAAACGGATGTTCAACTGGTTGCTGAGCACATCCTGCAGTTTGGAGGCAGCCTGCTTCTGTATCTGTTCTTTTGAAATGACCCTTACCTGGTAAACGGAATTTTTTACAGATTGCGGCTTGTATTGCCCGGTTACCACTACTTCCGCCAGTTCTTTTGCAGCCGTAGTGTCTTGCTGCGCAAGCACCGTATTAACCAATAATACAATTCCGGTAACAAAGTATATCTTCCTCATAATGTGTGATCGCTCCTGCAAATCCCGGTTTAAAAGATGGTATATTTAAAAGAAGTAGCACTACCGGCAAACCAGGTTGCCCGGTATTTTTGCAAATGTGTGGCAGAATTACCATTTGGCTTTACGCAGAAGGGAAAACTATTTACGAAAGGGGGAAACTGACATTTGTATGACAAAGGGGAGCCAGTAAAGCACAAGAACCAAATGACAAAGATCAAATAGTATAAAGATGCTTCGTTCCCCAGCATGACAGACAAAAGTCAAATCCGAATATTCAAATCCGAAATCCGAAGAACACAACGGTAAACAAAAAACTATAAACTACAAACTCCCAAATCCGAAGCGAAATCCAATCTCAAATCCCGGATCTCAAATTTCAAATCAGTTGCCGCTGACAGCTTTTTTATACCCGTATACGCAATGCCTGCACCCGCTTTGGCAGCAATAACCCCTTAACAGGTGATACAGCTCTGTGAATACCCAGTTATTATGCTCCTTATAATAATGCAATCCTTCAATCAGCATTTCCTTCTGCGCCGGGAATTGATAGCCCCTTGCCATTTTAATATCGTGGTTGATCTTTTCAAGACAGCTTTTGCATAAGCAATCGAAGCTTGTGCGTAACAAAAAATCCTGTGCTGCTTCGCTCAGCGCTACAGTGTTACATTGACAGTTTGCAATGTCACCTGCCTTACAGGTAAACCGGCTGTTGCACTTAGGGCAATATTTTTCTTCGTGCTTTTCCATTACTCCAGATAAAAAAAGAGGCCGTCTCAAAAGCAATATTTTGCCACAAAACACAAAGAAAATAAAACGCGAAGATCAGGACTTTGTGCCCCTGTGTCTTAGTGGCATATCTTCTATACCGGCTCTTCTGAGACCGCCTCTTAAAACTATAAAACATTTTCGCCTACAGACAACCGTAAGGCGTTTGCAGCTTCCACCATCGCTTTCAGCGCTTTTTTAGTTTCTTCCCAATGCCTTGTTTTTAAGCCGCAATCGGGGTTTACCCAAAGCTGCTCAGCGGGAATAACGGCTATTGCCTTTTCCATCAGCGCAATCATTTCATCTTTTGAAGGCACCCTGGGCGAATGGATATCATACACGCCCGGGCCGATATCATTGGGATACTTAAAATCCGAAAACGCATTCAGCAGCTCCATTTGCGAACGCGAACATTCGATGGTAATTACATCGGCATCCATCTCTGCAATATTTTGAATGATGTCGTTAAACTCGGAATAGCACATGTGGGTATGAATTTGCGTTTCATCTTTCACCCCGCCCGCCGCAATACGGAACGCGCGAACAGCCCATTGCAAATACTGTTGCCAGTTTTCTTTTCGTAGCGGCAACCCTTCCCGGATGGCAGGCTCATCAATCTGTATGATTTTTATTCCCGCTTTTTCCAGGTCGGTAACTTCATCGCGTATAGCCAATGCAATTTGTGTGCAGGTTTTGCTCCGGGGCTGGTCGTTACGTACAAAGCTCCATTGCAGAATGGTAACCGGACCCGTAAGCATTCCCTTTACCCACCGATCAGTTAAAGATTGCGCATAAGCCGTCCATTTCAATGTCATGGGCGCCGGGCGGCTCACATCGCCATATATGATGGGTGGCTTAACACAGCGGCTGCCATAGCTTTGCACCCATCCGTTTTTGGTGAATACAAAACCATCTAATTGCTCACCAAAATATTCCACCATATCATTGCGTTCAAATTCACCATGCACCAAAACATCTATACCGGTTTCTTCCTGCCACCGGATAGCTTCCGCTGTTTCTTTTGCGATGCGTTCGTTATACTGTTCCTGCGTAAGCGTTCCTTTTTTAAGCGCTGCCCTCCAGCTTCTTACTTCGGTAGTTTGCGGAAATGAGCCGATGGTAGTGGTAGGGAACAACGGCAGTTGCAGCGCTTCCTGTTGTTTTATTTTTCGTACGGCAAAAACATTTTCACGCCGGTCATCTTTTGCAGTGATAGCGTTAACCCTTTGCTTTACTTCCGGGTTGTGAATGAGGGATGATGTGCTGCGGCTTGCATTGGCACGAATATTTTCCTGCAATTTAATATTAGCTGCCACTGTATCTTCCCCGCTTGCCAGTTGCTTCAATGCTACCACCTCATCTGTTTTTTGCCTGGCAAAAGCAAGCCATTGCTTTATTTGGGGAGTTAATGTCTGTTCGTCTGTTTCCATGTCAAGGTCGCAGGGCGAATGCAACAGGGAGCAGGATGGCGCTATCCATATCCTTTCTGTTCCAATTTTTCCAACTGCTTTGCTGATGAGTGCAAGCGACTGCTGAAAGTCATTTTTCCAGATATTCCTCCCGTCAACAACACCTAAGGAAAGGCGGGTTTTTGCCTTTACAAAATCCGTTGACAGGATATCATTTAACTGCAAGGGGCAGCGTACCAGGTCGAGGTGTATGGTTTGTACCGGAAGACTTAACGCAGTTTGCAGGTTTTGCCCGTAACATTCAAAGTAGCTTGCCAGGATAATGTGCAGGTTGGGAAGCTTTTGTTTTATTTCCCTGTAGGTTTTTATAAATACTTCCTGCTCTTTTTCAGAAAGGTTCAGGGAAAGGCAGGGCTCATCCAACTGCACATAGTGCGCATTGCTTTCATCCAATTGCTTTAGCACTTCAAGGTAAACAGGCAATAAACGGCCGATCAGCTCAAGCCTGTGAAAGCCTTCTTCTTTTTCTTTACCTAACAATAAATACGATACCGGGCCTAACAATACGGGCTTTGCATTAAATGCCGCCTGTTTTGCTTCCCTGAATTCGTTGAGCGTTTTATTGCAGTACAGGCTGAATTTTTGGTTGGCTGTAAACTCCGGAACGATGTAATGGTAATTGGTATCAAACCATTTTGTCATTTCCATAGCGGTAATGTCAAAGCCATCCTGCTGGTAGCCCCTTGCCATGGCAAAAAGCAGGTCAATATCCGGCAATTGCTTCTCTTCCATCAGCGTATGATACCTTTCCGGGATAGCGCCCACCATCAGGCTGGTATCCAGCACCTGGTCGTAAAAAGAAAAATCATTACAGGGAATCAGGTCTATGCCTGCGTTTTTTTGCAGTTGCCAGTTTTGCAGGCGAATGGCTTTGCCTGTTTGCAGCAGTTGCTGTACGGGCAGCTTCCCGGCCCAGTATTGTTCGGAAGCTTTTTTAAGTTCACGCCGGCTGCCTATCCTCGGGTAGCCTAAGTTGTGCGTTTGCATGTTTGTTGCTTTTTAATTGATAAAAGATCAGTTAAAAGCTCTTGCCAAACTTCCGGTGCTTTGTAAAATAAAGAGAGAGAAGCAGTATGCACAGCATTATTATTTATACAGACAGCAAACTGCCTGCATACATTAAAATGTGCACCAACTGACCGCCTGCTTTATACCACGAAAGCATTTGTCAATACGATAAAGGCAGGTCTCCTGACTTGTAACATTTTTACCATCCTTCCCGTTGCGACTTAGCGCCACAGTGGATACCCGTGGGTAAAAACTTTTTGCGTTACTTACAGTTGCGGGACAGCTTGTGATTTGCACACAATTCCCTATTAATCCCACCAATGGCGGGAACCTTTTTCGTTTGATGAAGAAATTGAGTAAAGAACTTATGAAACGCAAATATACGATACCAACTGATATTACCATATCCGTTATCCGCGAGAGCCAAATAGGGCTTGCTAAAAAAAGAAACAAAAAAAGGCCCGCCCGAACAATGTTCAGTCGGGTGGGCACACGAAAACCCCGCCTGCCGGCCGGCAGGGAATACTGCCCGTTTTCGTGCCTGTTCCCTAATTTAGCTATTGTACTACTATGCACAGCCCGAAAAAAACGAAATGAAGGCAATATTTTTGTCTGTAACATACAATATGGAGCAACCGATTGGTTCAAAACCGATTGCCTTATACATCAAAACCTTCTTCCGGGCTTACCGTTTCAGCAACCAAACATCTCCCGAGTTGTCCAAATTAGGTCAGCACATCCAATTTTTCGAGGATTTCCGA
>CALMQS010000040.1 GCA_937871285.1 uncultured Sphingobacteriales bacterium | reverse complement strand
TGTATTTGATCACTTCCGCACGGATAAAGCCTTTTTCAAAATCGGTATGTATTACACCGGCAGCCTGCGGCGCCAGCATGCCTTTTGTAATGGTCCAGGCCCTTACCTCCTGCACGCCTGCTGTAAAATAAGTAATCAGGTCCAGCAAATGATAGGTAGAGCGGATCAGCCTGGTAACACCGCTTTCCTTTAACCCGATATCTTCCAGGAACATCTGGCGGTCTTCAAAGCTTTCCATTACTGCAATCTCGCTTTCGATGGCGGCGCTAACGTATAATATCTCGGCGTTTTCATCTTTTACCATTTCCTGCACAGCGGCTGTGTGCTTGTTTCCGGTAATTACACTTTTCTCATCTACATTACAAACGTAAATGACGGGCTTAAGCGTAAGCAGAAAAGTATCAGCAATAAATTTCTCCTTATCTTCTTTGCTTACGTTAAATGATCTTGCATTTTTGCCCTGTTCGAGGTGCTGTTTCAGTTGCTGCAGTATCTCCAAACCTCTTACCTGTTCCTTATCGCCGCTGGTGCGGGAAATTTTTTCCGTACGGCTAATTTTTTTCTCTACACTGTCTAAGTCTTTTAGCTGCAGTTCCGTATCAATGATTTCTTTATCTCTTACCGGGTTTACATTCCCGTCCACATGTATCACATTATCATCATCGAAGCAGCGCAGCACATGAATGATGGCATCTGTATTACGGATATTGCCCAGGAACTGGTTTCCCAGTCCTTCCCCTTTGCTGGCGCCTTTTACCAACCCGGCTATATCTACAATTTCAACGGTTGTAGGCACTACTCTTTGCGGGTTCACTAATTTTTCCAGTTCAATAAGCCGCTGATCCGGTACGGTAATTACGCCCACATTGGGTTCTATGGTGCAAAACGGAAAATTGGCCGCCTGCGCCTTGGCGCTGCTTAACGCGTTGAACAACGTTGATTTTCCCACATTGGGCAACCCTACGATACCTGCTTGTAATGCCATGATTGATTTTTAATTGTAAGTCTGGTTGTTTTAGCCCAGCCTTTTTAAAGGCGGCAAAGGTAGCATTACGGAGGGAATTTTCAAATCCGGAGAGAAGAACCAAATAGCAAATAACAAAAATCAAAAAAAATCAAATCCGAAGCCGGAAGCTCTAAATCCGAAGAGAAGAACCAAATGACAAAGAAATTTTAAATTGAAGGCGAAAGTTCGAAACCAGAAACGGGCTGTTAACCATAAACAACAAACTATAAACTCAAAACTTCTCCCAGTCATATCATTTTTTGCAATTTACATTTTACCATTTATCTTCAACTATGGCATTGAATTATATATGGATGGCTTTTTTCCTGCTGGCTTTTGCCATCGCATTTGTAAAATGGGCTTTTTTAGGCGATGCTGAAATATTAAAGCTGCTGGTGGATGGTATATTCAAATCAGCCAATGATGGTTTTGATATTTCCCTGAAATTAGTGGGCATCATGTCGTTGTTCCTGGGCTTTATGAAGATCGGTGAAAAAGCCGGCGCCATTAATTTCCTGTCGCGGCTGGTGGCGCCATTTTTCTCAAAGCTGTTTCCCGAAGTACCCAAAAATCATCCGGCTACGGGGCACATGATGATGAACTTTTCGGCTAACCTGCTGGGCCTGGATAATGCCGCTACCCCTTTTGGTATTAAAGCAATGGAAAGTTTGCAGGAACTGAATCCTGATAAAAATACAGCCAGCAATTCGCAGCTCATGTTTTTGATTTTGCACGCCAGCGGACTTACCCTGATACCCGTAAGCGTAATGGCCATGCGTGCTTCTGTAAAACCTGCTGCGGCCAATCCTACAGATATATTTGTTCCCTGCATGATCGTAACATTTGCGGCAACGATGGCGGCATTGCTGATCGTGTCTTTCCGGCAAAAGATCCGTTTGTTTCAACCGGTAATACTGGCATGGATAGGAGGGATATCTGTATTAATAGCCACTTTGGTATGGTATCTTACTACACTTGACCAGCGCAGCCTGGAAATTTTTTCATCTACACTCAGCAGTGGCATTATCTTACTGATCTTCCTTGCTTTTTTATTGGGCGGATGGAGAAAGAAGATAAATATGTTTGATGCTTTTGTAGAAGGAGCCAAAAGTGGTTTTGAAATTGCCGTGCGTATTATTCCCTACCTCATTGCCATGCTGGTGGCTATAAGTGTACTGCGCAACTCCGGTGTATTTGGATATATTACGGAAGGGTTCCGGCATTTGTTTACCTTGCTGGGCATGAATACTGACTTTGTGGAAGCGCTGCCTACGGCTTTCATGAAACCATTAAGCGGCGCCGGGGCCAGGGGCATGATGGTGGATGCGATGAATACTTACGGCGCCGATTCGTTTATTGGCCGGTTGTCGAGCATTTTCCAGGGCACCAGCGATACTACTTTTTACGTGGTGGCGGTTTATTTTGGCGCCGTTTCTATCAAAAATACCCGCTACGCTATCCCGGTAATGCTGTTAGCCGATCTTGCCGGTGTTATTACCGCTATCGCTGTGGGATATTTGTTCTTCCATTAAAAAGCAATCAGCTATCAGCAGTAAGGCATCAGGTGAGTTATCGCTAACGATAGGATGCATGCTCCTTCTTTAATACTGCCCATAGCTCAAAGCTGATCGCTCTTTCGAATTTCGGATTTGAACCTTCGGATTTAAAATTTGGATTTTATTTGGTTCTTGTAATTTGTTTTTTCAAACCACAAACTATAAACCACAAACCTCCTGCTACCCAAATATCTTATTCATCCGGTCAATGATCACTTTAAGCCTTTCCCTGTCGCCGCCGGGCACTTCTGCCGAAGCCCAGCCATTGTATCCGATTTTTTCAAGGGATTGTATGATTACCGGCCAGTTGTTATCGCCTTCCATCAGCTCCACATCGAAACCTTTCCAAAGCCCTTCATCATTTTGTTTTTTGCGGCTGTATTCTTTCACATCTAATTTCATGATGCGTTTATTCAGCGTTTCAATCCAGTGCTCGGGCCAGCCATAGCGCAGTATATTGCCGATATCAAAATACCAGCCCAGCAAAGGATGGTTGATCTCATCTACATACCTTGCAGCTTCAACAGGGCTGATCAGGAAATTATTCCATACATTTTCAATGGCGATTTTGATGCCGGTCTTTTCAGCATGCGGCAATAGTTTTTTTATCTCTTCCTGGGTACGCTTATAGGCATCGGCATAACTGATGTTTTCATTTACAACGCCGGCTACCAGCAACACGGTGGTGCCGCCATACATTTTGCAATCATTCAGTGATTCAATAACCGAATCGGCGCATTGTTTCCTGATAGCGGGATCGGGATGCGACAGCGGTAATTTCCAATGCTGGGAATTTACCACACCTGGTATTTCCAGCCCTGTTTTTTGTTTTGCATCTAATATTTCGCGATGATCAAATTTGTGCGGCGAGCTGAATTCCACGCCATCGTACCCCAGTTCTTTCAGTAGCTTAAATTTGTCCATTATGGTGTTGCCTTCTTTCACCATTTCAATCTTAAGGCTCTTTTTGATTTTAGGTTTCAGGGCTTTGGGTTCAGCTATGGATGGAACGCCAATAGTTGTTGCCGCCGCAAACAATGCAGTGTTTTTGATAAAATTTCTTCTTTGCATAAATATTATTTGAATGGGGTAAGGCCTGGCATAGCTACTTCAGCTACGGGAATTGACAGGTCGAAGCTATACGTATCTGAGGGTGGTCCTAACTGTTCGGTTGAATTCAATGCGTCCTCCCATGTAATTTTTTTACCGGTATACGCGGCCATTCTGCCCATTATGGCAAGCATGGAACTATGGGCAAGGGCTTCGCCCTGGCTGATGGTATTGCCTTTTCGTATGGCGGCAAATAACTCATTGTGTTCCGTTTGATACATATCATTTTGCTGGCCTTTATATGTCCATACTTTTTTCCCGGTTTTTATTTCATGCAGGTTACGCGAAACATCTGCTATAGCCCTGCCTTTACTGCCCCAGGCTTCTGCCGAATAACCGCCCTGGCATCCTGCCTGCTGGCGGCTGAAGTGATATCCTTTAGCATCGTTGGGATAATCGTAAGTAATAGCAAAATGATCAAAGATATGTCCGTATTTCGGTTCCGTTCTTACCTGTCGGCCGCCGGTGCCGGTGGCGCTAAGTGGCAGTTTGTCGCCGAAAGCCCAGCTCATCATATCAATACTGTGTACTGCCTGTTCTACAATATGATCACCCGAAAGCCAGTTAAAAAAAGGCCAGTTCCTTAGCTGCCATTCGGCAGAAGCGAGCTGCGGATTTTCCGGCTGCCAGCTCCTGTAGGTAGCGCCGGTATTATAGGTATTATATACGGCTGATACCTCGCCGATGGCGCCGTCAACTATTTTTCCGAAAGTGGCTCTTTTAGGCTCATGAAAGCGCCAGCAAAACCCCGAAACAATACTTACGTTTTTTTCTTTTGCTTTTTTTGCGGCTTCCAATATTTTCCGGATGCCGGGGCCGTCAACTGCCGCTGGTTTTTCGCAAAAAATATGTTTGCCAGCTTCTACAGCGGCTTCCAGGTGCAAAGGCCGGAAACCCGGCGGAGTTGCCAGTACCACCACATCCACACCCGATGCCAGCACTTTTTTGTAAGCGTCAAATCCAACATATTGATGTTCGGGACTCACATTCGCCTTGCCGGCATGTATTTCTTTAAGATTGTCAAGGGATTTTTCCAGTTGGTCACTAAATATATCTCCCATAGCATGGAGCACTACATTAGGATCGGCTGATAAAGCCTGGCTGGCTGCCCCGCTGCCCCGGCCGCCGCAGCCAATAAGTCCTACTTTAAGCGTATCCGCATTTGCTTTTTTATATGCAGGGGTAGCATGAATAATATTAAATGGCAATGCGCCTGCCGTAACTGCCATACCCGAAAGTTTGAGGAAGGTTCTTCTTTTCTGATTGCTCATGGGGAATGATAATTTTTAATAAGAACGCAATATAAAATATTATTCCTGAAAATGCGTCCTGCAAAGAAGGGAAAACACATAGACACAATAGAAACATAGGGCACAATAGAAATAATAAGAAAAGCTATGTGTACCTGTGTGCCTATGATCCTATGTTTGTGCCATGCAAGTTCTTTCAAAGATGGAGAAGAGAGTCGTAAAGATT